>CANUCM010000038.1 GCA_947856675.1 uncultured Clostridia bacterium | reverse complement strand
CACCATTATCACCGACGACACCACTGCGGCTGTTGCTTACATGTCCGGCGAAGTTGATCATATTATGTGCCCGGCCAGCCAGTACCTGGAGATCTCGTCCCAGCCTGATCTTTACTCCTTTGCTTCCACTCCGACAAAGCACACAGCGCTGATCTACATCAACCACGAGCGCGAACCCTTCAACAGCAAGGAGGTTCGTCAGGCCCTGAACTATGCGACCGATCGTGAGACCATGTGCCAGGTTGCGTTCGAAGGCTATGCCGAGCCGGCGTGGCTGCAGGGCAACGAGACCTGCTTCGGCGTCAATTATGACTATGCCGTGCAGTATCCGTACGATCTGGAGAAGGCCAAAGAGCTTCTGACGCAGGCGGGCTATCCCGACGGAGTGGATCTTGGCACATATTATACGGTTGCGGGCTCTTATCATGACAAGTGCGCCGTCGTGTTCCAGTCGAGCATTATGGAGCTGGGCTGCACCGTCGAGCTGGTCGGTATGGACTCCACGGCCATGGTTGCAGAGGCGATTGCCGGCAATTACGATTTGTGCAGCGGCGGCCAGGGTTTCTCGACCGACTTTGCCTACGCTTCCCGTCAGTACACCACCAGCGGCATCGGTTCGGCCAACTATAGCCGCTATTCCAATCCCACGGTGGATGAGCTGTTTGCCCAGGCCGAAGGCGAAAGCGATTCGGATAAGCGTCTTGAGCTGTATGGCGAGATTATTTCCATCGTCACGGAAGACGCCGTGGACATTCCGCTGTTCCACAAAAATCAGATGTTTGCCTGGAACAAGGATCTCAACTGCGTTGTGCACCCCGACTCCAGCTATCCCTATTTTGTATATAACTGGTCCTGGAAATAAATCGCTACCTCCGGAAGACCGGCGGACTGTTTCAGCCCTCTGCAGACATCTGCAGAGGGCTTTTTTGCGCACGAAAAAATGTTAAATTGCGTAATGTTCTGATTTGTGCTACAATATATAGAAGTGTTTAAATGTTGGAGGAACTATGAATAAGCCCCGAAATGAAGTCAGTGAACAGGAACTTCGCAGACAAAAGGAATATTGTGAACGTATTGCGCAGCTGCTGCATCAAAAAAAGCAGGGGGTGCGGCCGCTGGCCTGCACGAAAACCTACGGCTGTCAGCAGAACGAGGCGGATACAGAGCTGATTCGCGGAATGCTGCAGCAAATGGGTTTTGGTTTTACGGAGAATCCGGCTCAAAGCGATCTCACGATTTTAAATACCTGTGCCATTCGCGAACACGCGGAGATGCGCGTATTTGGAAATCTGGGAGAGCTGTCCCATATCAAGAGGGAAAACCCGGATTTCCTTCTTGCGGTGTGCGGCTGCATGGCGCAGCAGGATTCCGTGGTTGAGAAAATCAAAAAGAGCTATCCTTATGTGGATTTGGTGTTTGGAACGCATGCTCTGGCACGTTTTCCCGAGCTGTTGTATGACAAAATCAGCCGCGGTCGCCGGGTATTTGACATTTCCGGCGATGAGCAGGGCGTAATTCTTGAAGGCGTTGCCCCGGTGCGGAAAGAAGGGGTGCGCGCCTGGCTGTCCATCATGTATGGCTGCAACAATTTTTGCTCATACTGCATTGTTCCGTATGTGCGCGGCAGGGAACGCAGCCGCCGGTTTGAGGCAATTCTTTCGGATTTTCGCACGCTGCTCGCCCAGGGATATAAAGACATAACCCTGCTTGGGCAAAACGTCAACTCCTATGACGGCGGGGAAGACGGACCGGATTTTCCAGAGCTTTTGGAGGCGCTTGCGGCGCAGCCGGGGGATTTCCGCATTCGTTTTATGACGAGCCATCCGAAGGACTGCTCAAAAAAGCTGCTTGAGGTCATGGCGCGCTGCAACAAGGTGTGCAAGTGCATCCACCTGCCGGTGCAGTCGGGAAGCGACCGGGTGCTGGAGGCGATGAACCGGCGGTACACAGCGGAGCACTATCTGAGCCTTGTGGAATATGCGCGGTCGCTGATGCCGCAAATCACTTTTACCAGCGATATTATTGTAGGATTTCCCGGGGAAACGGAAGAAGACTT
The DNA here is from genome assembly GCA_947856675.1 of uncultured Clostridia bacterium. Lineage (GTDB taxonomy): Bacteria > Bacillota > Clostridia > Oscillospirales > Butyricicoccaceae > Ventrousia. The sequence goes on along the minus strand of CANUCM010000038.1, from coordinate 16,281 downwards.
TGAGAAAACCATTGAGCTGATTGAAAAAGTGCGGTTTCATTCTTTGTTTACGTTTATTTATTCACGCCGGGGCGGAACCCGGGCGGCCGGCATGCCGGATCCGATTTCCCGCGAAGAAAAGCAGCGGTGGTTTGACAGGCTTCTGGATGTGCAAAACCGCATATCCAGAGAAGAAAATGCCAAATTCGCAGGTAAAACCCTGCGGGTTCTGGTTGACGGTCTGTCAGAAGATCCCAAATATCCGCTGACGGCACGAACGGATGGATTCCAGCTTGTGCTGCTGCGGGGAAGCCCGGAAAATATCGGGCGATGGGCTGATGTGAAAATAGAGAAAAGCTCGACCTGGGCGTTATTTGCAAATCTTGAGGGTTAACGGCAAAAGGGAGTAAGGACTATGGCGGAACTCACCCCGATGATGAAGCAATATTTCGAAATAAAGGATCAGTATCAGGATTATATCCTGATGTACCGGCTTGGCGATTTTTATGAAATGTTTTATGATGATGCCAAACTGGTGTCAAAAGAGCTGGATTTGACGCTGACGGGGCGGGACTGCGGGCAGGAAGAGCGGGCGCCCATGTGCGGAGTGCCGTATCACAGCGCGGAATCTTATATCGGACGCCTGATTGCAAAAGGATATAAGGTGGCCATTTGTGAGCAGACGGAAGATCCCGCCAAGGCAAAAGGGCTGGTGCGGCGCGAGGTGGTTCGCATCATCACGCCGGGTACGGTCATGGAAAGCTCCATGCTGGATGAAAAGCGCAACAATTTCATCGGTGCGGTGTATTTCGGCGGGGAAGGATGGGGCGTTTGCTTCTGTGACATGTCGACGGGTGAAGTGTTTGCCACCCAGGCGAAGGGGCAGGACGCGCTCCGGCAGGTTTTGTGCGAGCTGGGCAGGTTTTCGCCCAGCGAAGTACTGCTTTCGGAGCAGGCGGCACAGGCGGAAGAGCTGCTTTCTTTTGTCACGGAAAAACTCGGCTGTCATGTGGAAAAAAGCCGGGATGATCGGTTTGAAAATACGCAGGCCCGCAAAAATATGCAGCGGCAGTTTGCCGATTGCACTCCGGCGCTGGAGCGGGCCCTTGAATATCCATGGATGGAAAGCTCTGTGGGCGGCCTGCTGTCCTATCTCCATGAGACGCAAAAAAGCGAGCTTTCCCATATCAACCGGCTGGATGTTTACAGTCAGGGACAGTTTATGGAACTGGATCTTACGGCGCGCCGCAACCTGGAGATCACCGCGTCGCTGGCATCCGGGGACAAGCGGGGTTCTTTGCTGTGGGTGCTGGACAAGACCAAGTGCGCCATGGGTGCGCGGCTGATACGCCAGTGGCTGGAAAAGCCCCTTGTCAGTGTCCCGGCCATTCAGCGGCGCCAGAATGCCGTGGGGGCGCTGGTTTCCGACTCCATGATGAGGGATAAACTGCAGAGCTGCCTGAGCGGTGTGTACGATGTGGAGCGGATTATAGGCCGCATTGTCTACGGTACGGCAAACGGGCGGGATTTGCGTGCGCTGTGGCAGGTGTGCTGCCGTCTTCCGGAAATCCAGCAGATTTTGCAGCAAAGTCCGTCCAAAACCCTGCGCGCACTGGCAGAACAAATGGGCGATTTGAGCGATATTGCACAGCTGATTGACGCGGCCATTGCAGAAGCCCCTCCGTTCTCCGTACGGGAAGGGGAGGTCATTCGTGAGGGCTTCAGTGAGGATGTGGACGCTCTGCGCGGCCTTTTGAACGGCGGTACGGCGCGGGTCAGCGAAATCGAACGAACGGAAAAAGAGCGCACCGGGATTAAGACGCTCAAGGTGGGCTATAACAAAGTGTTCGGCTATTACATTGAAATCAGCAAGTCGTATACGCAGCAGGCGCCGGAAAGCTACATACGCAAACAAACACTGACCAACTGCGAACGGTATATTACGCAGGAGCTGAAGGCGCTCGAGGGAGAAATTCTTTCGGCCAGCGAGCGTGTAACCGCGCTGGAATACGAAATTTTTACCCGGGTACGCGAGAGCATTGCACAGCAGGCGAGCCGTGTGCAGCAGGCGTCGCATGCGCTTGCGTGCGCAGATGTGTATGCTGCGTTTGCCCAGGCAGCAGCCGCATACGGCTACTGCAGGCCGGAGCTTGACAATTCGGATCGCATTGAAATTCGCGACGGGCGCCATGCCGTGGTGGAACGCATGCTGAAAGACAGTTTGTTTGTGCCAAATGATGCGCTGCTGGACAACGGAGAAAACCGGGTAGCCATTATCACCGGGCCCAATATGGCGGGAAAATCAACGTATATGCGCCAGGTGGCTTTGATTGTCATTATGGCGCAGTGCGGCAGCTATGTGCCGGCGGCATCGGCCAGCCTTGGCGTGTGTGACAGGATTTTTACAAGAATCGGCGCATCGGATGATTTGTCATCGGGGCGCTCCACCTTTATGGTGGAAATGAGCGAAGTTTCCGATATACTGAAGCACGCGACTTCACACAGCCTGCTGATTCTGGATGAAATCGGCCGGGGAACGTCCACATTTGATGGGATGGCCATTGCGCGCGCGGTATTGGAATATGTGGCGGATAAAAAGAAGCTGGGCGCAAAAACATTGTTTGCGACGCACTACCATGAACTTTGCGAGCTGGAAAACAGCGTTCCGGGGGTAAAAAACTATAATATTGTCGTCAAAAAACGCGGCGATGAAATTATTTTTATCAAAAAGATTGTCCGCGGAGCGGCAGGCGACAGCTACGGGATTGAAGTGGGAAAACTGGCCGGCCTGCCGGACAGCGTGATCCGCAGGGCAAAGGAAGTGCTCAGGACCATTGAACACCAGCCGCCTGCACCGGCGCCCAGAGCTGCGGCACCGGAGGAAATGCAGGTATCGCTGGGGAGTTATGCAGGCGAGGAGCTGCTGGAAAAGCTGAAAACTCTGCAGCCCGATACCCTGACGCCGATAGAGGCGCTTGGGCTGCTGTATGAGTTGGCGGCGCGCGCAAAGGAGTGCTGATATGGCAAAAATTGTACGCTTGACACCGCAGATTGCCAATATGATTGCAGCCGGCGAAGTTGTAGAACGGCCGGGCTCGGTTGCCAAGGAACTGATAGAAAACGCCATTGATGCCGGGGCCGATCGTATTACGGTGGAGATGAAAAACGGCGGTGTTTCCTATCTGCGCGTCACAGACAACGGGTGCGGCATTGAACCGGAGGATGTCCGCACGGCTTTTTTGCGCCATGCAACGAGCAAGATTCGCTCGGCGACGGATCTGGACGCTATTATGACGCTGGGCTTCCGCGGGGAAGCCCTTGCGGCTGTCGCTGCCGTGGCGCGCGTCGACATGATAACGAGGACCCGCTTTGCTGCCTCGGGGGTTCAAATTACGCTGGAAGGCGGCAATGAGATCGACTTTACAGATACTGGCTGTCCGGTCGGGACAACGATTGTCGTGCGGGATTTGTTCTTTAATGTCCCGGCGCGCATGAAGTTCCTGAAGAAGGATGCCACAGAGGGTGCCTATGTCGAAGCAGCGCTGGTTCACGCGGCGATTTCCCGGCCGGATCTTTCGTTTTGTCTGATAAAAGACGGGCGGGAGGTTCTCAATACGCCGGGCGACGGGTCGCTGACTTCCGCCATTTACGCAGTTTACGGCCGCGATTTGGCGGAAGGAATGATTTCAACGGTAGGCAGCTTTCACGATATTACGGTGGAAGGCTGCATTTCGCCGCCGTCAGTGACCCGGGCCAGCAGGAATTTGCAGTGCTTTTTCGTCAATGGACGGTTCGTGCGCGCAAAGGTGCTGACGGCAGCTTTGGATGAGGCATATAGGAACCGCCTGATGCACGGCCGTATGGCAGTGTGCTTTCTCAACATCCGGGTGAGTCCGGAAATGGTGGATGTCAACGTGCATCCGACCAAAATGGAGATTAAGTTTTCGCGCGAAAAAGATGTGTTCCGGGCAGTGTACAACACGGTGCTTTCAGCGCTGGAAGCCGACGATCACATCAGCGGAAAAACGCCGCCGGAGCAGCCGGTGCGCTATGAGCCGATGGCCGCGCCGTCGTCCGCACAGCCGGTTTCGGAACCCGCGCGTACGCCGGTGCAGACTTCGCAGGAGATGTATCTGCAAAGTGCGGTTAAAGTGGCAAGCGAGCGGATTCATTACCGCAGCGAGCCCGCAAAACCCATGGCGCTTGGGGATTTGCTCAAGGATTTGGGGAGCCTGTATGAAAAGGCGCCGATTGTGGATGCGCAGGACGATCCGTTGGCGGTTTCTGTGTCTTCCGCGGCGGAACCGGCTGATATAAAAGAAGAGAAAAGCCAAAATACTTTACAGAATATTCCGCCGGTTCGCGTGCTGGGAGAGCTGTTTTCCACTTATATTATCGCGCAGGAGCAGAACGGCGTGTGGCTGATTGACAAGCATGCCGCACACGAGAGGATGATTTTTAATGAGCTTGTAAAGCGAAAGGACAAGCAGGACGGGCAGCTGCTGCTTTACCCGGTGACCGTTGTGCTGTCACGGCCGGAAAAGCAGGCGTGTATAGACAACCTCCCAACTTTTGCGGATGCAGGGTTTCTTGTAGAAGACATCGGAGGCCAGTCGCTGCTGGTGCGCCAGATTCCCCTGTATCTTGCAGAGGAGGATGTTCCGGCGGTTTTGTCAGAAATGGCGGGAAAGCTGGCGTCCGGCGGCGAGAGCGGGAACATGGTGTATGAGGAGCTGCTCAAGAGCGTTTCGTGCAAGGCGGCCATCAAGGCCGGCAGGAGCAGTGACGGCTTTGAGCTGCAGCAGCTGGCAGAGAAAGTTTTGGCCATGCCGGATGTAAGGCAGTGTCCGCACGGGCGGCCCGTAGCGGTGTTTGTATCCAGGCGTGAGCTGGAAAAGCGGTTTAAGAGGATTGTATGAAGAAAAAAATCGCAGTGATTGCGGGGCCGACGGCTTCGGGCAAAACGGAGCTTTCGCTTGTACTGGCCGAACGGTTTGACGGCGAAATTGTGTCGGCCGACTCTATGCAGATTTACCGGGGAATGGATATCGGCACGGCAAAGCCTTCTCCGGAGGAGCGCCGCGGCATTGCGCATCACATGCTGGACGTAGCCGAGCCGGGGGAGGACTGGTCGGTTTCGCGCTATGAGCAGCAGGCGGCGGAGTGCATTGAGGATATTTTTCGGCGCGGCAAGCTTCCCATTTTGTGCGGGGGCACCGGGCTGTACATCAATGCGGTGATTTCCGGGACGGAGTTTCAGGTCAGCGGGGCGGACAGCGGAATACGCAGCCGGCTGGAGGCGCAATGGGATGAACAGGGCGGCGGGGTTATGCATGAACGCCTTCGCGCGGTGGACCCGTGCAGCGCAGACAGGCTGCACCCCAACGATCGCAGGCGCATTATCCGTGCGCTTGAGGTGTATATGCTGACGGGGGAAAGTCTGTCCGAGCACAACCGGCGGACACGCAGCCGCCCGCCCCGGTATGATGCGGTCATGCTGGGGCTGAAAACCGATCCCCGCGACATTTTGTACCGGCGCATTGACCGGCGCGTGGACGAAATGGTGCGCCGGGGCCTTTTGCAGGAGGCGGAGGCGCTTTGGAAAAAAGGAGCCCTGCGGGGAACGGCGGCACAGGCCATAGGGTATAAGGAGCTTGCGGAGTATTTTGAGGGCCGGGAGCCGCTGGACGCGGCGCTGGACACCATTCGGAAAAAGTCGAGAAACTATGCAAAACGGCAGCTGACCTGGTTTCAGGCAGATGACAGAATCCACTGGATCGTGTATAATACACCTGATGCGTCAGACATGGTCGCGGAAAAAGCGACAGCTTTCTTGCGCCAGTGCGGGTTAGAATGATAATGCCAATTTTTTGAAAAAGGGGATATTATCATGGAAAGCAAAGCGGCTCTGCAGGAAAGTTTTTTAAACGAAGTGCGCAGGCAGAAGACACCGGTTACGGTGTTTATGACCAATGGGTTCCAGCAGCGCGGAACGGTCAGTGCGTTTGATGGGTATACCATTTTGCTTCACAACGAGGGGAAGCAGTATTTTATTTATAAGCACGCGGTTTCGACCATTGTTCCGATGAAAAATGTCATGATGCCGCAGCAGTAAAAAGGAGTACAGCGCCGCGCGGCGCGGGTGAGCATGAGAAAGAAAAAATGGAGCGGCAGGCTGTTTATTTTGATTTTGGCACTGGTTTGCTGCGTATACATCGGATACCAGGGGTTTGTGGGGGCCAAAAGCCGGGTTTCGACCATGCAGGCCGATATCGTAACGGTAGAACATAAAATATCCTGCGAGGGGATTTTTATCCGGGACGAGCAGCCCATTGCGGGAGATGCTTCCAAAACAGCGGAATACCTGGTTTCAAACGGCGAAAAAGTAGCCAAAGGCGAAAAAATTGCGGTGTTTTTTGATGATGCCAATTCGCTCAACGCCTATCATGAAATGCGCGCGGTGGAAGAGGAAATCGAAAGTCTGAAATACGCGTATACCCATTTGTCCGGCGGTGCGGACGGCACCAAGCTTGATTCGCTGATTTCCATCAGCATGCTCAACATTACGGAAATGCTGGAAAACGGAAATGTATCGGCGACCTCGGGCGAATATGCCGATTTGCTGCAGCTGGTGCTGCGCCGGGACGGGGATCGCATTACAAATGAAGAATACCAGGCGCAGCTTTCGGCGCTGGAAAATGAGAAAAAAACATGGCAGAGCCAGGTGGGCAGCAGCTCGTCTTCCGCGCTTTCACCGGGCTCCGGCTATTTTGTCCGTTATTATGACGGCATGGGGGAAACTCTGACGGCGGAGTCGGTGGACAGCCTGACGGCTGCCGACGTACAGCAGCAGCTTGCCGCGGCGGAAGGCACCCAGGCCAGGGAGGATATTGTCGGCGGGCTTGTGCAGGGATTTGAGTGGTATTTTGCCGCGGTGGTGGACGAAGACCAGGCGGCTTTGCTGCGCGACAGAAAATCCGTAACGGTCCGTTTTCCCTCGCTGGGCAATCAGTCGGTTTCTGTCAGTGTGTACAGGGTGGGAAAATCGGAACAGGGAAAGGCTGTGGCGATTTTCCGAAGCGCGGTCATTGATGAGTCGTACCTGAGCGCAAGGCAGGAAGATATGGACTTGATTTATGACACCTATACCGGGATTAAAGTGCCGAAAGAAGCCCTGAGACAGGTGGACGGCCAGTGGGGAGTATACTGTCTGGTCGGCGGATTCTCGCGCTTTAAACCGGTGGAATGGGTATACCAGACCGACAGCTATTATCTGGTCAAGCCTGCGGCCAGCGCTTCGGAAGGACTCGTCATGTACGATCAGATTATCGTAAGCGGTAAAGATATAGAAAATGATAAGGTCGTGAAGTAAAATGGCATTTTCACAGGAAGAAATGCGGGAAAATGTACAGATGATTCGAGAAAAAATGGAAGCGGCAGCACGGGCTTCGGGGCGCAGCGCGGGAGAAGTCCTTTTGTGTGCGGCCAGCAAGGTGCAGAGCGCGGAAACCGTGGCGCTGGCGCGTGAGCTTCCCATTGACCTGTTTGGAGAAAACCGCGTGCAGGAGCTGTGCCAGAAGTATGAGGCGGGAGCTTACGGGCAAAAACCGGTCCATATGATAGGGCACCTGCAGACCAATAAAGTGCGTCAGACGGTGGGAAAAGCCGTTGTGATTGAGTCGGTAGATTCTTTGAAGCTGCTGCAGGCCATCGATGCCGAAGCCGGGAAGCGGGGACTGCGGCAGGATATTTTTATCGAAGTCAATATCGCCGGAGAAGAGAGCAAAAGCGGAGCGTCCGTGGAGGATGCCTGGAGGATTTTGGAAGCTGCGCAGCAATGCCATTCGGTTTGCGTGCGGGGACTGATGTCAATTCCGCCGATCGCGGAAAAAAGTGGTCAAAACCGGCGTTATTTTGCGGCAATGCGGCAACTATTTGTTGACATGGCAGCAAAAAAATACGATAATAGTAACATGGTCTTTTTGTCCATGGGAATGAGCGGAGATTTTGAAGACGCCATTTTGGAAGGAGCAAACATTGTTCGTGTCGGTACGGCCATCTTTGGCCGCCGGTACTAAATATGGGAGGAACTGGGAATGAGTTTCATTGAAGATTTAAAACGTTGGGCACGGGGCGAGGACGAAGAGGACGATTTCGAGGAGTTTGAGCCGGTTTCGCAGCCCCGCAAACGCGAAGCGGAAGAGGATAGTGCCCCCAATGTGACAAACTTCCGCCGGGCAAACGATAAAGTTGTAAACATCAACGCCACGACACAGCTTTCCGTCGTGCTTGTCAAACCCGAGAAGTTTGAGAATGCGGCAGAAATCGCAGATCATCTCAGGGAAAAGCGCACGGTGGTGCTCAACCTGGAGCAGACCAATAAGGACGTGGCGCGCAGGCTGGTTGACTTTTTGAGCGGTGTAACGTATGCGCAGGATGGCAAAATTAAAAAAGTTGCCAACAGCACATTCATTATCACACCGTATAACGTTGACATTCTGGGCGATTTGATTGACGAACTGGAAAATAATGGCCTGTACATCTGATGACACTGAGAAAGAGAGGCTGAAACAGGTTTGACCTATCTTGTTCGTCAACTGGCCATTACAGTGATAACTCTTTTGGAGTATATGCTGTTTTTCCGCGCTATTTTGTCGTGGATTCCGCAGATGCGCGACGGAAAGCTGGCGCAGGTTCTGTATCAGATGACAGAGCCGCTGTTGCTTCCGTTCCGCAGCCTTTTGAGCCGGATACCAGCCATGCGCACGTTTCCGGTGGATATATCCTTTCTGCTGGCGTATATTTGTCTGATAGTGATAGAGCGGTTTTTGTATTTTTATTAGTGGATAGGCCGGCTTGTCCGGCCTATCGGTGTACCCGGCGTAAGAGAACGCACGCTATAAAGAGATTTGCTTTGCATTTAAAGGGGGAGAACGTGTGCTGACACCGCAGGAAATTCAGGAAAAAAAGTTTGAAAAAGCGCGTTTCGGCGGCTATGATATGACCCAAATCGACGATTTTCTTGATTTGGTTTTGGCTGACTATACTTCGCTGTACAAGGAAAACGCCACACTCAAGGGCAAGATGCGCGTTCTTGTCGACAAAATCGAAGAGTATCGCGCTGTGGACGAGCAGATGCGCAAGGCGCTGTATGCGGCGCAGGTGTCGGCGCGTGACATTGTTGCAAAAGCGCAGAGTGAGGCGGATTCTATTCTGAAAAATGCCAATGCTGCCGCACAGGCGCAGATAGGCGACTTACAGGCGCAGGTTGCATTGGAGGAAAAGCGGCTTTCTGCTGCAAAAGAGGCATGCAGTGATTATGCCCGCAAAATCAGCGCGATGCTGAGCAAAAACATTGAGGTCATCGAGCAGCTGATTGAGGCGCCGGCAGAGAAGCTGGAACCCAAGAAGCCGGCGTATGAAAAGCGGGAGGAAGCCGCAGAGTACGCGGCGAGCATTCACCGCGCAGCCGAACAGAAAATCGCGGCGTCGTATGACGAGGCGGCTGCCGGCGGACAGGCCAGCCAGGAGACGGCGGAACCTGCCCAGACTTCCCCGGCGCGCGAAACCGGTCGTGTGATACAGGACGATGACATGGAGATGCGTTTTTATGAAATCGACCTGGGCGATAAAAAGACAGAGGCTTCAGAAAAAGGCGAGGCTTCCAAACGGTCTAAAGAAATGGAGAGTGATACGGCCAGAATATATGGCGACAGTATTTTTACTCCGAAACCCAGATTTAATTTCAGCGATCTCAAGTTCGGTTCAAACTATCACGAAGAAAGCGACAAGGAGTAAAAAGATTTATGCCTCAGGATTACAACACAACCATCAATCTTCCGCATACGGATTTTCCCATGCGGGCAGGGCTTCCTCAGCGGGAGCCCGGATTTTTGAAAGCATGGGAAGAGCAGAAGCTGTATCAGACGCTGCTTGAAAAGAATGCCGGAAAACCGAAATATATTCTGCACGACGGCCCGCCGTTTTCCAACGGGAATATCCATATGGGCACGGCGATGAACAAGGTCCTCAAGGACTTTGTCAACCGCTATAAATCCATGTCCGGACATTATGTACCCTATGTGCCCGGCTGGGACAATCACGGCATGCCGATTGAAAGCGCCATTATTAAAAAGAACAAGCTTGATCGCAAAAAGATGAGCATTTCCGAGTTCCGCAGCGCATGCCGGGACTTCGCCATGGACTTTGTCAACATTCAGCGCGATCAGTTTATCCGGCTGGGTGTTGTGGGCGATTGGGAGCACCCGTACCTGACGATGGATCCCAAGTTCGAAGCGGAAGAAGTCAAGGTGTTTGGGGAGATGTACAAAAAAGGGTACATCTACAAGGGCCTCAAGCCGGTATACTGGTGTGCGCATGACGAAACGGCTCTGGCCGAAGCGGAAATCGAATATCAGGAAGATCCGTGCGAGTCCATCTATGTCAAGTTCCGTGTGAAGGATGACAAGGGCAAGCTGGCGGCGCTGTGTGATTTGAGCCGCACGTATTTTATCATTTGGACGACGACCACGTGGACTTTGCCCGGCAACCTCGCCATTGCGCTCCATCCGCGCGAAAGCTATGTGCTGGTGAAGGCGGACAACGGGGAGTTTTATATTGTGGCCGAAGCGCTGCTGAGCAAAACCATGCAGATGGGCGGCGTGGCATCCGTGGAAACGGTGGCCCGGTTTGACGGCAGCGAGCTGGAATATATGACGGCGCAGCATCCGTTTTTGGATCGTGACAGTCTGGTGGTTCTGGCCGAATATGTCACAATGGACAGCGGCACAGGCTGTGTGCACACCGCTCCGGGCTTCGGCGCGGAGGACTATATGACCGGCCGGGCGTACAATCTGCCCATTCTGGTTCCGGTAGACGATCGCGGGCGCCAAACGCAGGAAGCCGGGAAATTTGCCGGCATGACCACCGATGAATCCAATGTCGCCATTTTGGCGGATTTGGAACAAAGCGGCGCATTGTTTGCAAAAGAGTCTATTTTGCACACATATCCGCACTGCTGGCGCTGCAAAAATCCTATTGTTTTCCGCGCGACGCCGCAGTGGTTTTGTTCGGTGGAAGCCTTTAAAGAAGAAGCGGTGCAGGCCTGCCACAAGGTCACATGGATTCCGGCTTGGGGCGAAGAGCGCATCATTAACATGATCCGAGAACGCGCCGACTGGTGTATTTCCCGCCAGAGGCACTGGGGCCTCCCGATCCCTGTGTTTTACTGTGAAGACTGCGGAAAGCCCGTTTGCACGGATGAGACCATTGGCAGAGTTTCCGAGCTGTTTGCGCAGTATGGCTCCAATGTGTGGTATGAAAAAGAGGCGGCCGAGCTGCTGCCGCAGGGCTTTGTGTGTCCGCATTGCGGCGGCGTGCACTTCACCAAGGAACAGGATACGCTGGATGGCTGGTTCGACTCCGGCTCTACGCACATCGCTTCGCTGGAAAAGGATCATCCGGATGAGTGGCCGGCGGATTTGTATTTGGAAGGCGCGGACCAGTATCGCGGCTGGTTCCAGTCTTCGCTTTTGACCGCGGTAGGAGCCAAGGGGCAGGGAGCGCCGTATAAGACCGTGCTGACTCACGGCTGGGTTGTCGACGGAGAAGGCAAGGCCATGCACAAATCTCTGGGCAACGCCATTGCGCCGGAGAGCGTCATCAAGCAGTTTGGCGCGGACTTGCTCCGGCTTTGGGTCGCTTCGAGCGATTACCGCGTGGATGTGCGCGTGTCGGACGCCATTTTCAAGCAGCTTTCGCAGGCATACCTTAAGATAAGAAATACCTGCCGTTATATGCTGGGCAACCTGGATGGCTTTGATCCCAACAATCTGGTTTCGCCGTCAGAGATGAAGCCGCTGGATCGCTGGGCGATCTCCCGGCTCAATCAGCTGATTGAAAAAGTGATGCGCGGGTACGAAGATTATGAGTATCACATCGTATACCATGCCATCTATAATTTCTGCGTCGTGGACATGTCCAACTTCTACCTCGATGTGATTAAAGACCGCCTGTACTGCGAGGAAAAAGACGGCGTTCTTCGCCGCAGCGCGCAAACGGCCATGTTCCTGATTCTGGATGCCATGGTGCGCATGCTGGCTCCCATTTTGGCCTTTACGAGTGATGAGGTCTGGCAGGCCATGCCGCACAGAACCGATGACGATGCGCGGAATGTTTTGCTGAATCAGATGCCCTGTGCATATGGCGAGTACGCTTTAAACGCCGAAGGGCTGGCGCTTTGGGAGCAGCTTGTTGCAGTGCGTGAGCCGGTAAACGCGGCGCTGGAAACCGCGCGTGCGGACAAGCTGATCGGCAAACCGCTGGAAGCCGCGGTGACGCTGCTGTGCAGCGAGGAAGCATATGCGAAATACAAGCCCTATGAAGCGGTTTTGTCGGAGCTTTGCATTGTTTCCCATTTCACGGTGGAAAAAGCGGAGCAGGGCGTTGAGAGCGAAACGGGGATTTCGGTGCAGGTGCAGCGTGCTCACGGAGAAAAATGTGAACGCTGCTGGACGTATTCCGAATCCGTCGGTCAGGATGCGGAGCATCCTACGCTTTGCAGCCGCTGTGCAGCGGTGGTCCGGCGCATGCAGCAATAAGCAAAATGTGAAAAATATAAAAAGCAGGCTCTTTTGAGCCTGCTTTTTATAACAAAACCGGACGCAGCTTGTGCGTCCGGTTTTTGCTGTGTTACAGGGTGCCGACCGGGGCGACATAAACAACAAAATTATTGTCCCCGTTCAGCGAAAACAAAGAGTCGGCTTCCTGCTGATTGTATGCGGCAATGGCGCAGCAGCCGCAGCCCACTTCCTCACAGGCGAGGTAGAGGTTTTCGCAGATGTGCCCGACATCAAGCAGCACCAGCTTGTAGGCGTGAGTCGTATAGCGCCATTCGCAGCGGTACATATCGGCCGCCCAGAAGAACGTGACGGCGCTTTTCCCGGCGAAAAGCTGCTTGTTGCAGGCTTTGACCACGGCATCAGGCAGCGTGCTGTCACCTGCCTGAATCAGCCACAGCTGATGCTCAAGCGGCTGGTAGCGGTACAGTCCGGGCGCAAGCCCTTCAACGTTTAAAACGGCCAGGTAAGTGTCCAGCGGATGGCGCGCGCCGGCAGAGGGGACTGTGCGCAGCGCGGCGACCGTGGACTGAGGGCGCATGCATTTATAGCCCTGTGTGCAGTACAGCAGATAGGACAGCACCGCGAGGGGCATGGGCTGTGAAGAGTACGCACGGTTGCTTTTGCGCTCCTTTACAATGCGGAGAAAATCCTTTCCGGCGGTACGGCAGTCTTCGGGAGAGGGCAGGGGAATGAGGACTGCGTTGTCGGGGCAGGCGGGGAAAATAGGGGGCGCAGGCAGTTCCTTATCCTGATCGCTGACGGGGGCGTTGTCCCAGGAGGAGCTTTTTGCAAACTCGCGAAGCTGAGTAATGGAAAAATCCAAGGCAAGGCACTCCTTTCAAATTATGAATGCAGGATGAAACGGCACAGCTCGTCGGGGGAGGCGGCAAGGCACACATGCGGACAGCGCGAAAGCTCCTCATACGAGCCGTAACCGTAGAGAACGCCGGCGCCGTTCAAGCCGTGGGCCTGCGCGCCAAGCAAATCATAATGGCGATCGCCGACCATAAGAATTTGTTCCCGCGGGCAGTGGGGAGCGTGGTCAAGTGCGTAGGCGATGACTGCGTTTTTTTCGCTGCGGCTGAGATCCATGGACGCCGCGGCGACAAAATGAAAGTACTTGTCAATGCCAAAATGCCTGAGAATATCAAGTGTGGGGCCTTCGGGTTTGGAAGTGGCCGTCATAATAAACAGGCCGGCGCTGTACAGCTTCTGCAGCATGGGCAGGACGCCGTCATACAGGCGGTTCTGGCGGTATCCGAGAACCGCGTAGTCGGCCCGGTATGCGGCAATGGCTGACTCTGCCTGTTCATGACTCAGCCCGTACATTTGCGTATACGAGTGGTACAGGGGCGGGCCAATGACCGCGCGCAGCCGCTCGTCGCTGGGCTCGTCGAGCCCGACGGCACGCAGCCCCAGGCGAAAGCAGCGGAAAATGCCTTCTTTGGGGTCGGACAAGGTGCCGTCGAGGTCAAAGAGAACACACTGGTATTTGGGCATGTATTACACCTGCGGGCTGATGGAGTAGTTGGGAGCCTCTTTGGTGATGTAGATATCGTGCGGGTGGCTTTCCTTCAGTCCGGCGCCGGTAATCGTAACAAACCGGCCGCGCTGCTGCAAAGTGGGGATGTCCGGGGTGCCGCAGTAACCCATGCCGGAACGCAGGCCGCCCATCAGCTGGAAAATCGTGTCGCTCACGCTGCCTTTGTACGGTACACGGCCTTCGACGCCTTCGGGAACAAACTTGGTGCTGCCCGACTGGAAATACCGGTCACCGGAGCCTTTGTTCATGGCAGCGAGCGAGCCCATGCCGCGGTAGACTTTAAACTGCCGTCCCTGATAGATTTCGGTATCGCCCGGGCTTTCTTCGCAGCCGGCCAGCAGGGAGCCGAGCATGACAACATCGGCGCCGGCCGCAATGGCTTTGACGATGTCGCCGGAATATTTGATGCCGCCGTCGGCGATGATGGGAATGTCGTGTTTCTGCGCTTCGCAGGCCGCATCATATACGGCGGTGATCTGCGGCACGCCAATGCCCGAAACCACGCGGGTTGTGCAGATGGAACCGGGGCCGATGCCGACTTTAATGGTGTCGGCGCCGGCATCGATCAGTGCTTTGGCGCCTTCGCCGGTTGCGATGTTGCCTGCGATCACCGGAGTGGAAGGGTAGCGCGCTTTGACTTTTTTCAAACACTCAAGGATGTTTTTGGAATGTCCGTGTGCCGAATCGAGTACAAGCGCATCCACGCCTGCTTCAATCAGAGCGGCGGCGCGTTCCAGCACGTCTGCCGTGACGCCGATGGCGGCGGCACACAGCAAGCGGCCTTGAGAGTCACGGGCAGTATTGGGATATTTGACGGCCTTTTCGATGTCTTTAATGGTAATGAGGCCTTTGAGGGCAAAGTTTTCATCCACAAGGGGGAGCTTTTCAATTTTATGCCGGGCAAGGATTTTTTTTGCCTCAGGCAATGTGGTGCCCACAGGGGCGGTGATCAGGTTTTCGCTGGTCATCACTTCGCCGCACAGACGGCTGAAGTCTTCTTCAAACTTCAGATCGCGGTTTGTGAGAATACCGACAAGCTTTCCGTCCTGACAGATGGGCACACCGGAAATTTTATATTTTCCCATCAGGGCATCCGCATCGCGCAGGGTGTGCTGCGGAGAGAGGAAAAACGGGCTGTTGATAACACCGTTCTCCGAGCGCTTGACGCGATCCACGCTTTCTGCCTGCATTTCGATGGGCATGCTCTTGTGGATAACACCGATGCCGCCTTCACGGGCGATGGCGATGGCCATTGCGGTTTCGGTTACCGTGTCCATAGCGGCGCTTATCAGCGGTATGTTGAGCTTAATATGGCGTGTCAGCCGGGTGCCTAATTGAATTTGATTGGGTGTGACTTCGCTTTCAGCGGGGATGAGAAGAACGTCATCAAAGGTTATCCCTTTTTTTCCGAACTTTTCATCAAAATTTGTGTTAACCATCAAATCCCTCCGTCATTTTAAACATGCGTTCAATCTCTGCGTTTTATCGTATATTATACCACGGATCTATAGGAAGGCGCAATCACTTTGCGGCCTTCTTCGGGGAATTTTGACTTCTGACATAATGAAAGATGTATTGCTGTGCAATTCCGGCAGTTTCACCAAAAAGATGCTGCGGAAAGCCTGAAGGCCATAGGCTCTGCGCTTTTTTCATCCATGTGTCCACGGGAAACGCATCGAGCTTTTGAAGGCCGAAAAGCAATACGCAGTCGGCGACTTTCCGGCCCACGCCCGGCAAAGACATCAGCTGCTCTCGGGCGTCCTGCGTTGAAAGCGTCTGCAGCCGCAAAAGGTCAAAACCGCTGCAGACGCTCTGCGCGGCGGAGATAAGGTATTTTGCCCGGTACCCGGCCCGCACGGGGGCGAGGTCGTCCGGTGTGCACAAGGCCAGGCGCTGCGGAGAAGGGAAGGCAAAGCAGTCGGTTCCGCAGGCGGAGAAAGGCTCTCCGAACAGGCGGCATAAAGTGTCTATCATGCTGCGGATGCGGGGGATATTGCAGCATTGTGACAAGATAAAGGAACACAGGGTTTCCCACGGATCCTGGGCCAGGATATGTAAGCCGCGTCCAAATTGCACTGCCTGTTCGAGCAAAGGGTCGCAGCTAAGCAAAAGCTCAATATCGTGATAATTGCGCGTAAG
>CANUCM010000037.1 GCA_947856675.1 uncultured Clostridia bacterium | reverse complement strand
TTGAAAATTTCAAACTATAAAAGAATATTTATTATGTTTATGTATTATTTCTCCGCCGTGCCGTCCAGCATGGCCATCGCGCGTTCGGGCTGCGCGGCATACAGCCCGTCCATACGCACCGAAATGCCCCGCTCCTGCAGCATCTGCCTGAGCACCGACATCAGAACGCCGCTGCTTTCGTCCAGCCGGCTGCCGCGGAACACCTTGCTGCGGTCGCTGCCGTCGGGCTCGTCCAGCCACTGCGCGCGGCAGGTGTAGCGCACCCCGCAGCTCGGGCTGCCGTCGATGCCCAGAACTCCCAGCACCTCAAAGTCCTTTTCGTTTGACAGGTATTCCTCAAGCTGCAGCAGGATGGGCTCCAGCATTTCGCGGCAGCGGCTGCGGAAAAACGGGTTGTCAAACTGATCCGCGCAGTGCCCCCAGCGCAGCGACCCGTACTGCAGAAACTCCGGGCACGGCAGCTGCACAAGCTGAATGCCCCTGTCGACCGCGGCGCGCACCACCTGCCGGCGCAGCGCCTCCTCGCTCTCGATTTCCTCCCGGTTAAAGCGCTTGACCTTGGACGCCGTGTTCAGCAGGCAATGGCTGACAAACAGGATTTTTATCATGGACCGAATGCTCCTTTCGTTTTCCGGGCCGCGCCGGTTTTTTGTGTGCAGCGCGCAATTTCCCCCAAAGACTGTATCACAGTACCCCCCGAAAATCCAATTCATATTTAAAATGCCCGCGGGCGCGTCCATCCGTCCTGTCTATCGCGCAAAAAAGGCCCGCGCTGCAAACCAGCGCGGGCCTTTTGCCCTTCGGGCTTATTCGACGGAGATGATATAGGAGTACACCGGCTGCCCGCCCTCAATGAGGTTGAGCTCGGCGTTTTTGGCTTCTTTTTCAAACACGGCGCGCACCTGCTCCGCCTGCTCGGGCGTGGAGCCCTCGCCGGAGAAAATGGTGATAAACTCGCTTTTGCGGCTGCACATGCTGCGCGCCAGCTTGTGCATGACGTCCTCAAACCGGCGCGAGCTGCACAAAAGCCGGCCCTCGAGCATGGCCATGAAGTCGCCTTCGCGGATGTCGTGGCCATCAAAGGACGAGTCGCGCGCGGCGTAGGTGATCTGCCCGGTCTGCACCGAGCCCAGCGCCTGCGTCATCTCCTCGCGGTTGACGTCGGGGTCGCGCTCGGGGTCAAAGGCCAGAAGCGCCGAAATGCCCTGCGGCACGGTCTTGCTCGGCAGCACGATGACCTGCTTTTCGGAAAGCGCCGCCGCCTGCTCGCCCGCCATGATGATGTTTTTGTTGTTGGGCAGCACAAACACCACTTCGGCCGGCGTTTTGTCCACCGCGTTGAGGATGTCCTCCGTCGAGGGGTTCATGGTCTGGCCGCCCTCGACCATGCAGTCGACGCCCAAATCGCCGAACACCGAGGCAAGCCCCTCGCCCGCCGCCACGGCCACAAAGCCGTAGCGCTTTTCCGGCGCGGCGGAACGGCGCGGCGCCATGGCCTGCGCCTCGGTCTCACGCTGCTTGCGCTCGAGCTGCTCCTGCATGTTTTCGATTTTGATGCGCGACAGCCGCCCGTATTTCAGCCCCTCGCCCAGCGCGAGGTTGGGGGTGTCTGTGTGCACGTGCACCTTGATGAGCTCGTCGTCCTCGACGACGACGATGCTGTCGCCGATGGTGTTCAAAAAAGCGCGCAGCTTGTCGACCGGACGCTTTTTGTCCTCGCGATCGGCAATGAACTCGGTGCAGTAGGCAAAGGTGATTTCCTCGGTATCGTACTGCGAAAAGTCCGCCGCGGCGCCGCTTAAGTTTTTGGGCCGCTGCAGGTTCATGACAAAGCTCTGCACCTTGCCGGTCAGCGCCGACAGCATGCCCTCAAGAATGATAATATAGCCGTACGCGCCGGCGTCGACCACCTCAGCCTTTTTCAGCACGGGGTTTTGCTCCATGGTTTCGGGCAGCGCACGGCGCGCCGCGTCAATAGCGCTCTGCAGCACGGCCTCGGGGTCGCGGGTCTGCTGCGCCGTCTTGACGGCCGCCTCGGCCGACACGCGCGACACCGTCAGAATGGTGCCCTCGGCCGGCTTCATGACCGCCTTGTACGCCGTCTGCACGCCCTCGGTCAGCGCGGCGGCCAGCGCGCCGCCGTCAAACTCGCTGCCCGCGGACTTGAGCGAACGCGTCACCCCGCGGAACAAAAGCGAGGTAATGACGCCGGAATTGCCGCGCGCCCCGCGCAAAAGCGCCGATGAGGTGATCTCCATGGCCTTGCCCAGCGTCGGCGAGGACACCTTGCCCAGCTCGGCCGCCGCGTTGCCCAGCGTCAGCGCCATGTTGGTGCCGGTGTCCCCGTCGGGCACCGGAAATACGTTGAGCTCGTTGATTTCTTCCTTCCGCTCCTCCACCGCGGCGCTGGCGGCGCAAATCATTTGCCGGAAGCGTTCTCCGTCTATCATCTTTGCCAAATTGCTAGCCTCCCTGCTGCCCGCTGCCAGAGCGGACAAAAATCGAAATATCCCTTACGCCTTGATGGAGTCGACGCAAATGTCGACCGAGGTGACCGTAAGGCCGGTCAGGCGCTGTACGTTATAGCGCACCTCGCTGATGATGGAACGGCAGACAGCCGGAATGTTCAGGCCGTGATCCACCGCAATGTTCAGCCGGATGGCGATGCCGCCCTCCGTTTCAAACACCTTGACGCCCGTCGTCATGGCTTCGCGCTTGAGAAGATGAACCAGTCCGTCCTTGACGGATGTAGCCGTCATGCCCTTGACGCCAAAGCAGCTTGACGCTGCCAGCCCGGCAACGGCGGCGATAACCTCGGTGGAAATGCCGATAGTGCCGTGTTCTGTCTTAATCTGCATACAGATCCCTCCTGCAAAAAGGGGCGCAAAGGCCCGTGCCAGCGCCTAGTATACCACATTCCGCCGCGCTTGGCAATTATTTTGTTAGACTAATTAAATATTTACACCAGCACGATCATGCCCGCGTGCACCCCGCGGCGCTCGCCCTGGCGGCGGTGCGACCACCACAGGCTGCGGTCGCCGCAGCAGGGGCAGATGGTGGATATGTCGATGTTGTAGGGCATGACCCCCGCGCTGATGAGCGAGGAATAGGTGATGTTTTTCAGGTCAATGTGCCATTTTTCCCCTTCGCGGTAGATAAAATCGCTGATTTTTTCACCGTATACGCCGCACAGCGCGTCGTACACGTCGTCGTCGGTTTCAAAGCAGCTGCGGCAGATGGACGGCCCCACCGCGCACGTCAGGTCGCGGGCACGCGTGCCGTACACCTCGCCCATTTTTTCAATGGTTTTGCGCGCAATCTCCTTTTGCACGCCGCGCCAGCCGGCATGAACCGCGGCGATGGCGCCCGTTTTGTGATCGTAAAACAAAAGCAGCTGGCAGTCGGCGTAAAAGCCGGTCAGCACGACGCCGCGCACGTTGGTCATGACGGCGTCGACCCCCTCCTCGCCGCTGGCCAGCGAAAACTGCCCGCGCCGCTCGGTGACGACCCCGATGCGGTCGGTGTGCTGCTGCAGCGTGCGCACCACGTCCTGTTCGGAAAAGCCCAGCACATGCGCCGCGATGTCGTAATTGCGCAGCACGCGCTCGCGCTCGTCCCCGCCGGTAAAGCGGAAGTTTAAGCTCTCAAACTCGCCGGCGGACACGCCGCCCGTGCGGGTGAAAAACGCATGGCGCACCCGCGGATAGGCCGTCAGCTGCGGCGAGGTAAAATACGTCATGCTGTCCAGTTCGTTTTTAATCAGGTCGGGCATTGCAAGGTCAGCTCCTTTTGCTGAAAATGGCAAAGATTTATTCGGCGTCCACAAGCTGTACGGCCGTGCAGCGGCCGGCGCCGTCCAGCGTGAACAGCGCGCCCTGCACGCGGCACTGCTCCGCGGAGTTTTCAAAGCGGGGCGCCGGACCGCCGCGGAAATAGGCCAGCGACTGCTCCCAGCGCACGCCGATGACCGACTCCTGCGCCCCCGTCATGCCGAGATCGGTGACATACCCCGTGCCGCGGGGCAAAACGCGCGCGTCCGACGTCTGCACATGAGTGTGCGTCCCGAAGCACACCGAGGCGCGCCCGTCGAGATGGTAGCCCATGGCTTTTTTTTCGCTGGTGGCCCCGGCGTGAAAGTCAAACACATACACGTCGGCCCGCACCGTTTCAAACAGCCGGTCGGCCGCGGAAAAGGGGCTGTCGTGGTTAAAGTCCATATACAGCCGGCCGAGCAGCGCGCACACGCAGACGCGCACGCCCGCGCAGTCGGCCACGGCAAAGCCCTGCCCCGCGTGCCCCGGCGCGAGGTTAAACGGCCGGACGATGGGCCTGCCGTCGTCAAGATACGGCAGAATGCGGCGGTTGTCAAAGGCGTGGTTGCCCAGGGTGACAACGTCAGCCCCGGCAAAAAACATATCCTCGGCCAGCTCGGGCGTGATGCCGCGGCCGGTGGCGTTTTCGCCGTTGACCACGACAAAATCGGGCTGAAGGCTGCGCCGCAGCGCCCCCAGCCGCCTTGTCAGAAGCTCGCAGCCGGCCGGGCCGCACACGTCGCCGATTGCCAGTATTTTCAATCCAAACGCTCCTTTGCGCGCCCGCAGACAGCGCTTTTTCGATACCTGTTATCATACCATAAATGCGCGCCGCGCACAAGTGCGCAGCATGGGGAATTGTGTCGGCGCGCGGCAAAAAAATCGCGCCAAAGCCCTTTGCAAACCCCCTTTGGCTGTGGTATAATGCCTTTGCCGATGCCGCACGCCCCCTTAGTTAAATGGATATAATAAACCCCTCCTAAGGGTTAGTTGAGGGTTCGATTCCCCCAGGGGGTGCCA
>CANUCM010000036.1 GCA_947856675.1 uncultured Clostridia bacterium | reverse complement strand
TCGTTCATGCGGTTGATGGTGCGCAGAAATGTAGACTTACCGCAGCCCGAAGGCCCGATAAGCGCCGTGATTTTGCGCTCGGGAAGGTCAAGGGTGATATTTTTCAGCGCGTGGTTTTCTCCGTAATACAGATTCAGGTCCTTGGCCCTGACAATAGCCTGATTCATTCTGTCGTCACCTTCTTATTTCTTTCTCAGACGCTTGCCGCACAGCTTTGCCGCAAGGTTTATCAAAAGCGTCGCGCACAGCAGCACCACAGCCACTGAAAAGGCCAGCTGAAAATCGGCGCGTTCCTTGGCGTAAACATACAGCGCAACGGTCAGCGTGCCGCCCGAGCTTTCCCACAATCCGCCCTTTTGAAAAAAGTCCTGCATGGTGGTGCTCATACCGGCCGTAAACATCAAAACCGCCGACTCGCCCACTATGCGCCCCACCGCCAGAATGCAGCCTGTGACAATGCCGTCAATGGAGCCCGGCAGCACAATGGTTCGGATCATGTGCCATTTTCCCGCGCCCAGTCCCAAAGCGCCTTCGCGGTAGCCCTGCGGCACGGTTTTCAGGCTTTCCTGCGTGGTGCGGATAATCGTGGGCAGCGTCATAATGACCAGTGTGAGCGCGCCGGCCAGCAGCGTTTTGCCCAGCCCCAGCATCTGGCAGAACACCAGCATGCCCACCAGCGCATACAAAATGGACGGAATGCCGCCCAGCGTTTCGGTGGCAAACTCGATGGCCGCCGTCAGTTTGCGGTTTGTGGCGTATTCAGTCAGGTAAATGGCAGCGCCCACACCCAGCGGAAGAACAAACAGCAAGGTGACCACAATCACATACAAAGTGTTTTGAATGGCCGGAAGAATACCGTTTGTATCACGTATAACGCTTTCTTCCGTGGTAAGAAACTCAAGGCTGAGCTTTGGCAGCCCTTCTTTTAAGATGGTTCCGATAATAAACAGCAGAAGGATGGCCGTTATTCCGGCGGCCAGATACAAAAGCGCGCGCATCAGCACCTCAAACACCCGGCGGCGCGGCGAAAGGCGCACGGCCTTTTTGTTTTTTTGCCGCGCGGCAGCGGCAATGGTTTTTTCCATAGCTTATTTCTCCTTATCGCGCTTGAGGAAAACGTTGAGCGCCACGTTGATGCACATGATGAACAAAAACAGCACAAGGCCGATGGAATACAGCGCGTTGCGGTGCAGGCTGCCGACGCTGGCATAGCCCATTTCGCCGGCCACCGCGGTGGTTAAAAACTTGACGCTTTTGAACACCGAAGGCATGTTGGCCACGTTGCCAGCCACCATAAGGATGGCCATGGCCTCGCCGATGGCGCGGCCCACACCGAGCACAACCGCCGCGGCAATTCCGCTTTTTGCCGCCGGAGCCGAAACGCGGAAATAGGTTTCAAGCTCGGTGGCGCCCAGCGCCAGGCTGGCTTCTTCATACTCGCGCGGCACCGCGTTGAGCGCGTTTTCCGACACCGAGATAATCGAGGGCAGAATCATGACGGCCAGCACAATGATGGCCGCCAGCAGGCTGTCGCCCGCCGCAAGGTCAAAGTGCTCGCGGATGGCGGGCACCAGCACCATCATGCCGACCAGGCCGTACACCACCGACGGGATGCCCGCCAGAAGATCGACCGCCGTGCGCACCACCGCCGCCACTTTGGGCGGCGCCACCTTGGACAGGTACACCGCCGTCAGAAAACCGATGGGAACGCCCAGCGCAATGGCCCCCGCCGTGCCGTATATCGAGGTCAGAATGAGCGGAAGAATGCCGAGGCCGGGATCGGTTTTGTGGTCGGGCTCCCAGCGCGTGCCCAGCAAAAAGTCCCCTATGCCCACCTCGCGGATGGCAGGCAGGCCGGAGATAATGAGGTATACCGTAATGAGCAGGACAAAGGCAATGGCGATGAACCCGCACACGGTAAAAACCGTCTTCATCAGGCGTTCGGCTGCGCCTTTTCTCGCGCCTCTTCTTGTATCCTGCTCCGCAGAAATGGGTTTGTTCATGAAAGTATCAACCTTTTTCTCAGCAGATTTCAAGGCAAGTCCCCTCTTTTTTTCGGGGGACTTGCCTTTGGCTTTTTGGCCGGGAATATCAGTTGGCGGCCACAGCGCCGGCAGCGGAGATGACGTCGGACACATCCGCGCTCATGGCGTAATCGAGGAATGCCTTGGCTGCCTCAGACAGCTCGGTGCCCTCTTTGGTGACCATCAGGAAGGGACGCTGGATGGCATAGGAACCGTCCTTGACCGTATCTTCGGTGCATTCCACGCTGCCGACCTTCACTGCCTTGACGGTGTCGCCGACAGCCGACAGGGAAGCATAGCCGATGGCGTTGGGGTTGGAGGCCACATTGCCGATGACGTCGCCGGTGGAGGAGTACTCGTTGGTGTAGGCACAGGCGTCTACCACGCCGACAATTTCTTCAAACGCGCCGCGCGTTCCGGAGCCGGGCTCGCGGCCGAACACAGCGATTTCCTGGTCGGCGCCGCCGACTTCGGACCAATTTTTGATTTCGCCCTTAAAAATGGCGGCAATCTGTTCGACGCTCAGATCCTCCACGCCGTTTTCGGGGTTTACGACAATGGCCACGCCGTCTTTGGCAACAACATGCCCCACAGCGCCCTTTTCTGTTTCTTCATCCTTCAGCTCGCGCGAAGCCAGGCCGATGTCACAGGTGCCGGCCAGCACGCCTTCGATGCCCGAGCCCGAGCCGGAGCCGTTGTAGTTGACCGTCACGCCGGGCTGCACTTCAGCGAAGGTCTCTTTCAGCGCGGCCATCACGTCGGCCATCGAGGTGGAGCCATCGGTGTTGACCGTGCCTTCCAGCTCGCCGGAGGTGTTTTCCTGGTTTTCGGTTTCACCGTTCTGCGCGCCCTGGTTTTCTTCGCTGCTCTGGCAGCCGGCCAGAATCAGGGAAAACACAAGCAGGCATGCAAGCAATACAGACAGTTTCTTCTTCATTTTATGTTCACTCCTTTTTGATTACAGCTACAGTATAGGCACGCTTTGTAAAGTGCGCACTCTTTCCATTGTAAAATGTGCGTAAAATGCACTTAATTTAAAAAGCAGACGGAATACGGCTTGTTTTGCCGTGTTCCGCCTGCTTTGAGCGTCTTTTTTGCTGTAATTTTTTTAAAATCCACGCTTTACTCCAAGTCTCCGGGGTAAAACTGCAAAGCGTCCTGCACTGTGTAAAAAGCCCCCCGGAGGTTCATGCTGTTTTGCATGCGGTGCGCAAGGGCCGATTTTGCCGGGTACTGCCACCGGCTGTGCTGGTGCGTGTAATTAAACCACGAGTCGATAATCCATCCGTCTTCCATTTCCTTTATGGTATAACACACATAGCCGCGGCGGCTTTCGGCCTGCGGGGGCAGCGAAAAGGCCGCAAAAATATCACTCGAGGTGGTTTCTCCCCCAAAAATGCTGCTTGAGCGGTAGGTTTTTGTCCCCAGCCAGGCATAAGATGAGGCATAGGTCTTTCCGTCCTTTTTATACAGCACGCGGCCGCCCAGCTGCCCGCCGTCGCCCCAGCCGTCCATTCCCTGCCGGAAGCTCGGCCACAGCTGGATGCACTCCGTGCCCCAGAATCCGGGGTCCTTCAGCCATTCAAAATGGTGGAAAATGCGCCACGTTTCACGCTCTGTGTCCAGCTGCACGGCTATGCCTGTGATGCGCACTTCCGGCTCCCCGGGCTGCGCGCCGTAACCCAGGCCGCTGACGTTGTACTCGTTCACCTGCACCTC
>CANUCM010000035.1 GCA_947856675.1 uncultured Clostridia bacterium | reverse complement strand
CTCACCCCCCGCAGCACCCAGCTGCTCTCCCCGCTGATGGCCCGCTTCGGCATCACCGGCTTTTACTTCCCCTTTACCGCCGAGCCCGTCGTCAGCCTGGCCAACGTGCAGAGCAGCCTGCCCTTTACCATCGCCCACGAATGGGCCCACGCCCGCGGCGTCGGCCCCGAGGCCGAGTGCAACTTCGCCGCCTTTCTGGCCTGCACCGCCGCCAGCGATACACGCACGCAGTATTCCGGCATGCTGTCGGCTTATGTGTATGTATCCAACGCTTTATATGCATATTCATACGACGACTGGGAGGAAATTTCCGCCGGCCTGCATCCCCTCGTCCAGCTCGACCTGCAGGTGCAGCGCGACTTCTGGCAGCAGTTCGAAGGCCCCGCCCAGGACGTCGGCTCCGCCGTCAACGACGCCTACATCAAGGCCACAGGCCAGCCCGACGGCGTGCAGAGCTATGGCAAAATGGTCGATCTGCTCATTTCGTGGTACCTGGCCCGCTGATTTTTTGTATACATTCCTTTGTGTTGGTGAATCTATGACGCCGCTCATGCTGGCCGCAGGCCTGTTTGACTTTTCGTTTCTGCCCAGGTATTCCTCGTATTTTATCAAAGGCGTGCAGTATACCCTGATTCTGTCGGCTGCCGCCGTGGTGCTGGCCATCGTGCCCGCCCTGCTGCTCGCCCTCATGCGCCTGAGCAAAAGCCGCGTTTTGCGCTTTATCGCGGGCGCCTACATATCGGTTTTCCGCTCGACCCCCATGCTGGTCCAGCTGTCCATCGTCTATTTCGGCCTGTTTTCCGTCATCATCCTGCCCTCTTACATGCTGTTCGGCTTCATTGACATCAGCATGTTCATCCCCGGCGTCGTGGCCCTCGCCCTCAACAGCGCCGCCTACGTCGCCGAGATTTTCCGCGCGGGCATCCTCGCCGTCGACCAGGGCCAGACCGAAGCCGCCCGCAGCCTGGGCCTGACCCAGGGCCAGACCATGAAGCTGATCGTGCTGCCCCAGGCCGTCAAAAACATCCTGCCCACGCTGGCCAACGAGCTGGTCACCATGATCAAGGAGTCGTCCATCTGCGGCACGCTCATGGGCATCCAGGAGCTCATGTGGGGCGCCAAGACCGTCGCCACCACAACCCACATCATCATGGCGCCCTACCTTGTGGCCGCCGTGATCTACTTCTGCATCAACTTCCCGGCCACCAAGGCCATCGAAGCTCTGGAAAGGAGGATGCGCCGTGGCGACGTCCGCTAAGCCCATCATCGAAGTCCGCGGCCTGACCAAGCGCTTCGGCTCTGCGGTCACCGCCCTCGACCACTGCGACCTCAGCATTTTCCCCGGCGAGGTCGTCGTCATTGTCGGCCCCTCCGGCTCGGGAAAATCCACCCTTTTGCGCTCGCTCAACCTTCTCGAAACCCCCACCGAGGGCCAGGTCATCTTTGAAGGCGTCGATCTCGCCGGAAAAGACGTCGACATCAACCGCCACCGCCAGCGCATGGGCATGGTGTTTCAGCACTTCAACCTGTTTCCCCACATGACGGTGCTCAAAAACCTCACGCTCGCCCCCATGACCGTCAAGGGCGTTTCGCAGCAGCAGGCCGAGGCCACCGCGCGCGAGCTGCTCAAAACCGTCGGCCTGCAGGACCGCGAAAACGCCTACCCCATCCAGCTTTCCGGCGGGCAGAAGCAGCGCATTGCCATCGTGCGCGCGCTGTGCATGCAGCCCGACGTCATGCTCTTTGACGAGCCGACCTCCGCCCTCGACCCCGAAATGGTCGGCGAAGTGCTCGAGGTCATGCGCGGCCTCGCCGCCCGCGGCATGACCATGGTGGTCGTCACCCACGAAATGGGCTTTGCCCGCGAGGTGGGCACCCGCGTGCTCTTTATGGACGCCGGCAGGATCCTTGTCGACGCGCCCCCGCAGCAGTTTTTCTCCCACCCCGACAACCCGCGCCTTTCGGAGTTTTTATCCAAGGTTTTGTAAAAAAAGAGCAGGGCTGAGCAAGCCCTGCTCCTTTTGGTTTTGCTCTGCAATGCCGGCCGGCAAGCCTTCCGGCCCGGCGGTCGGGGCGCTTGGGCGCGGGCGCGTTCTTTTGCGCCCGCACGGCTGCCGGCAAAAAAACACCCGCCCTTTTTGATGGGCGGGCTTTTTTTATCCTTTTGCGCGCCGCAGCAGCAAAAACACGCCCACCGTCACAAGCGGCAGCGCGTACACCGGCAGAAACGCCCACGACACCGTGCCGTAGCCGCTCTGCACAAGCCCGGTCAGCCCGATGCGCGCAAGCGCCGCCCCCGCCGCCAAAAGCCCCGCGGTGAGCGCCGGCCGCAGCGCACGCGGCGGGCTGAGCCGGCATTCTGCATAGCTTGACTCAAACCGGTCGGCCACCGCGAAAATCAGCCCCGCCGCCGTTTCTATCAGCGTGCCGAACAGCACAATCTGAAAGGCCGTCTGCAGCCACGGCAGGCCCAAAACCTGCAAAATCGCGTTGACGGGCAGCGGCTCGGACAGCACGAACGGCGTAAAGGCCGCCATGCCCAAAAACAGAAACAGCGCCGGCAAAATGCCGATAACCCCCGCCAAAACGCCCGAAACCGCCGCCTGCCGCGGCGTTTTGCAGCGGCGCACCGTAAACAGCACCGCCGGCACCGACCCGAGGTTGTACAGCGCGTAGCGCAGTCCCCCCAGCGCCCAGCCCGGCTCGGCGCCGCCCCCGGCAAACGCCTGCCCCAGCGCCCCGCCGTACCGCGCAAGGCACACGGCGAGAAACACAAGGTACACCCCGTACAGCACAAAGGACCACCAGGACAAAAACTTTTCAATCGCCCCCGCCCCGCGCAGCACCAGAAACCCCGTGACCAGCGCCATCAGCCCCACCCCCAGCATGTAGTCAAGGCCGCACAGCGCGCGCAGCGTTTCGCCCGCCGCCGACACCACCACCGCCAGAATGAGCACCACCATGGCAAAATAACACACCTCGTACGCCGGCCACGCCGGCCCCAAAAGCTTTGTGAAAAACGCCCGGTAGTCATAGGCCGAAAACTTGCGCGCCAGCGCGAAGGTCAGCGCGCACACGACGCTCCACACCGCAAGCGACACGCCCAGCATGCCGAAAAGCCCGCCCCACGTGCCGTAGCGCAGGAAAAACTCCGCCAGCTCACGCCCTGTCCCATAGCCCCCCGCCACCACAAGCGACTGAAATACGATGCCCGGAACCATGTACATTTTCAGCTTTTCAAGCCTTGCCCGTTCCATTGCATCACCTCCCGCTTTGATGCATATGCATCAGGGGTGCATGCTATGCGCTGCCGGTTTAAAATTATACATTCTTATCGTTTATCCCCCGGCTTTTTTACGCGCCAAAAGAATCATCCTTTTTTTCTTATTGCCCCATCTTTATCTTATAGTTTTTTTCTTTATGAACTTTTATTTTTTATTTTTCCTTTCGATATATTTGGTTACTTTATACAAAAAATAGCCCGTCTTTTTTGATTTATCTTACTAAAGCCCCTGTTTACTTTTTTATACGTTATATGTTAAATAATACAAACGCAATATCCACATAAAGAAATTCTATCAATTTGCAAGAGGTGAAAGGCAAATGAAAGCACTTGTCAACGGAAAGGTGATTACCGTCACCGGAGAGACCTTTGAGCAGGGCACCATTTTGTTTGAAAACGGCAAAATCACGGCCGTGGGGCAAAACCTGCCCGTGCCCGAGGGCGCCGAGGTTATCGACGTGCAGGGCTGCACCGTCACGCCCGGCCTTATCGACTGTCACACCCATTTGTGCGTCATGCACGGACGGGAAACCATGCCCGGACATCAGGACTACAATGAGATGCTCGACGCCGTCACCCCCAACATCCGCGCGCTCGACGCTCTCAACCCCTTTGACCCCGCCATTGAGCGCGTGCGCGGCGCGGGCTTTACCACCTGCTACACCGGCCCCGGCTCGTCCAACGTCATCGGCGGCATGGGCTGCTCGTTCAAGCTGCGCGGCACGACGGCTGAAGAAATGTACATCCCCGGCAGCGACCAGATGAAAATGGCCATGGGCGAAAACCCCAAGCGCTGCTTCGGCATGAAGGGCAAGCCCCCCATGACCCGCATGGGCACCGCCGGCCTGGCCCGCGAGTTCTTTGACCGCGCCCTCGAGTACGCCGACAAGCTCGACAAGGGCGAAAAGCCCGCCTTTGACGCCCGCCTCGCGGCGCTGGTGCCCGTCGTGCGCGGCGAAATGCGCGTGCGCATCCACTGCCACCAGGCCAATGACATCGTAACCGCCATCCGCCTGGCCCGCGAATATCACCTCGACTATGCGCTCGAGCACGTCACCGAGGGCTACAAAATCCTGGACCTGCTCGCCGGCGAAAACGTGTACTGCACCATCGGCCCGCTGCTGCTCACCCCGCTCAAAATGGAGGTCTGGGGCCTTGAGCAGTCGACGCCCGGCGTGCTCGAAAAGGCCGGCATCCCCGTCTGCCTGACCGCCGACGGCGGCTGGGACACCCAGTGGCTGCCCACCCACGCCGGCATCATCGTCCGCCGCGGCATGTCGGAAGAGGGCGCTCTGCGCGCCATCACCATCAACCCCGCCCACGTCATGGGCCTCGACTCGCGCATCGGCTCCATCGAGCCGGGCAAGGACGCCGACTTTGCCGTGTTCGACGGCAACCCCTTAAGCAACCTTACCGAATGCCGCCTGACCATTATTGACGGCGAGATCGTCAGCGACAAGCGCGCCTGACGCGCTCTGCATAATTGTAAAAAACTGGAGGGATTTTCATGAAAAAACGCAACATCGCACTGTTTCTCGCCCTGTGCATGCTGGCTTCCCTGCTCCTGGGCGGCTGCGTCGGCAGGGAAGACGGCGAAACCCCGTCCGGCGGCGAGCAGTCCGGCGGCGAGGAAGGCTCCGAACGCGTCCTGACCATCGCATCCCCCTATGCCATCGGCTCGCTGACCCCGTGGAT
>CANUCM010000034.1 GCA_947856675.1 uncultured Clostridia bacterium | reverse complement strand
AGGTTGACAGTGCCGCCGACATGGGCGCCGACTTCCATCGCCACAATGCCGCCGATATTGGGTTCGCCGCGGAAAATAAAGCCCGCCGCAATGGCGCCCACCATGGTTCCCAGCGACGCCACATGGAAAACGATAAACAGTTTTCCGGATTCCTTGATGATTCTCTTCAAATCGCACTGGAACAGAAGCAGAGGGATTGACAACGGCAGAATGTATGTACTGACCGCAGAATACACCGGAGAAGAAGACGGCAAAAGCCGAATGTTCACCAGAATCATTGTGCCGAAAATCGCAATGATAGCACTGCCCAGTTTTGCACCCCACTTGGTTTTCTGTTCGCCCCAGACGGACACTGCAGCCATAATGGCTACCATCATCCACATGAGCCACAGTTGATCGCCTTTAATCAAACTCGTCATAGTATCCCTCCATCACTTTTTGTTCAAAACAGCAACCTTGCTGCTGTTTTGTGTTTTATTATATCACCAACGCAAAAAACGTACTAATTCATTTTTTCGTTACCCCCGGCCCATAAAGGGCGTATTCGGTATTCTTTTTTCGATATTCACATATATTTTTATGTGTATTCGATGCTCTTGTTTATTATTCCATTGTTTTCCATTTTTTCTTTTGCTGTATTTTTTCTCATTGCTTTGCATTACAGCGTTTTCGGCCCGGCGCGGTGCGTTCGCCGTTCCTTTTTTGTGCCGCAGCAAAAAGGGCGGTTTTCCCCCCGCCCGCGGTGCGCCGGAGCTTTTTCCCCGCCGCGTTTCTTGACAAATTTAGGAGCTTTTGCTACAATTTTATTATTGAAATTTTCGCTAACTGGTTTTTCTATAATCATTTTGACTGACTGCTGCAGGAGAATTCGTATGAAACTGGAACAAATTCGCCAAGCGATTGAAGTATATAATACAGGTTCGATCAATCGCGCCGCGCAGGCCCTTTACCTCGCGCAGTCAAGCCTGAGCTCTTCCATCAAATCCCTGGAGCGGGAGCTGGGTCAGAACATTTTCGTCCGCTCTCAGTCGGGCATTTCGCTGACCCCGTTTGGCGTGGAGTTTATCGCCCACGGCCGCGAAATACTCAAGCACATGGCAGCCATTGAACAGTGCGTAATCTGGGAGCGGCGGCAATCGCTCGGCTTTAACGTCGCGGTGTATTTTCTCTTTTTTGCAAGCCGCCTGTTTACCGACCTTTTCAACGAATATCAGGACGAATCCGTCACGCTGAACTATTCCGAAGATACCCGCAGCGCCATTGTCCGCGGCGTTTCAGAGGGCAGTTATGAAATCGGGCTTTTAACCATGCCGGACATGCGCAAGCCGCAGTGGCTTGAGCTGATGCGCGAGCTCGACCTGGAATATGTCCGCATTACTTCCGAGCGCCCCTATGTCGTCATGGGTCCCAACTGCCCGCTGCAAAACTGCGCACAGCCGGAAATCACCCTTTCACAGCTTCACGGGCATCCGTTTATCACTTTTCCCGAATCCCATCCGCTTTTTGCCTCGATTGACGAGGAAATTTTCCGCCGCGTCCGCCCCGGCAGCTTTATCACCGTTTCCGACCGCGGCACGCTGACCAGCCTGCTTTCCCAAACGCCCAGCCTGTACCTTGCCGTGTACCACCCCAAAGCCTCGCGCGACAGCGACTTTTTCCCCGGCGTACGCCGCTTTCTTCTGCGCGACGCCCCCTTCTCCTTTGAAATCGGGTACATCAAGAAAAAGGGCCAGGCCCTGTCCTTTCTTGCCGAGCAGTATCTCGAAAGCGTCAAATCCATTCTTTTGGACTGAAACCGCCGTCCGGCGGTTTTTCTTTTACCCGTTGCGCGGGTTTGTCCATGCGTGTATACTATAAGAAAGCCCTTACCCTGCTTGCGAAAGAAGGCTCCCTATGGACGTACTCGCCGCATTTTCCCTGTTTCTCGCAGCCATGGTCCTGTGTCTTGCCACAGAAAGCTCCATGCTCATTGCCCTGGCTGCCGGACTGGTCTTTTTTTCCGCCGCCGCGCTGCACCGGGGCTTTTCTCTGCGCAGCGTCGCCGGCATGATTGCAAAAAGCACCCGCAAATCCTTTATTGTCCTGCGCGTGCTCCTGCTTATCGGCCTTATCACCGCGCTGTGGCGGGCAAGCGGCACCATCGCCTTTTTTGTATATTACGGAATCCGCCTGATCACCCCTCCGCTGTTTGTGTTTATCGCTTTTGTACTGTCCGCCATTTTGTCTTACGCCCTGGGCACCAGCTTCGGCGTTGCGGGCACGGCCGGCGTCATCTTCATGGCGCTTGCGCGCAGCGGCGGCGTCAGTGAGGTCATCACGGCGGGCGCCGTCATTTCGGGCGCCTACTTCGGCGATCGCTGTGCGCCTTCCTCCTCCTGCGCCAACCTTATTGCCGCCATTACGGAAACCCGGCTGTACAGCAATGTCCGCCTTATGCTCAAAACAGGCGCCCTGGCCACACTTTTAACTCTCGCGGGCTTTTTTGTCTTTTCCCTGCAAAACCCCATTTCTGCCGTGGACCCTTCCATTGTCACCGCGCTGCTTCAAAGCTTTGACCTTTCCCTGTGGGCCGTTGTGCCCGCCCTGTTTATGCTGCTTCTCCCCCTGCTGGGCGTCGGGGTGCGCTGGGCGCTGGGCGCCAGCATTGTTTCGGCCTTCGGGGTGGCGGTTTTTTTGCAGGGCATGCCCGCGCTGGACGCCCTGCGCACCGCGCTGCTGGGCTATACGCCCGAAAGCGCCGCCCTTTCGTCCGTTCTGTCCGGGGGCGGGGTGCTGTCCATGCTCAACGTCATCTGCATTGTGCTGCTTTCCAGCACCTTTTCCGGCATTTTTGAAGGAACCGGCATGCTGGACGGCATACAGCACAAAATCAGTGCCGCCGCCGGCAAAACAGGCCTGTTCCCCGCCATGCTCCTGACCAGCATCGGCACCTGCGGCGCCTTCTGCAACCAGACCATTGCCGCCATGCTCAGCGCGCAGCTGCTGACCCGTGTGTACGACGACGCCGGCGCATCCCGCAGCGAGCTGGCCATGGACATGGCCAATTCCGTCGTGACCATCGCCGGGCTCATCCCGTGGTCCATCGCCTGCGCCGTGCCGCTGCAGATGCTGGGCACCGGAATCCAGGCCATTCCCTGCTGCCTGCTTCTGTGGCTGACTCCTTTGTGCTATGCGCTGCTGCGGCACCGGTTTTTCCCCCGCCGCAGTGCACAGGCAGTGCACCAAAGCTCATAAAAAAACAGGAGGGATCGTATGAACCGCATCCTTTCGAAAACCGCAAAATACCTGCCGCGCTGCATTCTGATAGGCGCCGTGTTCACAGTGCTCATGCCGCTGCGCGGCGGGCTGCGCTTCGGTTTTCCCGGCGCTCTGCCGATATGGCTTCAGCTGTTTCGTTACTTTTTCCTGACAACGCTGACTTTCCTTGTCATCTGGGTTTTGTGTGATCTTCTTTTTTGCCGCCGCAA
>CANUCM010000033.1 GCA_947856675.1 uncultured Clostridia bacterium | reverse complement strand
TGCAGCGCAAGCAGACCGTCCGCGAAACCCGCCTTGTGTGCACAAACGAAACGTATCAGCTTGTCCGGCGTTAACTTCTGAGTCCCATACAAAAGCCCGGTGACGTATCCCGGGCTTTTTTTATTTCTGCCGCGCCGGCTTTTGCGCAAAACAGGCTCCGTACCAAAACGGTACGGAGCCTTTGCAAACTGCTAAAAGTCAAACATATCTGCGCCATGTTCTTTGTTTTCGCTCAATTCGGCAGCTGCCGTCAGCATTTATGCCATTTTCCGCGACAGTTATTTATCGTCCCAGTAATCCGATGTCCCCCAGTATTCTTCCATCCTTCGTTCTTCTCTCTGCTCCCAGCGCATCTGCGCTCTTCCCTGCTTTGTTTGCATTTTGGTATATTCTCCTGCCAAAACGAAAAAAAGCACAAACAAAACACTGTAAACCAGCATTGCGCCTATTCCAAAAATTAAAGCTACAAAGAAAGCCGAAACAAAATGAATCAGAGGTACTCTGAAAAACTCTTTCATTTTTTCCATCCCCTTTCCCTATACCTTACCATACCATATATACTGCCCGCAGTCAATCAAAACCCGTCCGCCAAAAAGCGGACGGGTTTTGATTGCTACAGCGTGTTATAAATCGTGTCGAGATGGCTGCCGTCGCGGTACAGCACCTCGGCCACAGGGCGATCGCCGCGCGCAATGGGCCGCGGCACGCCGGTCATTGCCTCGGCACGGGCTTTGAGCTCGTCAATGCCGCAGACGGGCAGTCCGGCGTCGCGCAGGCGCTGCGCCAGCTCCTTCTGCCGCGGGTTGACGGCGACTCCCTTCTGCGTGACCAGCACGTCGATGGTTTCGCCCGGCGTCGACACGCAGGTGACGTGCTCGGTGACAATGGGCAGGCGCGCGCGCGACAGCGGCGCGATGATCATGGCCAGCTTGGCGCCGGCTGCCGTATCGCTGTGCCCGCCCGAGCCGCCCATAATGCGGCCCTGCGAATCGGTGTGCACGTTGACATTGAAATCAAGGTCGATTTCGGTGGCGCCCAGAATGACGACGTCCAGGCTGTCGACCACGGCCGACCGGGCGCCGGGGCTTGCGTAGTGCATGGCGGAAATCTCGCGGTGACGCGGATTTTCGCGGATGGACTGCACCGCCTTGAGGTCGAAGCACTGCACGTCCAAAAGCGTTTCAAAGCAGCCCTCATTAAGCATATCGACCATATAGCCCGTGATGCCGCCCAGGCCAAAGCTGCCCCGGATTTTTTCGCGCAGCATGATGTCCTTTAAATATCTGGCCGCGGCCAGCGATGCGCCGCCCGCGCCCGTCTGGAACGAGAAGCCCTCCTTCAAAAGGCCCGAGGCGGCAATGACGCGCGCCGCCGTGTCGGCCATGACCAGCCCCACCGGGTCGCGGGTGATTTTGGTTGTGCCCGAAACGATGCCCGCAGGGTCGCCTATCTGATCGACCTTGACCACATAGTCGACATGGGTTTCGTCAATGGACCAGTCCTGCAGCGGGTAGGGCACCAGATTGTCGGTGACGACAACCACGGTTTTGGCGTGCAGCGCGTCGGCAAAGGCATAGCCCAGCGATCCGCAGGCCGAAGGCCCCGTTTTGCCGGTGCAGTTGCCCATGGGGTCGCTCGTCGGCGCGGCGATAAACGCCACATCGATGGGCGAGGCGCCGCGCACGATGTCGTGGGGACGGCCGCCGTGGCTGCGGAACACCACCGGCTTTTTGAGCGCGCCGCGCGAAATGTGCGCGCCCAGCGCGCCCGACATGTAGTCGGTTTCAATGCCCGTGACCACGCCGTTTTCTATATGTCCCAAAAGGGGAAGGTGCGTGTCAAACAGCGACGAGGCGTTGACCGTCAAATCGCGGATGCCCTGCTGTGCCGCCGCTTCGAGCACCATGTTGAGCACATAGTCGCCGTTGCGCAGGTGATGGTGAAAAGACACCGTCATGCCGTCGCGCAGGCCGCTTGCGCGCACGGCCTCGGCAATGCCGGACAGAAGTTTTCCGTTTTTCATGCTCTGTCTCCTCCCAATCCCAGCTGCTCGGCCGCCTCGATGGTCTGGCGGGCACGGGCGACAATGGGAGCGTCGATCATCTTGCCGCGCAGCGCCACGGCGCCGCGCCCCTGTTCCTTGGCCAGCCGGATGGCTTCCAGCACCTCATAGGCGTAATTGATTTCTGCCAGCGACGGGCTGAACACCTCGTTGATGCCCGGCACGTGCCGCGGCGAAATGGCCGCCTTGCCGGTAAAGCCCAGGCTCTTGGCCGTTTTGGCGTCGAGCACAAGCCCTTCGTCGTCATTTACGTCGGTAAAGGGGGTGTCGTACACGTCAACGCCCGCCGCGCGCGCCGCGCACACCATGCGCGAACGCGCATACGCGATTTCCGCGCCCTCACGCGTGCGCTTGCAGCGCAAATCGGCTGTCAGATCCTCGCCGCCGAGGAAAATGGCCGCAACGCGCGGACAGGCCGAGGCAATCTGATAGGCGTTTTCCACGCCCAGCGCCGTTTCGATGAGCGGGATGAGCCGCACCGTGCCGCGCTGCATGCCCAGCTCGTCCTCGAGCCCGGCGATGGCGGCGTCCACGGTCAGAACGTCCTGCGCGCACGAGGTTTTGGGCGGCATGATGAGCGACGGCTTAAGCGGCACGATTTCACGCAGGTCCTCACGCCAGTAAGGCGTGTCCACCGCGTTGATGCGCACGATGATTTCGCACCCCGCGTAGCCCAGCGCCGAAACGGCCGAACGCACCAGGATGCGCGCCGAATCCTTTTCGTCGGGCGAAACGGCGTCCTCCAGGTCAAAAATGAGGGCGTCGGCGCCCAGCGCGTCGCCGTTTATCAGGATGTTGGGCGTGTTGCCCGGCAAAAACAGCATGCTTCTGCGCATGGTTACCGCTCCTCCCTTCCGCGGCGGACCGCCGTTTCCACCCGCGCGCGCAAAACGCACTCCAGCGCGCCGCGGTCGTGCAGGCGCACCCGCGCCCCCGTGACGCCCTGCTTTTGCAGCACGTCGCGCACGGTGTTTTCAATGGCGTCGCCAAACTGGGCGTACACCACCGATTCGATTTCAATCTCAATCTGCCCGGCCGGCTCAAGCTCGACGAATACGTCGCTTGACTCCATGGTCCCGGCCGTGCTCTTCCGCACAAGCTGATGCAAACAAGCCACTTCCTTTCATGGGCGTTTGATGATATGATAGGAGAAACACTGCGCGCAAAAAGGAGGCCTTTTATGTACAGCGTTTCAAAAATACAGCATTGCCACCGCTACAGCGTGTATTTTGCCCCCCGCGGCAGCCGCCGCATCTATGACCTGGGCATTCAGATGGCCCAGCTTTACCTCAGCCCCTCGGACAAGCTCATCGGCTTTATCGGCGAGGCCGGTTCGGGCAAAAGCATGCTGGTCAAGGGCATGTTCCCCGGGCTGGAGCTGACAAACGACGACGAGGGCGTCAACGTCCGCCCCCTGCCCATTTTGTCGGTCAGCGAGCAGAGCGGCTTTTACTCGCCCCACACCTACCACCTCGACATCCGCTTTGAAGCGGGGTTTACCCAGATGCACGAGCTGGCCGACGCCATCACCGAGGCCCTGACCCGCGGCAAGCGCGTCATCGTCGAGCACTTTGACCTCATCTACCCGTTCCTCAAGCGCAACGCGCACCTGCTCATCGGCGTGGGACAGGAGATCATCGTCACCCGCCCCACGCTGTTCGGCCCCGCGCCCGCCGACATCTACGAAATCGTGTCGCG
>CANUCM010000032.1 GCA_947856675.1 uncultured Clostridia bacterium | reverse complement strand
GAAGAGGGCAACATTTCGGGCCTGTTCTAAAAAGAAAGGGAGAACGGTATGCACCTTACAGAACTGACAACAGAGCAATATATCAACCTTTTAAGCTCAGACGCCCCGGCGCCCGGCGGCGGTTCGGCCAGCGCTTTGTGCGGTGCGCAGGGCGCGGCGCTGACGGCCATGGTGGCACGGCTGACGCTCGGCAAGGCAAAGTATGCCGAGTTTGAGCCGCTGTGCAGCGCCTCGGCGCAGCGCGCCGATGTGCTGCGCGATGCCCTGCTGGCAGCCATCGACCGGGATACAGAAGCCTTTAACGAGGTGTCTGCGGCTTTCAAACTGCCCAAGGAGACGGAGGAGCAGAAGGCGGTGCGCAAAGCGGCCATTCAGAAAGCGACGCTCCATGCCACGCAGGTGCCGTTCGAAACCATGGGCCTTGCCTGTCAGGCACTGGAGGTGTGTGCCTCTCTTGTGGGAAAATCCAACCGCAGCGCGGCGAGCGACCTGGGCGTCGCGGCGCTCAACCTTCTGTGCTGTGTGCGCGGCGCGTGGCTCAACGTGCTGATAAATCTTGGCTCGCTGGGCGATGAACAGCAGTCGGCACAGTTTTCGGAAGAGGGAGCGCGCATGGAACAAAAGGCGGCCGGGTTGGCCGACAGTGTGTTCTGTGCGGTCAAAAACAGCCTGTAACGGTAAAAAGGCGCGGTAAAATGCCGCGCCTTTTCTCATACGCATAAAAAGGGAGGAATATTTATGCAGGATCGCAGAAAAGAAAACGCAGCCGGTTTTGAAAGCTATGTGCGCCGCATGATGTCGGAAAAGCAGGTGCCCGGCATTGCGGTCGCCGTCGTGAGCGGCGAGGGAAACACGCTGTACGAGAACTTTTTCGGCGTGCGTGATATCCAGACGGCCGCGCCCATTGACGGCGACACGATCTTCGGGCTGGCGTCGGTCACAAAGTCCTTTACCTGTGCGGCCGTTATGCAGCTGCAGGAGCGCGGGCTTTTAGACATCGATGACCTTGTGTCGAAATACATCCCCGAGCTGACGGGCGACAGGCCGGTGCGCATCTGGCATTTGATGTGCCACAGCGGCGGATATTTCCCGCTGCCCCGCATACTGGCCGACGATGTGGCGCGTGAAATGGGCATTTTCGAGGACAGGGACGGCGATCTGGCACACAGCGAGCGGCTTGCCCAAAAGGGCGTGGAGCTTGTGGCGTCCCGCCTGGCCGCGCAGACCAATCTCACCGGGCGCCCCGGCGAGCACCTGAGCTACTGCAATGACGGGTTCGGGATTCTGGCCGAGGTTGTGCACCGCGCAAGCGGGGAGCGTTCGTTTGCCGCGTATGTTGAGAAAAATATTTTGCAGCCGCTCGGCATGGACCGCAGCACCTGCGAGTTTATGAAGCCGGCCGCCGACAAAAACTGTGCGACGCTGTACGAGGGCGACAAGGCCGACCGCAATTTTTACGACAACGCCTTTGTGCTGATGGGCGGCGGGGTGCTCAAGTCCACCCTGAACAACATGAAAAATTACATCCGCATGCATCTGTCCGAAGGCCTGGCGCCGTCGGGACAGCGGGTTTTGAGCGAATATTCCATCCGTGAAATGCACAAGCCGCATCAGGTGTATTCGCTGCAGGAATATTACGGCTATGGGCTTTCCATACACCATATGGGCGACGTGGTGTGCATAGGGCACGGCGGAAGCCTGCACGGCGTATCGAGCAACCTGCAGTTTTCGCCGCAGCTCGGCCTGGGCGTCATGGTCCTGTGCAACCAGACCGGCGTGCCGGTGGCGGGCATTGCCGAGGCGGCCATGCGCTGGTTTGCCGGCCTGCCGCTGGAAAAGCCCGATATCTTTGTGGATACGCCGTGGACCGGGCGGCAGCTGAAGGACGCCGTGGGAGTATACCGCTCCGGAGAGGGCACCGTGTGCGAAATCTTTGATAAGGACGGCGTGCCGGGAGTGCGGGTAGACGGCAGGGAAGTGACGGCCCGGCCGGTGGAGCCCAATGTGCTGGAGGTCGGCGATTCGCCCGACAGCCGCGGCCTGATGATCACGCTGCGCAGCGAGGAGCGCGGCATTTACGCTGTGCGCTACGGCGCGCGCCTGATTCCGAAAGAGCAGTAAAAAAAGAACCGGCCGGAAGGCCGGTTCTTTTTTTATTTCATAATGCCCTTTTCCCGCATAAAAGCCTGGTAATCTTCCCAGTTGTCGCGGGTCAGCTTGCTGCCGTCAATGCCGTAGGGGCATCGGCTCTTGCAGGCGCCGCAGGAAATGCACTGCTCGACGCGGCGCATTTTTTCCTGCCATTCGGGCGAGGCGTATTCCTGCCACGGCGCGCGGCGCAGCAAAAGGCTCATGCGGCCCACCCAGGGAATGTCAATGCCGGCGGGGCAGGGCTGGCAGTATCCGCAGCCGCGGCAGAAATTGCCGGTCAGCTCAGACTTGTCGCGCGCGATGATGTCGGAAAGCTCCGGCGTCAGGCGCACATTCTGCTCGGCGGCCTCGAGAAACTCGCGAAGCTCCCGTTCGCGCTGGATGCCCCAGATGGGCACCGCGTTGTCAAACTGCGCGAAAAACGCAAAGGCGGCTTTGGCCGAGCTAATCAGCCCGCCGGCCAGCGCTTTCATGGCAATCAGTCCGACGTCATGCCGGCGGCATTCCTCAATCAGGCTGAGATCCTCGGCGCTCGACAGGTAGGAAAGCGGGAACTGCACCGTGTCATACAGGCCGCAGCGCGCGGCGGCAAGGGCCACGTCAATGCGGTGGGTGGTGATGCCGATAAAGCGGCATTTCCCCTCCTGTCGCGCCTGAACCAGGCCGGCATGCGCGCTTTCGGGGTCATTGGGATCGGGCAGCTCGGGGATGTTGTGCAGCTGGAGAATATCGACAAAGTCGGTTTTCATGTTGTGCAGGCTGGTTTGCAGGTCGCTCAGAACGCCTTCGCGCGTCTTGGCGGCGCTTTTTGTGGAAATGATTACGTTTTCACGCACATCGGAAAGGCC
This sequence comes from uncultured Clostridia bacterium, assembly GCA_947856675.1. Taxonomy (GTDB): domain Bacteria; phylum Bacillota; class Clostridia; order Oscillospirales; family Butyricicoccaceae; genus Ventrousia. The sequence goes on along the minus strand of CANUCM010000032.1, from coordinate 1,995 downwards.
GAGGCCGATTTTTTCCTCGCTGTCGGTATAGGCGCGGGCGGTGTCGAAATAATTGATGCCGGCGTCATAGGCTTTGCGCAAAAGCCCGGCGGCTTCCTGCAGGGAAAGACGCTGGATGGGCAGCGCTCCGAAAGAGTTTTCCGTAACAAGCAGGCCGGTTCGGCCCAGGCGTTTCATTTTCATATCAATGCCCCCAGACATTTTTCTTCATTATAGCACAGACCCGGGGGCAGGAACAGCCCTAATGTGTGCGCCGCGGCAGCATTCCGTACATCGGGGTGGGGACGCCGAACCCGCCGGCGACGGGCAGCAGATGCCCGGTGACATAAGAGGACAGGCTGCTTGCAAAAAAGAGCACGGCGCTGGCGATGTCCTGCGGGGTGCCCGGACGGCCGAGCGGCACGTTTTTGAGAAAGGCGGAGAGAAACTCCGGCGGCATGTTGGAGGCGGCCGCTTCCGTTTCGGTGTAGCCCGGCAAAACGGCGTTGCAGCGGATGCCGAGGGAAGCATACTGCACGGCGGTGTCCAGCGTCAGAAAGTTGACGGCGGCCTTGGAAACGCCGTACGCCGTGCGCGTTACATCGGGCTCAAGGCCGCCGACGGAGGAGATGTTGACGATGCTGCCGCCGCCGGAACGCGCCATCAGCGGCACGGCGTAGTGGATCGTGTCAAAAACCGAGCGCAGGTTGACGGAAACAATGTCGCTGAAATCTTCCCAGCTGGCAGAGGCGATGTCCAGATCGCGCCGCACGTCGGTGGTGCCGAAATTGTTGACGAGAATATCGAGCCGGTTTTCGCGCTGTGCGATTTCTTCCAGCATCTGGCGCACCGATTCCGGTCTGCGCGCGTCAAAAAACACGACTTCGGCCTGTCCGCCGGCCTGGGCAATGCTGCGCGCCACCTCCCGGCCGGCTTCGGGGCGCCGGACGGCAAGATAGACCCGGGCACCTTCGCGGGCCAGCGTTTCCGCACAGCAGCGGCCGATGCCGCGGGTCGATGATGTGACGAGCGCAACGGTGTTGGGAACAAGCATAAAGAAGAAAATCCCCCTTTTGTAAGAATGTTGCTTAGTATGCGCCAAAAGCATAAAAACAACCGCTGCGGGTGCTAAGCTTTTAGAGGGTTTGCCTCTTGACTTTCTGCAAAACAACGGGTAGTATATTGTTCGTGTACTAACAAAAAAGGAGGCGTTTTGCGATGCCGGCGGACTATGGAATGTGGGTCAATGTGCTGTCGCACAAGCTGAAAAAACGCATGAACGCCGCGTTGTCCGAGTTCGGGATAACGGCAGTGCAGAGCCGGATTATGCGCTACATTATGGATAAGGAAGCGCAGGGACCGGTGTTTCAGCGCGATGTGGAAAAAACATTCGAAATGAGCCGTTCGACGGCGACGGCGATTTTGCAGCTGCTGGAAAAGAACGGGGTAATACGGCGTGAGAGTGTTCCGAAGGATGCGCGGCTGAAAAGCCTGGTCCCGACGGAAAAGGCGCAGCAAATTGACGAGCGGGTGCGCGCGTGCATAGCGGAAAACCAGCGGCTGATGATAGAGGGCCTGTCAGAAGGGCAGCTGCTGCTGTTTTTGGAAGTGGTAAAACACATGTCTGAAAACCTGGACTGCGTAGGCAGCACAGAAAACAAATGTTAGCTTACAAACAAAATGATAAGACAGAGAGGTGGTTCGCGTGATAAAAACATTGGCTCGCAGCATCCGGGAGTATAAGAAATCATCGATGCTCACGCCTGTGTATGTTTCGGGCGAGGTGGTGCTCGAGTGTATCATTCCGTTTCTGATAGCTCAGCTGGTTAACCAGATCAAAGCGGGCTGCGGAATGGATGTCATTGCCGGCTACGGGCTTGTGCTGGCTGTGATGGCAGGGCTTTCGCTGTTTTTCGGCGCCAAGGCGGGCGCGCTGTGCGCCGAGGCCAGCTGCGGCTTTGCCCGCAACCTGCGCAAGGATATGTTTTACCGTATCCAGGAGTATTCCTTTGAAAA
>CANUCM010000031.1 GCA_947856675.1 uncultured Clostridia bacterium | reverse complement strand
AGCCCTCCGGCTGTATCGGTTGAGCAAAAGTCAGCGTGGGATTGATGTGGTATCTTTATCTAAGTGAAACCCCTTGCTCCCACTTGGAAATGGTCTGGCGGCTGACTCCCAGCTTTTCTGCCACATTTTCCTGAGAGAGCCCGCTTTTTTTGCGGGCGTGGTACAGGCTGCCTCCCAAACTCATCGGTATCCTTCCTTTCGTGCGATGGTTTATGGCAAGTATACCTGCAAAGGGCGCACAAGTCTACCAGCGCCGGCTTGCACTTTTGCCCGTTATTTTTCCATGGCAAACCGGTATGCGCTTTCCAGCCAGTCAAGCAGGAGGCGGTCCAGGTCGGAAGGCTGCGTCAGCAGCACGTGGTGGGTAAAGCGCCCCGGATAGGGCTCCGTGGAAGCGGCAATACGCGGGGAATCGAGGCGAAAGGGCAGGCCGAACGACACGAGCAGGTATTCTTTGGGCCAGCCCCGGACTTTTCTCCAGGGCAGCGAAACCGCTGCAAACACATAACGGCAGCGCAGGGAAATCTGGGTCTTGCCCGTTTTGGCCGTGATGTCGGGACAGCGTTCATCCAGCTTTGCGCGAAGCAGCTCATACAGGGGCAGCATGCAGGGCATGGCGTCAAAAAACATCAGTTCACTGCAGGTCACTGAAAAAACCTCCGGACGGTCAGTTTTGGCTGCGCAGGACACGGGTGACGGCTTGATTATATCGCGCCGAAACAGAAAAAACAACGCCGTTGTGATAGGATAGCATTTTCCACACACCGTGCCGCAAAGGTCGCAAGCTTTGCCCCCTTTGAAAGATCAAAGGATGAGATGGCCTTAATCAGCCCGATTGTGCCGATGGAGATCAGGTCGTCCTGATCCTCTTTGCCGGCATAATATTTTTTCACCACATGGGCAACCAGTCGCAGGTTGTGTTCTATCAGCAGATTTTTGGCTTCGACATCGCCCTGCGCCATCTTTTCCAGAGCTTCCCGTTCCTCCCTGGCGCTGAGGGGTTTTGGAAAAGAACCCGAGCCCGGTGAAATCCGCAGCATGAAAAAAATGGTATTTGCCAGAAGAATAAAGGATGAAATCAAAAAACGCGCCCCCTTGTACAGTTTTCAAAAGCAGCCTGCACAATCAGAGTATGCGCGGCGGATATTGTCCGTTGCAAGTCCAAAACAATTTAGTGCTTGCATACAAAGCCGTAATGCAGTATCATAAAATGGAACGGAGGTTTTTTGTATGTCTCTGATAGAAAAAGCCGGAGATTTGGCCAAAAATGCAGGCGCAAAAGTGTCGCATTCGATTCAATACGGCCGTTTGACGGCCAAAGCGAAAAACGAGGAACATGAGGCCGATGAGCAGAAAAAAGCGCTGGGCCAGTATTACTACACAAAGTTTTTAAACGGGATGCCTTTGGAGGAAGAAGCGGTGGAATACTGCCGCGCCATCAGCCAGCACGAAGACTGTGCGGCGCAGCTGTACGAAGAAGCACGCAAAAACCGGCGCTTTGGCAGTACATTTTGCGAAGAATGCGGAAACGTACTGCATGCAGGCGATTTGTATTGTCCGGCCTGCGGTGCGAAAGTGCGGCGAGAGGGGCTGACGCACTGCCCGAAGTGCGGTGCGGTGCAGGAGCCGGGCAGCCGATTTTGCGGCAAATGCGGAACTCAAATGATGGAGGAATAAAAATATGAACAAGCTGGTTGACGCAAAAGGGAAAAATTGCCCCATTCCGGTGATTCTGGCCAAAAAGGAAATTGAGGCCGGAGAAAATGCCTTTGTAGTGGAAGTTGACAACCAAACGGCGGTCAAGAATCTTGAAAAGCTGGCTGCCAGCAGAGGATATGCCTCTTCGGTGGACGAAAAAGACGGCGCCTACAGGGTTGCGTTTTCCAAAGACGGTGAGGTATGCCAGATAGCGGAAGAAGAGCAGGGGGACAGCTGGGTCGTCTTTGTCGGCAGGGAAACCCTGGGAAGCGGCGATGACGAGCTGGGCGCCAATCTGATGAAAATGTATTTTTACACGATTGCGCAGGAAAAGCAGCTGCCTTCGGCCGTTTTGTTTATGAATGGCGGAGTCAAGATCCCGGTGCTGAACGATCAGGTGGTGGAGCATCTGCGCGATCTGCAAAGCCGCGGTGTGGAAGTTTTGGTGTGCGGTACCTGCCTGAACTTTTTCGGAATCGCCGACAAGCTGCAGGTGGGAACGGTCAGCAACATGTATGACATTACGCAGCGGATGCTGTATGCCGGCAAGGTCGTTTCGCTGTAATGGACAACAACGAATATCTGGTGCTGACGTTTGAATCCACCCATGCGGCGATGTCTGCACAAAAATACCTGAAAGGCAAGATTAATCACGCCGTAATGCCTGTGCCGAGGTGCATTTCCGCATCCTGCGGCATTGCCATCCGTGCAAACGCGCAGGATATCGGCTCGCTGCGGCAGCTGCTGGACGGCGGGTTTCCGGTGGCGCCGGGGGCGTATTCGCTCTACCGCGTGGATCAGCAGGATTGCGCACACAAGCTGTAAATGCAAAAAGGCTCTCGAAAGAGAGCCTTTTTGTGCTTGTGACAAAATCACAGAAAAGCCGGCGCACAGGTGCTATAATGCAGACAATAAAAAAACAGCGAAGCTGTGACAGGAGGAAAATACAATGTCTGCACTGAAAATTACAAAAGAAAACTTTGAAGCCGAAGTGATAAACAGCGATCGTCCCGTTCTGTTGGATTTTTGGGCCGGCTGGTGCGGCCCCTGCCGGATGGTATCTCCGCTGATTGATGAAATCGCGCAGGAGCGTTCCGACGTCAAGGTGGGGAAAATCAATGTGGAGGAACAGCCGGAGCTGGCTTCGATGTTCCGGGTGATGAGCATTCCGGCGCTCGTGGTGATGAAGGACGGGCAGGTAGTCAACCGGTCTGTCGGCGCAAGACCCAAACAGCAGATTTTGTCCCTGCTGGATGCATAACAGAAAAAACACGCCCTCAGCGGGGCGTGTTTTTTTCTGCCAGAAGCTGCAGCTTTTTTATGTCTGTAATGTCCACCGTGCCGCGGGACAGAGCGACCATGCCCTCGCTTTGAAAATAGCGGAGCATGCGGGTTACCACTTCGCGGGCGCTGCCCAGGTGGTTTGCAATTTTTTCGTGCGTGATTTTCAGCGTGGCGGTGTGCTCCAGCTCACTTTCACGCAGGAGAAAGGCGGCAAGCCGCATGTCAAAACTTTTCCACATAATCTGTTCAATGAGCCACATAACCTCGGAAAAGCGATCGGCCATCAGCTCGTTTGTGTAGTTGGCAAGAGCGGCGGACTGCCGGCTGAGTTCTTTGTATACCTCGGGCGGAATCACCCAGAAAACCGAGTCCTTTTCGGCCTCTATCGAAAGGTCAAACTGTATGCTCCGCATCATGCAGGAAGCGGAAAACAGACATATATCCCGGGGGAAAAGCCGGTACAGGGTCACTTCGCGCCCTTCGTCAGAGAGAATGTATGCACGCAGCTGCCCGCTGCGGATGACAAGAAGCCCCAGGCAGTCGGTGCTGCCGTCGTGCAGCAAAGCCCCTTTTTCTGCCGTGCGGCGCGAAACGGCCGCGCTGAGAACTTCCTGCTGCCGGGGGTTCAGCTGATTCCAAACGGGAAAATACTCTTTAAAGTCCATGGCGCCGCCTCCTTGCAGAAAAGTATAAAGGACAAGCCGGGAACTGTCAAATAATTATTGACATATGCCGGTAAAAAGATATAATAATAAATGACATATGCTGAAAACAGGAAGTGATTAAAGATGCCCAGACCGAGAAAATGCAGAAAGGTGTGCTGCATGCCGCGCAACACGGAGTTTGTTCCGGGAAAAAAGAGCGGGCAGCCTGCGGTGATTCTGGGGGTGGACGAATATGAAACCATACGGCTAATTGACAAGGAAGGTTTTTCGCAGGAAGAGTGCGGAGCGTACATGAATATTGCGAGAACAACGGTCCAGCAGGTATACACAGACGCGCGCAGGAAGCTGGCGGAAGCACTGGTGTGCGGCAGGCCGCTGCGCATTGAAGGCGGGCACTTCCGCCTGTGTGACGGAAAAGAGCTTCACTGTGCCGGCGGAGGGTGCCGCAGACACCGGCGTGCGGCGGAAGCGGAAAAGGAGGAAAAGGAATGACGGTCATTATCCCTTATGACGATGTGGAAAACGGCGTGTGTGTTTCCTTTGGCAGGGCGCCGTATTTCCTGGCGTATGACACGGAAACCGGCTGCCGGAGCCAAAGCCCCAACCCCGCGGCGCAGGAGCAGGGCGGAGCAGGACTGAAGGCTGCACAGTGCGTTGCTGATTTGGGCGCGCGGGCGCTGATTACGTTCCGGTGCGGGGAAAATGCAGCCGAAGTGCTGGCAGCGGCAGGAGTGGAGATCTACAAGGCGCCGGAGGCCGATGTCGATCGCTGTCTGCAGGCGTTTGCGGAGGGGAAGCTTGAAAAACTGACAAAGTTCCATGCAGGCTTTCACGGGATCCGGTGAAAATCGCGGTACTGAGCGGAAAAGGCGGCGCGGGGAAAACCATGGTTGCGGTCAACCTTGCGGCGGCGGCAAAGCGTGCGGTATACATTGACTGTGATGTTGAAGAGCCAAACGGGCGGCTTTTCTGGAAGCCCGCGGAAGTCCGGCGCACACAGGTGGGCGTTGCGGTTCCCGAGTTTGACCCCGCGCTCTGCACGGGCTGCCGCAGGTGCGTGGATTTTTGCCGGTTCAACGCGCTTGTGTACATCCGGGAAACGCCAAGGGTATTCCCTGAGGTCTGCCATTCCTGCGGCGGCTGCGCGCTGGTGTGCCCGAACGGGGCGGTGCGTGAAAAGTCCAGACCCATCGGGGTGCTGGAACAGGGCCGGAGCGGAGATGTGACAGTGATAACAGGGGAGCTCAGCCCCGGCGAAGCGTCCGGAGTCCCGCTGATTCGGGAAGCGCTTCGGGCGGATACCGGAAGCAGTCTGACGGTGATAGACTGCCCGCCGGGCAGTGCGTGTCCCGTGATGGAAAGCGCGGAAGCTGCCGACTATTGCATCCTTGTTGCAGAGCCGACGGCGTTCGGGCTGCACAATGTCAAAATGGTGCACGAGCTGGCTGTGATACTGGGAAAACCCTGCGGCGTGATCATCAACAAGCAGGAGAAGGCATATGAGCCGCTGGAGTTGTTTTGCCGTGAAAACGGGCTTGAAATACTGGCGCGCATCGGGTATGATGCGGAGTTTGCGCGCCTGATTGCCCGGGGGGAAATCCTGTACCATGCCGACCGGCGTGCGGCAGCTTTGTTTGACGGCGTACTGAAACGGGCAGGCGGTGGGAGAGAATGAAAAAGCTTTTGGTGATAAGCGGCAAGGGCGGCACGGGAAAGACGACGGTTGCCGCGGCTCTCATCGGGTTTTCGCAGGCGAAAGCCGCCGCCGACTGCGATGTCGACGCGCCCAATCTTCACCTTGTGCTTTCGCCGGGGGCACCGGCGGAGAAAAGGGATTTTTTTGGCGCGGAAAAGGCCGGGGTCGACACACAAAAATGTACTGGCTGCGGGCTGTGTGCCGCACATTGCCGTTTTGGTGCCATTTCGGTGTGCGGCGGGCGGGCGTTCGTGCGCGAGCACGCGTGCGAAGGCTGCGGCGTATGCAGCCTGGTGTGCCCTTCAGGCGCCGTATCGCTTCGCGCGGATACGGCGGGAACCTTGTTCCTGCACAGGGGAGAGCGTATTTTTTCTTCGGCGGAGCTGACGATGGGCCGGGGAAATTCCGGAAAACTGGTGACAGAGGTGAAAACGGCGCTGTTTCGCACAGCGAAGGGTGTGCCGCTGGCGGTTCTGGACGGCTCGCCGGGAATCGGGTGCCCGGTGATCGCGTCGATAAGCGGTGCGGATCTGGTGCTGATGGTGGCAGAGCCGTCTGTGTCCGGAATGAGCGATTTGCAGCGGCTGGTCAAAACAGCGTCGGCTTTGCAGGCCCGTATGGCAGTGTGCGTCAATAAATATGATGTCAGCCCGGAAACCACACGGGAAATCTGCAGCTTTTGCGAAAGCTGCGGGATTCCGCTGGTCGGGAAAATCCCGTATGACAAGGCTGCGGCAGAGGCGGTCAATGCAGGCAGAAGCCTGTTCGAAGAAAAGGGGCCTGCCCATGACGCGCTGTGCGGCATATATGAAAAAATCAGCGTTTTGCTGGAAATACAATAAAAACACAAAGGAGAACACGAGCATGAAAATCGCGGTTGCAGCCATGGGAAAGACTGTGGCAGGACATTTTGGACACTGTGAAAATTTCATTCTTTTCGATGTGGAAAACGGTGCGATACAGGGGCAGACCAGCATTCCCAATCCCGGGCACCGGCCGGGGTTCCTCCCCAATTATCTGGGCGACATGGGCGCGCAGGTCATTCTTTCCGGCGGAATGGGCGGCGGCGCCGTGGATATTTTTAACGAGCGGGGAATCGAAGTGGTGGTTGGCGTTTCGGGTGACGCAGCCGCTGCAGTAGAGGCCTATCTCAAAGGCGAACTTCGCTCCACCGGAGAGGTCTGCCACGAACACGCTCATGCGGATGAGTGCGGCGGCCACTGCTGAAAAGCAAAAGCCTGCGGGTGTGCGCCTTTTTGGCGCACACTTTTTTTATCGTGATATTATCACGGTACATTTGGCCGCAGTTGTGTTATAATATCAAAAACCAGGCCAAAAAGATAAGGAGCACAAACAATATATGCAGTATCTTATTTCATTTCTTGAGGGCATCGTCACCTTCATTTCTCCGTGCCTGCTTCCGCTGCTCCCGGTTTACCTGTCGTATTTTGCGGGAGGCGGGCAGCGCAGCAGCGCAAAGACGCTGCGCGGTGCCTTCGGGTTTGTGGCGGGCTTTACCGTGGTCTTTGTCGCGCTGGGCGCGCTGGCGGGAACACTTGGAAGCTTCCTGAAACAGCACCAGACAGCGGTCAATCTGGTTTCCGGGCTGATTGTTGTGCTGTTTGGTCTGAGCTTTTTGGGCGTGATACACATCGGGCTGTTCCGGGGAGGAAACCGCAGCATGTCGCAGTCGGCCGGCGGCTTTTTTCCCGCTTTGGTGTTTGGTATTATTTTTTCGCTGGGCTGGACTCCGTGCGTCGGCGCTTTTTTGGGCTCTGCGCTCCTGCTGGCATCCCAGCAGGGGCATGTGCTGGAGGGAATGCTGATGCTGCTTGCCTATTCCGTGGGGCTGGGCATTCCGTTTGTGCTGAGCGCCGTTTTGATCGATCGCCTGAAAGCGACGTTTGACTGGATTAAGCGCCATTATCAGGTGATCAACCGCGTTTGCGGTCTGCTGCTGATTTGCGTGGGTATCCTGATGGCCACGGGGACGATGGGCCGGCTGCTTGCAGCGCTCAGCTAGGAGGAAAGTATGAAGAAAAACCGGGTATGGATTTTGTTGTCAGCGGCACTGCTTTTGCTGCTGGTGGTGGCGTCGGTGCTGTACGCCAGGCTCAGCAGCGGTGAACAGGCACAGCAGCTGGCGGATGAAACCGAGGGGCAGCAAAGCGAAACGATCCCTGCGCCTGACTTTTCGGTTCAGGATAAAAACCTGGATACCGTCAGCCTTTCCGATTTTTTCGGGAAGCCCATTGTGCTGAACTTCTGGGCGAGCTGGTGCGGGCCATGCAAGAGCGAAATGCCGGACTTTGCCGAAGCCTTTGAGAAGTATGGCGGGGAAGTGCATTTTCTGATGGTGAATCTGACCGACGGTTCCCGCGAAACGGTGGATGCGGCTGCGCAATATATTGCGCAGCAGGGCTATGAGTTTCCGGTGTATTATGACACGGCGATGGAGGCGGCAATCGCTTATGGCGTCAGCGCGGTTCCCACGACATATTTTATTGACCAGGCGGGAAACATTGTGGCGCGGGGCAGCGGTGCGCTGGACGCCGAAACCCTGCAAAAGGGAATCAGCATGATTTTCAGTGAGTAGCGGGGTGATTTTTTGGAAATTGAGCGAAAGTATCTTGTGACAGAGATCCCCAAAGAGGTTCTCGGGCTTCCGGGCGAAACCATCGAACAGGCCTATCTATGTACCCGGCCGGTTTTGCGGGTTCGCCGCAGGGGCGACAGCTATGTGTTTACCTGCAAAGGCCCCGGGCTGCTGGCCCGTGAGGAATACGAACTTCCGCTGGATGCACAGAGTTATGAGCTGCTGCGCGGCAAAGCGGAGGGCACGCCGATTCGAAAAGTGCGGCGATGCATTCCCCTGGGGGAGCTGCAGATTGAGCTGGACGTTTTTGAAGCGCCCTTTGCGCCGCTTGTTGTAGCAGAAGTGGAGTTTCAGACCCGGGAGCAGGCGATGGCGTTTCAGCCGCCGGCCTGGTTTGGCAGAGAGGTGACTTTTGACAGCGCATACAGCAATGCATCGCTCAGCCAAGCCGGAGCACCGCCTTTGTGTAAATGATATAAGCCGGAAGGCTTTTGAAAGCCCGGCATAGACGGAAAAAGAAAAGGCACCCAAAAATGCGGGTGCCTTTTTGTTACGCCGCGTCTCCGGTTGTAATTTTTCCGAACTTTTTGTTGCTGACAGGGCCAACAATGGGATTTTTCAGTAATTTTCTTGTTTTTTTACACAGAAAGGAGTATAATCAATTTATTACAGTATTGTATAATAAAGTGAGGCAGGGGAAACGGCGCGCGGATAAGGAGGGCTGCGGCATGTATCAGATCGGTGATAAAATTGCACATCCCATGCACGGTGCGGGCGTGATTGAGAGCATGGCCGAGCAGTGTGTCGGGGGAAAAAAGCAGGCGTATTACGTTGTGCATATGACGGTGGGGACGATGACCGTCATGATTCCCTGCGATCACTGCGACAGCGTCGGGGTGCGCCGGATTATCACCAGAGAACAGGCCGATTCGCTGCTCGAGATGCTGCCCGAGCTTGAAATTGACGAAACGCAGAACTGGAACCGCCGTTTTCGCGAAAATATGCTCAAAATCAAAAGCGGGGATTTGCTGCAGGTGGCGCAGGTGGCAAAAAGTCTGCTGCGCCGTGAAAACAAGCGGGGGCTGTCTACCGGTGAGCGCAAGCTGCTGTCGTCTGCCCGGCAGATTTTGATATCGGAGATTATGCTGGCCAAAGACGGCTCCTATGAAGAAATTGCGCATATGGTGGATGACGGTCTCATAAAAATTAAAAAATAATAATACAATTCAAAGCCCTGCGGGGCTTTTTGCCTGATATCGGAGGGTTGGTATGCTGCGGCTTTTCAGAAAAAAAGAAGAAAAACCGTTTGTTTCGGCGGTCATTGCAGCCGGCGGGAGCTCGGCGCGAATGGGCGGGGAAAATAAACTGCTGTGTGAGATAGGCGGCTTGCCGGTTTTGATTCACACAATGATGGCGTTCGAAGCCTGCCCGGCGGTGGATGAGATCATTCTGGTGGCACGCGGCGACGTGCTGGTGGAGTATTCGCAGCTTTGCCGCGATTTTTCCGTAAGCAAACTGAGCAAGGTTGTGGCAGGCGGCGCGACCCGTGCAGAAAGCGTATACCGCGGGCTGTCGGAGGTTTCTGAGCGGTGCCGGTTTGCCTGTGTGCACGATGCGGCCAGGCCGCTGATTCTGCCGGAGGATATTGAGCGGGTGTGCGCTGCGGCGTTTGAATGCAACGCAGCCGCTGCGGCGTGCCCGATGACCGACACGGTCAAGGTGGTGCGGGACGGGCGGATTGAGCGAACGGTCGACCGCGACAGCCTTGTGCGCGCACAGACGCCGCAGTGCGCGGATCGCCAGCTTTTGTGCGCGGCGCTGCAGGACGCCATACAGGCCGGAGAGACCGTGACCGATGAATGCGCTGCGCTGGAACGCATGGGAGTGCGCCCGGCGGCGGTTTTGTGCTCTGCGGGCAATATCAAAATCACGACCCCTGAGGATTTGACAATCGCGCAGGCGATGCTGGAGGAAAGAGCATGATTCGCATTGGAAACGGGTATGATGTACACCGCCTGACCGAGGGGAGAAAACTGGTGCTCGGCGGGGTGGAAATCCCCTTTGAAAAAGGGCTTTTGGGACACAGTGATGCCGATGTGCTGACCCACGCGGTGATTGATGCGCTGCTGGGGGCAGCGGCGCTCGGGAACATCGGGCAAATGTTCCCCGACAGCGATCCCCGGTATAAGGGAGCTGACAGCCTGGAGCTTTTGCGCAAATGCTGCGCTGTGCTGCGCCATGCAGGGTGGGAAATCGGAAATGTGGATTCCATCATCGTGGCACAAGCCCCAAAAATGCTGCCGCATATTGAGCAAATGCGGCAGCGGCTGGCTTCTGCCATGGACATTGAGGTGCAGCAGGTATCGGTCAAGGCCAAGACGGAAGAAGGCCTGGGCTTCACCGGCCCGGGCGAGGGGATGTCGGCCCATGCGGTTTGCCTTGTGGTATCGCGCTGAGTTTTGCTGTCTGTTTGGCGCCCTCCGAAAGCGGGGGCGCTTTTGTTTTCTGCACGTGAGGCAGCGCAGCCGCATAGCATGAGGTATGCTGAAAACGGGGAGTGTTTTCCGATGGGATTTCTGATCACCTTTAAATCGGTGACGCACGCGCAGAGAGGGGCGCGCGTTCTTTCTGCCGGAGGGATTGTCACGCATCTTGTGCGCCCGGCGACAGTATTGGCGCGCGGTTCATGCGGCTACGCACTGCGGATGAACGCCATTGGAGCGTATAAAGCGGTCAGGCTGCTCAGGCAGAGCGGGGTTCCCTTTGTCAAGACATTTTATGAGCAGGCGGGCGGAGAGGTAAAGGAGGCGGGGCTGTGATATACTTTGACAATGCAGCTACTACGCTGTATAAACCCCGGAGCGTGGCAAAAGCGATGGAAGCGGCCATGCTCAGCTGCGCCAATCCCGGGCGCAGCGGCCACGCGCCGGCGATGAGGGCGGCCGAAACCGTATACCGCTGCAGAGAAACGGCGGCCGAGATGTTTCACTTGCCCTGCCCGGAACAGGTTGTATTCACATCCAATGCAACCCACGCACTGAACATTGCCATTAAAAGCGTACTGCACGGCGGCGGCCATGCCGTTGTTTCGGGATATGAGCACAATTCCGTTGTGCGCCCGCTTGAAGCGATGAAGGAGCAGGGGGTGTGCTATACTGTGGCGCAGTCCGGGCTTTTTTGTCCGGAGCAGGCGGTGCAGGCGGTGCAGGAGGCACTGCGCAGCGACACCCGGTGCGTCATCCTGAACCATATATCCAATGTATTCGGATTTGTGCTGCCGCTGAAGGAAATCGACGCGCTGTGCGCGCAGCGCCAGATTGCACTGATCGTGGATGTCTCGCAGTCAGCCGGTTTGCTTGACGTGGATGCTTCCGAGCTTGAGAGCGCCCGGTTTCTCTGCATGCCGGGGCATAAATCGCTGTATGGGCCGCAGGGAACAGGGCTTTTGCTTGTGTGTAAAGCCGAAGGGTTTTACAGCCTTATGCAGGGGGGCACGGGAAGCGAATCGCTGAACCTGAGTCAGCCGGATTTCCTGCCGGACGCGCTGGAAAGCGGGACGCTGAATGTCCCGGGGATTGCCGGGCTGCGTGAGGGGCTGCTGTTTGTCAAAAAACAAGGAACGGCGGCGCTGGCACAGCACAAGCGCGAGCTGGTGGAGCAGGCGGCGCAGGGGCTGGGAAGCATTCCCGGCGTGCGGGTATTCTGCGGGCCGGCGGAGCGCCATCAGGGCCTGATTTCTTTTGCGGCACAGGGGCAGACGCCGGCGGAGCTGTGCGCCCGTTTGGCGCAGCGGGGAATTTGCCTGCGCGACGGCCTGCACTGCTCGCCGCTGGCGCACCGCAGCGCAGGGACGCTGCCGGAGGGAACCTGCCGGGTCAGCTTTTCATGCTTCAACACGCGGCGCGAGGTTTCGGAGCTGGTATTCGCTGTAAAAAAAGTGTTAACATCCGCTTAAATCCGACAGAACTCTATTGAAAAATTGCCCATTTCTTGATAAAATCAAGGTAAAGCAATTCCGAAAAAGGGATAATGGGTATGAATGTTTTTGTCCGGATTTGGGAACAACTTAAGTTTGCCACGGTGCTGGATGTAATCGACATCCTCATCGTGGCCGCTTTCATATACTGGATTATCAAGCAGATGCGCAACAGCAGCGCGGCCCGCATCCTCAAGGGCGTGCTGGTGCTGCTGATTTTGATGCAGGTTTCGTCTGACAGCATGCTTGGACTGCATGTGGTTAACTTCCTGCTTTCCAGCGCGCTGCAGTTCAGCGTGCTGGCGCTGATTGTGGTGTTCCAGCCCGAACTGCGCAAAGTGCTGGAGCAGTTTGGCCGCAGCCATCTGCGCCTGTTTAAAAGCCGCGGTGTGGACAAACAGGGAATGCAGCTTGCCATTTTGCAGACCGTGGAAGCGGCCAGCTCCCTTTCGTGGAGCAAGACCGGCGCGCTGATCGTGTTTGAAAAAGATGACAACATTGCGTCCATTGCCAAAACGGGAACCAAGATTGACGCCGAGGTTTCGGCGGAGCTTCTGAAGAATATTTTTTATCCCAAGGCTCCGTTGCATGACGGTGCGGTTGTGGTTTCCAACGCCCGGATAGAGGCGGCGGGCTGCCTGCTGCCGTTGTCGACAAACCTCAACATCAGCAAGGAGCTGGGAACCCGGCACCGTGCAGCGGTCGGCATGAGCGAGTCGTATGATTCGCCGTGCGTGGTGGTTTCGGAAGAAACCGGATCCATTTCGTTTGCCGTGGGGGGCATTCTCAAACGCCACCTTGCGCCGGAAACACTGGAAAGACTGCTGGTGCAGGAGCTGATGCCGCAGGAGGAACCGGAAGAGACACAGGGCTTCTGGGCACGGCTTAGGGGGCGTCTGAAATGAAACAGTGGGTTAAAGACAATGACATCCTCATCAAGGTGCTCTCGCTTTTGGTGGCGCTGCTGCTGTGGTTTTATGTAATGGATACGAAAAACCCCGACGTCAGCACGGTGCTCAGCGGACTGAACGTGCAGGTCAAAGGCGTTTCCGCCCTGACGGAAGCGGGGCTGATCATCACGGAGGGCAACACTCCCACGGTGGACGTGAAGGTTGTGGGAAAACGCAACGACGTATACAGCGCAAACCGCAACACTGTGACAGCCGTGGTGGATGTGTCGACCATTACGGTTCCCGGGGAATATGATCTCAAGTACGCGGCGTCCGCCGAAAATAAAAACCTCACGGTTTCGCGGATTACGCCGACCGTTTCGATGACCATTGATCGGGTTGCGACAAAATCGGTGCCCGTTGACCTGCAGCTTCAGGGTGAGCTGGCGGAAGGATATGTGCAGGGCGACTATTCCCTGTCTTCCGATGCGGTGACGGTGGAAGGGCCGGAACGGATTTTGGCGGAAATTGACCGGGCTGTTGCGGTATACGACATGACCGATGCGACGGCCAACGTGGAAACGGTGCTGAATTACACGCTGGTTGACGAGGCGGGCGAGCCGGTGGATATGACGTTTATCACATTGCGCGAGCCGACGCTTGAGTTTGAAATGCAGGTGCACCAGAGCGGAGAAATTCCTCTGTCGGTGGATGTAATACCCTATGGGTTTATTACTGCCGACATGGTGGACTGTGAAATCGAGCCCGACTCCGTTAAAGTCAGCGGCGCGTCGGATGTGGTTTCGTCCATCAACCAGATTAACCTGGGCAGCATCAGCGTCAAGCAGCTTCTGGAAGACAATGTGACCGAAGTCACGCTGCCCATTATTCTGCCCAACGGGGTGACAACAGACAATACGGAAACCTATGCCCGTGTGGTGATAACCTTTAAAGGCCTGCGGCAGATGATGTTCAGCGTGGATGCCGATCGGTTCAGTGATGTAGAGCCGTATACCTGCAAGGAAGACAGGCTGAGCCTTGTGTTCCTCGGTTCGGATGAGGAGCTGGCGGAGCTGAGCGCAGAGGACATCACCGTGACTCCGGTATTTTCACCGGACGAACTGCAAACGGGTGAAAATGTCGTTCCGGCGCTGGTGACGGTGCAGGGGCGGCAGGTCGCCGTGGTCGGAAAATACACGTTGACGCTCGTTGTCCCGGAGGAACTGCCGCCGGGCGAAGAACCGCCGGTGCCGGAGGAATAGCACGGTGAGCCTGATTGTATCTGGAATAAAATGTTCATATGAAAAGACTGACAGCGATGCCATTGGCACCGCTGTCAGTCTTTGCGGGCTGAACAGGACGCAGGTGCTCGCGGCGCACATTCACAAGCGTTCTTTTGATTTGCGCAGAGGGATGCTGCACAAGGTGTACTCTGTGGAGCTGGAAGTGGAAGGTAACGAACGGGCGCTGTGTGAGCGCCTGGGGCGTGCGGACATCCGGGTCCGTGAGAGGGTGCAGCCGCCGCGGCCGTGCGGGACCCAAAGGCTTTCTCAGCCGCCGGTGGTGTGCGGGTTCGGGCCGGCGGGGATCTTTTGCGCCCTGCTTTTGGCAGAGCAGGGATACCGTCCTGTTGTGCTGGAACGCGGAGCGGGCATGGACGAGCGCGACAAAGCGGTGCAGGACTTTTTTTCCGGCGGGAGGCTGGATGAAAACACAAACGTTCAGTTTGGCGAAGGCGGAGCCGGTGCATATTCCGACGGCAAGCTGACGACCCGGATAGGCGATCGCCGCTGCGAGCTTGTTTTGCAGCGGCTCAGGGAATTCGGAGCCCCGGATGAAATTATGACGACGGCGCACCCGCATGTGGGCACGGATCTTTTAAAGCATGTCGTGGTAGCCATGCGCCGGCGCATTGAGGAGCTGGGCGGGAAAGTGTATTTCCGTACGCCGGCGCTTGCCTTTGTGCAGCGCGGCGGGCGGCTGTGCGCCGTACGCACAGCGCAGGGAGAAATTGCATGCCAGGCGGCGGTTTTGGCCGTGGGACACAGTGCGCGGGAGCTGTTTGAAACGCTGTACCGGCAGGGGCTGTCCATTTCGGCCAAGCCGTTTTCCGTCGGGGTTCGGATAGAGCACCGTCAGGAGACCATTGACAGAGGGCTTTATGGACGTTTTGCGGGAAAAGTGCAGCTGCCGCCAGGGGAATATTTTCTGTCGCGGCGCGAAGGAGAGCGCGGCTGCTATTCGTTCTGTATGTGCCCGGGCGGTGTGGTGGTGGCGGCCGCCAGCGAGGCCGGCGGCGTTGTGACAAACGGCATGAGCTATCACGCCCGAAGCGGAGAGAATGCCAATGCGGCGCTGGCCGTTTCCGTAACGCCCGATGACTTTGGCAGCGCGCATCCGCTGGCGGGGGTGGAGTTTCAAAGGCGGCTGGAGCGCGCTGCGTTCCGGGCCGGCGGCGGGGATTACAGCGCGCCGGTGCAGTGTGTCGGAGACTTTCTCCGGGGGCAGCGCAGCGAGCGGCTGGGCGGTGTCCGGCCGACTTACCCGCGCGGATGGCGCTTTGCCGATTTGGGCGAAATTCTTCCGCCGGACGCAGCGGGGCTTTTGCAGCGCTCCATACCGGCGTTTGGAAAGAAACTGCCCGGGTTTGACGCGCCGGACGCCGTGCTGACCGGGCTGGAAACCCGCACGTCTTCGCCGATCCGGGTGCAGCGCACCCAGGAGCTTTACAGTCCGGAGCTTTCCGGGTTGATTCCCTGCGGCGAAGGAGCCGGATATGCAGGCGGCATTATGAGCGCGGCAGTGGACGGTATACGTGCGGCAGAACGCATTTTTTCGGAATATATGCCGCTGGAGGAATAGGAATGAAAGCAGTTGCCATTGTCCGGGAAACCTATGAAAACGGCAGTGCTTTGATAGAAGTTACACGCAAATCAGCCTGCTCCGGGGATTGCGGGACCTGTCACGGGTGTGCGCATCCGGAAGAGCGGGTGCAGGCCATGGCGCGCAATGCCGCGGCGGCCGCAGCGGGAGACCGGGTGACGGTGGAGAGCGATACGGGTGCGGTGCTGGCACGGGCGTCCCTGCTGTATATTCTTCCCGTTGTGCTGATGCTGGCGGGAGCGCTGCTTCCGTCGAGCAGTGAAGGGCAGAGTATCCTGTATTCCGCGGCAGGGCTTTTGGCAGGCCTGCTTGTGTGCGCCGCGGCTTCGAGAAAGAGCCGCAAACTGCAAAATCTCACCTTTACAATCACGGAGGTTCTGCCGCCGGATGGTTTGCAATGAACCCTGAAAATATGATATAATCATTTTTACGGACTTGGGCAAATCCGGTCCAATGAGAAATAATGGAGTGATACGATGCTCAGCAGTATGACGGGGTACGGTCGGGTTAAGGCCGAAACACAGCAGCAGGAAATCACGGTGGAAATCCGGTCCGTCAACCATCGCTATCTCGATCTCAACATCAAGGTTCCTCGGATTTACGGTTTTCTGGAAGATAAAATCAAAGCGCAGCTGACGTCCCGGCTGGTGCGCGGGAAGGTGGATGTTTACGTTTCTGTCCGGGCCAAGGATGGAGCCGACATCAAGATTACTCCCAACATGGCGGTTTTGGACGGATACATGGAGGCGCTGCGCAGCATTTCCGAAAAGTACGGCGCGGTATGCCAGCCGACGGCTTTGGATTTGGCCCGGCTGCCTGACGCGCTCAGCGCGGAAAAGGAAGAAGCGGATCAGGAAGTGCTGACCGCAGAGGTTTTGGGTGTGTTGGAGCGGGCTCTGGCAGAGCATGCCGCCATGCGTGAGCGTGAAGGCGAGGCTTTGTGCCGGGATATCCTGCAAAGGGCTGAGCTGATAGGCAGCCTGGTGGATTTTGTGGAAAAGCGCTCACCGGACAGCGTGGAGGAATATCGGCAGCGGCTGGCTGCGCGCATGGCAGAGCTGCTGGACGGCAGTGAGATACAGGAGCAGCGTATCCTGAACGAAGCGGCGCTGTTTGCCGACAAGGTGTCGGTCACTGAGGAGCTTGTGCGCCTGCGCAGCCATTTGGTGCAGCTGCGTACCATGGTATCGGGCAGCAAGGCCGTCGGGAGAAAGCTGGACTTTCTGGTTCAGGAGCTCAACCGCGAGGCCAACACCATCGG
>CANUCM010000030.1 GCA_947856675.1 uncultured Clostridia bacterium | reverse complement strand
TCGTGGCCCTGTGCGTGCAGGTGTGCGATATGCTGCGCGATGGCCTGTATTTTTTCAATCGTAGCCACCGAGCTGCCGCCGTACTTGTGTACAATTCTCATGCTTTCTGCCTCCCGGGACAAGCTTCTCCCGACGTAAAAAAGCCGGAAGAGCAGCAGAAATGCTCTTACCGGCCAACCTATACAGCAAAGTAAGATAGCACAACTGCAATGTGATTGCAGACAGTCCTGCGGCTGTTTGCCGCAGACCCACCGTCCGGGCACGCCTGCACGGGCAGTTCGGCGGATATGCCTTTCACCACTTTCACAGCCTGCCGGCTCCGGTGGATACTCATCGTCTCCGCGCCTCTATCAACGTATAGATGATATCACGTGCGGCTCAGCTTGTAAACAGATCTTCAGCAAAATCTTGCAAAATGCCGTGAAAAGCGTATAATTTACTCAGACTGTTTCGGCAAGAGCGTACAAATGCCATGCCGGCAGCATGAAATCGTGGGAGGCATTGCCGTGGAAAATTATATTCGCTATCGCCGCGACCTGCATCAGATTCCCGAGGTAGGGCGCAAAGAGGAACAGACCGGGCGCTATATCGCAGAGCACCTGGCCAAGCTCGATTGTCTGGTCGAGCGTGTTGTCGGCACCGGCAGCATCGCTTTTTTTGACAACGGAGCGGGACGCGCCCTCGCGTTCCGCGCAGACATTGACGCCCTGCCCATTGCCGAGCAGACCGGTCTGGACTTCGCGTCGCACAACGGCTGCATGCACGCCTGCGGGCACGATGCGCACATGGCAATGCTGCTGGCGCTGGCCGATTACCTGCACGCGCACAAAAGCCAGTACAATATGGATGTGCTGCTGATTTTCCAGCCCTCGGAAGAAACCATCGGCGGTGCAAAGCCCATTTGCGAACAGGGAATTTTGGATCGCTTCCATGTAGAAAAGGTATTCGGGCTTCATGTGTGGCCCAAGGCAAAGGCGGGGACGCTGTCGTCACGGCCGGGCCCGCTGATGGCGCAGGCAGCCGAGCTTTTTTTGACGGTGCACGGAAAGAGCGCGCACTGCGCGCGCCCCGACCTCGGCATTGACGCGCTGGGCGCTTTGGCGGACATTGTGTCGGAGCTCAACCGTTATAAACGCGAAGATGTCGCGCCGGGCACGGAGTTCCTTTTGCACATCGGCGCCGTGGCGGCCGGCGATGCAAACAACATCGTGTGCGAAACGGCGCAGGCAAAGGGCAGCGTCCGCGCGTTTGAGCCGGCGGTGTTTGACATGCTGTGCGAAAAAATCCACAGCACGGTCAAACAGGCGGACGAGCGCTGGGGCACGCGCACCGAAGTGCACATCGGCGACGCGTATCCGCCGGTTACCAACGACCCCGCGCTGTATACAGAATATCAGAAAGCCATGGAAAAGGCCGGCGTGCCTCTGCTGGAGGCGGAGAAAACCGTCATCGGCGAGGACTTTTCCGAATATCAGAAGCGCGTGCCCGGCGTCTTTGCCTTTTTGGGTCTGGGCGATGTGCCGTCGCTGCACAACAACCGCTTCCAGTTTGACGAGAGCCTGATGGAAACCGGTATCCGCGCTTTTATCGGCCTTTTGGATTACTTTGCCCGCTGAATAACGCCTTTTTCCTCGCTTGACACGTTTATTCGGATAAACTATAATAAAAGTACGGGTCATCCGAAAAATCAATCGAGGAGGGGCGTTATGCATAAAGTTGCACTGTACGGCAACCCGCATTGAGGGGGCTGCGGCCCGGTCAAAGAGGTTCTTTGCCAGAATCATGTGAAGTTTGTTTATGTTGATATCACATCCGGGGTCACGCCGCTGCGGGCGTTTTTGAAAATACGCGACACGTCGGCGGTTCACGCCCCGGTGCGCGAAAAGCACACCATCGGCATTCCCACCCTGGTCATAGATGGCGAGGTATATCTGGTTTCGCCCGAGCAGACAGAGCAGCTTATCGAGCAGTACGGGCTGAAAAATACTGCAGAATGAGAAAAACGCTCCGGCCAAAAAGCCGGAGCGCTTTTTTGCAAGTGGGCTTGTAAGCCGGGTTCTGTTAAAAACAGCCATCTGTCTGGATCGTGCGTCGCCGCACGCCTCAAGCCACCCTTTTGGGGAGCGGGCCGAGCAAGCCCTGCGCAGTGCGCTGCCCCCGCTTGATGTTGCTTCGGATAGAGTTTACAGGAGCCCGGTGTCACCATCGGGTTCAGTGAGCTCTTACCTCGCTTTTCCACCCTTACCGCCGACGGCGAAAAGAACAGGCAGCACCTGCTCTTTTTGCCGCCGGCGGCGGTATATTTCTGTTGCACTTGTCCTGAAGTCGCCTTCGGCGGATGTTATCCGCTATCCTGCTCTGTGAAGCCCGGACTTTCCTCCCACGGTGCCTTACGCAGCCGCCGGCGGCTGTTCGGCCCGCTTGCCCTATGATTATCGCGCAAAAAGGCCGGCGTGTCAACTCAAACCGTTTTTTCGCCGCAAAACCCTTTGACACGGTGCAAAATTGCGGTACAATGGGGAGAGAACAGAGAGCTTCTGAGCTCGTGGAGGAAACTGTATGACAGCATTTGAACAATATCTGGCGGCCCTTCGCGGCAAAAAGGCTGCCGTGCTGGGCATTGGCGTGTCCAACACGCCGCTGCTGCGTCTGCTGGTTTCGGCGGGCGCCCGCGTGACGGCGTGCGACAAAAAGGATGAGGCGCAGCTGGGCGGGCTGGCTTCCGAGCTGCGTGCGCTGGGCGTTTCACTGTACACCGGGCCCGACTATCTTTCGGGGCTGGAGCAGTCGGGGGCGGACATTGTGTTCCGCACGCCGGGGATGCGCCCCGATGTGCCGCAGCTGTGCGCCGCCCGTGAGCGGGGCGCCGAGGTGACAAGCGAGATGGAAGTGTTTTTCTCGGTGTGCCCCTGCCCCATCATCGCGGTGACGGGGTCGGATGGCAAGACCACGACGACCACGCTGATTGCCGAAATGCTGCGCGCCGAGGGGCGCCGCGTATGGCTGGGCGGCAACATCGGCACCCCTCTTCTCGACCGGACGGGGAGCATGGAACCCGGGGATGTCTGTGTGCTGGAGCTGTCCTCTTTTCAGCTGATGAGCATGCGCCAAAGCCCGCACATTGCGGTGGTCACCAATGTGGCGCCCAACCACCTGGACGTGCACAGGGACATGGCGGAATACGTCGATGCCAAGCGGAACATTTTCCGCTATCAGGGCCCGGACGACATTCTGGTGCTCAATATGGACAATGAGATTACGCGCGGGTTTGCGGGGGAGAGTGCGGCGCAGGTGCGCGGCTTTTCCCGTCTGGGACGGGTGCAGCACGGTGTGCAGCTGGAAAACGGGCGCGTGGTGTACGACGGCTGCGGGCTGTTTGCCAAAACAGACATCCGTCTTCCGGGCGAGCACAACGTGGAAAACTATATGGCGGCCTGCGCGGCCGTATACGGCCTTGTGCGGCCTGAAAACATGAAGCTTGTGGCACAGCGGTTTGAAGGGGTGGAGCACCGTTTGGAAAGGGTGCGTGCAATTGGCGGAGCGGTGTGGTATAATGATTCCATCGCTTCCAGCCCGACGCGTGCCATTGCGGGGCTGCACTGCTTTGAAGGCCCCGTTGTGCTCATTGCGGGAGGGTATGACAAGCACATCCCGTTTGACGAGCTGGGGTGTGAAATCTGCAAACGCGTGGACACGCTGATTTTGTGCGGCGCCACGGCGGAAAAAATCGAGCAGGCCGTGCGGAATGCACCGCAGGCCCAAAAACCGCGCATTCTGACGGTGCAGCGGCTGGAGGACGCGGTCAGCAAGGCCTTTGAGCTGGCGCGGGCGGGGGATACCGTGCTGTTTTCGCCGGCCTGTGCTTCGTTTGATCAGTTCCCCAATTTTATGAAACGCGGCGAGCGCTTTAAAGAGCTGGTGCGCGCGCTGCCGGAACGGTAAGACGGCCCCCGGGGGCCTCTTATAGAGAAAAACATAGGATAGTGAGGTGTTGTCATTGGAACTTCGGGACAAACTGAAAAAGCTCGTCAATGCATATGGCGTGTCCGGCGATGAATACCGTGTCAGCGATATTGCAGCCGAGCTTTTGCGCCCGTATGTCGACGAGGTAAACGTCGACGGGTTCGGGAATGTCACCGGCATTCGCCGCTGCGGCATAGCCGGGGCGAAAAAGGTCATGCTCGATGCGCACATTGACCAGATTGGCTTCCTCGTGACAGAGGTAACCGACGAGGGCTTTTTGCGCTTTATGGGCATGGGCGTTGACCAGCGCATGCTGCTGGGCAGCGAGCTGACGGTG
>CANUCM010000029.1 GCA_947856675.1 uncultured Clostridia bacterium | reverse complement strand
ACAAAGTCAAAATGCATCGGCTCTGCAATCAGGCCGCGGCGGCAAAGCCGCAGCGCCATGTCGATCATCCCTTTGTCAAACACCTCGATTTCCGGCTTGATACCCTGTTTCATCATGCGCCCGGAGAACTCGATGATCATATTTTCCGTGTTGACAAAAATCTCATCGCCGCCAAAATTGCATGTGCCGCAGTCGAGCGTGGCCATTTCAGGCTGAAGCTGCAGCGGCTGCAGCCGCTCGTCGCTCGACATGCCGACAGCGCCGCCCGTTGACGGCTGGATAATGACATCAGGACACACCGCGCGAATCGCTTCAAAACACCGGGCAAACCGCTCTTTGTCCTGTGTCGGCGTCCCGTCGTCCCAGCGCACATGCAGGTGGATGATGGACGCCCCCGCGTCACAGGCGCTTTTGGCCTCGCGCGCAATTTCCTCCACGGTATACGGCACGGCGGGATTGTGTTTTTTTGTCACTTCCGCCCCGCAGATGCAGGCTGTCAGAATCAGTTTTTCCATTACAGCGTTCCTCCTTTTCTCTGCTTGTCGGCCGGAACCACGCACGTCCCGCTCGCGCGGCAAACCACAACAGGCTGCTCCAGCACATCACATGCCGAGTCGCTGATATCCGGGCGCGGCGCTATCACCTTGCGCGCCTCAAACACCATCCGGCGCGAAGTGCGCCCCACCTCAGTGATCTCCCCCGTGGCTTCAATATAGTCACCGGCGAACACCGGCGCCAAAAACTCCACGCTGTCGTAAGCGCGAAACAGCCCTTCGTCGCCGTCATGGAGAATCAGCAGCTCTGTGGCCACATCGCCGAACAGCGCAAGCATCCGCGCTCCGTCCACCAGGTTTCCGCCGTAATGTGCATCATGTGCGCTCATGCGCAGCCGAATTGTGGATTTCATTCCTTGCTTCCTCCTTTTATGCAATAAAAAACGCCATGAACAAAACAAAACGTCTGTTCATAGCGCTTCATGTCAACAAAAAAAGCTATTGATCATCTTTTGATCAATAGCTCTTCATGCAAAACATGACAAGGACAGTGCGCTGAGCACAGCCCCCAAAGACAGCCGCAGCCGGAAACGACAGCCCTTTCGGCGGCCGGCACATTCACTCCCGGTATCGGCTCCGACCGCCTTTTCACCCGGGCGCTACCTCACCGTCCGCGCCTCTATTTTTTGTTTAACTTTTCCTGATACAGCATATCATCTTTTTTTCCGTTTGTCAATAACTTTCCTCAATGGCGCGCATAAGGTCCTGCTGGGCCAGAAGCATGCGGCAGACGGCCAGCGCGCTTCGGGGGCACTCATCCCCGGCCCGCGCCGGAAAAAGGCGATAATCCATATACCGGCGCAGCGCCTCAAATCCGCCCGGCTGTGCCCGCAGCTCGGCTTTGAGCCGTTCGCTGTCCTGCTCGCGCAGGCCGGCCACCTGATAGTGCGCCCCGGCCCGCTCTGCCGCGCCGTCATAGTGCGTTGCAAGCAGCGCAATGCCTTCCCTGGCCTGCAGGTAGCCCACCAGTGCACGCACGATGCGCCGCCCTTCCTCCGGGTTGGTCCCGCGCGCAAACTCATCCAGCACCAAAAGGCAAAACCTGCCCCTTGATGCTTCCAGCGCCCCGGACAGCGCAGCCAGCTCTGCCCCGAAGCTCGAAAGTCCCTCAGACACCGACTGCCTGTCTTCGCCAATCAGCAGGATCTCGTCAAACAGCGGAATGTCCGCCTGCCGTGCAAACACAAAAAAGCCCATGTGCGCGAGCAGCGTGTTGAGCACCACACCGCGCAGCGCCACGCTTTTCCCGCCCATATTGGCCCCGGTTATCACGGTGGCGCCCCGGGGCATCGCAATATCTACCGGCGTGTAAGTACCGCCCGCCTTTTCCACCGCGTCGGCGGCATACGGGTTGACCAGGCCCTGAAAGCGCAGCACATCCCCGCCCAGGCGCGGACAAACGGCGCCCAGCGCGCGGGCAACGCGCGCCTTTTCAAACAGCACGTCCAGCCTTGCAATGCGCCCGAGAGACTGCTCCATGCTGTCAAGGTACGGCCGAAGCTGCAGGGACAGGCGCCGGCACACGGCGGCTTCCTCATTTTGCTCGCGCGCGGCTGCCGCAGCACGCTGCGCCGACAGCTCATCATCCGCTCCGGCACGGCGGATCTGCTCCTCAATGCTGCGCTTTTCCCTGCGCGCCTGCGCAAGGGCCTCAGAATACAGGCTGCTGATGTAAAAAGCCGCCGTCCCGCGCCCTTCAGCGTCCAGCAGTGCCAGCGCCGGCGCGCAGGCCTCAATCGCCGCATCATGTACGCCGAGCTGCCGTTCCAGTTCGGCCGAAAGCGGCGCCAGGCGCGCCAGCTGCAGCAGCAGGCTTTTGATTTCAAACAGCTCCACGTCTCCAAGGGATACTTCCCGGCACCGGGCCAGCGTCGGGCGCACATCCCTGACCTGGGAAAAAATATGCACCATCTGCGCCATCAGCCGGCGCTGTTCCCCATCGGCCTGCACCAGGCGCTGCACGTCTTCCAGCTCACGCTCCAGTTCCCGGCGCTGCGCAGGCCCGGCCGGCTTGGCTGCGCGCAGCCGCTCGCGTCCGCACGCTGACGCCGGGTGCAGCTGATCCAGCACCCATACCAGCCCGATTTCTTCTTTTTGATGAAAATTAAGCTCCTGCATGCCAACCTCCCACCACGTCAAGCACCGGTACCGCTGCGGCTTTTGCCATGCTTTCGGCGAACGCCTGCGCGTCAAACCTCCAGCCGTACGCCGACACCGGGTTGACGGTGACGGCAGCCAGTGCAGCCGAACGGCCGACCGCCAGCGTTCCTCCCCGGCGCTGAAACGCCTCGGCGCATTGGGCAGACAGCAGAAGCTGCGATGCCTCGCGCGCCGCGATCGTCAGCCCGCAGACGTCCAGACCCGAGCGCATCAGCGCATCCACAAGCGTATCGGTCACCGCGCCCGCCGATGCCAGGACGCCCTGCGCGCCCAGACGGCGCAGCTCCATGGCAGGCTGGGCGGCATCGAGTACATGCTCTTCCCCGTCCGGACAGCGCAGCACAAGCCGCGCTCCCTCTTTTTGCGGAAACGACCCGGAAAGTTCGGGCAGCGTCAGCAGTTTGCACACATGGGCCGTTTCCCGCACCACGACGTCCATATCCCGGTGCAGCGACGCCCCCGTGCACAAAAGGGTGCGATCCGACACTTCGCGCGAGCACAGGCTGCGCCGCCCTGCCGCACCGTCGATGAGAACCCTGCGCGCCCCCAGCGCAAAAAAAAGTTCCCGCAGACGCGAAAGCTGCTCATTCATTGACGGCCCGCCCAGCTGCACAAACCCATCTGACAGCGCCCGCAGCACAACAACCCGCCCCAGCGGCGTGCGGACGTCGGTCACCGCCTCTATCTGCCGTGTGACGTCGCACAGCGGCAGCAGCCCTTCGGCCGTCGCAGCCAGTGCGCCGCGCCCGATGTATACCGGCGGTTTGGGCGTATCGGTAACCACATCGCGGCGCTCACCGTCACGCCCGACAGAGGTCAGTGCAAGCCCCTCGCCCGCGCGTTCCGGGCTGCCGAGCAGCGCATTGAGCACTGTGGTCTTTCCGGCATTTTTACACATTCCGATGATGGACAGCGTACCGTTCTGCCCCGCCAGATCGTCCAGCCCGCAGACCTTCTGCACCGCGCCAGCCCCTTTCCTATTCGTGCGGGCACGCGCCTTCCAGCGCGTCGCCGATAATGGTGTTGGACACCAGAAAGCCCTTCGGCGTCAGGCGCCACACGCCGTGCTCATGTACCACATACCCGCCGCGGATATACTTTTCAAGGCGGGACGAATACGAAGCAAAATCCACGTGAAAGCGCCGGAAAAAAGCGCTCTCGTCAATTCCTTCCGCCGTCCGGAGCTTGAGCATGACATACTCGCCGTTGCGGTTTCCGAAGGAGAGCTCGTCCGCCTGTTCCACAATGGGCTTTTTGCCCAGCGCCCCGTCAATGTATGACGCGATGTCCCCGGTAAAGCTGAAGCGCTTTCCGCCGTAAAAGCTGTGCGCGGCACATCCAAAACCGATGGTTTCATCAAGGTTCCAATATTTGCTGTTGTGCCGGGAAATGCGCCCGTCGCGTGCGAAATTGGAGATTTCATACTGCTTGTACCCGGCTTTTTCCAGCATGTCCACAAGACACAGGTACATATCCGCCTGTGTGTCGTCATCGGGCAGCTCGGGATTTTGGCGTGCCAGCGGCGTCCCTTCTTCCAGCTTGAGTGCATAGCAGGAAACATGTGCCGGTTCCAGCGCGCACAGCGCTTCTGCCGAGGAGCGCACATCGTCCATATCCTGCCCCGGGAGCCCGTACATCAGATCGAGCGAAAGATTGTCGGTGCAGTACTGTTTGCACAGTTTCGCCGCTTCCGCCGCCTGGGCAAACGTATGCAGACGCCCAAGCGCCTTGAGCTGCTCGTCATTCGCCGACTGCACGCCCATGGATATGCGGTTGACCCCCGCTGCGCGCAGTTTTTGAAACAGCTTTTTGTCGCAGCTCTCAGGGTTGACTTCTACCGTGATTTCCGGATGCTTTAAACTGACGCGCCGCTGCAGCTCCTTCAGGATGTGCGCTATGCGCTTTGCCCCGAGAACCGAGGGCGTCCCGCCGCCAAAATACACGGTGTCGGCCTCGTATCGCCCGCCTTTAATGAAAAAATCGCCAAACTGCGCAACCAGTGCCTGCACATATCGATCCATCATGGCATCATCATACCTGCTGGTGGAGCAGAAATCGCAGTATGCGCACTTTCTTTTGCAAAACGGGATGTGGATATAAATACCAAGCATAGTTTCTGCAATCTCCTTGGAGCTTTCGGGTTTAGTCTTCGTCCAGCCGGAGCACCGCCATAAACGCCTCCTGCGGGACGTCCCCCGCAAAGTGCGTGCACTTTGCGGGGACCCCGGCAATTTTTCCCGCTCGGACGGCGCAGCCGTCCTGCGCGTTCGCCGTCCCGCTCCGGCGGGTTTAGTCTTCGTCCAGCCGGAGCACCGCCATAAACGCCTCCTGCGGGACGGCGACGGTCCCCAGCGAACGCATGCGCTTTTTGCCTTCCTTCTGCTTTTCCAGCAGCTTCTTTTTACGCGTAATATCGCCGCCGTAACATTTGGCCAGAACATCCTTGCGCATAGCCTTTACCGTTTCGCGCGCAATGATCTTGCCGCCAATCGCCCCCTGAATAGGGATCTCAAACATCTGGCGCGGTATATTCTCCTTGAGCTTTTCCACAATACGGCGCGCACGCTCATATGCCTTGTCGGCATGGACAATAAAGGACAGCGCGTCCACGATATCCCCGTTGAGAAGAATGTCCAGCTTGACAAGCTTGGAACGCTGGTACCCCAAAAGCTCATAATCAAGCGAAGCATAGCCGCGCGTACGCGACTTGAGCGCATCGAAAAAGTCGTAAATAATCTCGTTGAGCGGCAGCTCATAATGCAGTTCCACGCGCGTTGTGTCAATGTACTTCATATCCTTGTACACACCGCGCCGTCCCTGGCACAGCTCCATAAGGTTGCCCACATATTCCGCCGGCGTGATAATGCTGGCCTTGACAATGGGCTCCTCAGCATATTCAATTTCCGCCGGGTTGGGAAAGTTCAGCGGGTTGTCAATGACCAGCTCATCGCCGTTTGTCAGCTTTACATGATATACGACGCTCGGTGCCGTAGTAATGAGATCCAGGTCATATTCACGCTCCAGCCGCTCCTGAATAATTTCCAGGTGCAAAAGCCCCAGAAAACCGCAGCGAAACCCAAACCCCAGCGCAGCCGAGCTCTCCGGCTCATACGTCAGCGATGCGTCGTTCAGCTGCAGCTTTTCCAGTGCATCCCGCAAATCCGGATACTTTTTCCCGTCGGCCGGATACAGGCCGGAAAACACCATCGGCTGTACTTTTCGGTAGCCCGCAAGCGGTTCTGCTGCCGGTTTTTCCAGCGTGGTTACCGTGTCGCCCACGCGGGTGTCTCCCACGTTTTTTATGGACGCCGTAATATATCCGACTTCGCCGGCGCACAGCTCTGCACACGGCTCCAGCCCCAGCGGCCGCAAATATCCGGTTTCCACTATCTGAAACTCGGCGCCGGTCGCCATCATGCGGATTTTCATGCCGGGCGCAAAGCGCCCGTCAAACACACGGACATACACAATGACGCCGCGGTACGGATCGTACTGGCTGTCAAAGATCAGCGCGCGCGTACAATCGTCCCGGCCCTTGTCGGGCGCGGGGATGTCCGACACGATGCGCTCCAGCACTTCGCGGATGTTGATGCCCATTTTGGCCGAAACCTCGGGGGCGTCCATCGCCGGAATCCCGATGATGTTTTCTATTTCCTCCTTGGCGCTTTTCGGATCGGCCGAGGGAAGGTCGATTTTGTTGATAACCGGCACGATTTCCAGGTCATTTTCCAGCGCCAGATAAGTGTTGGCAAGCGTCTGCGCCTCAATGCCCTGGGCAGCGTCCACGACCAGTACGGCGCCTTCACACGCCGCCAGCGAACGCGAAACTTCATAATTGAAGTCCACATGTCCCGGCGTGTCGATAAGATTCAGCCGATAGCGCTGGCCGTCCAGCGCATCGTACTCCAGCAGCACCGCGCGCGCCTTGATGGTAATCCCGCGCTCCTGCTCAAGCTCCATATTGTCCAGCAGCTGCGACGTCATTTCCCGCTCGCTGACCGCATGGCACATCTGCAGCAGACGGTCGGCCAGTGTGGATTTTCCGTGATCAATGTGCGCCACAATGGAAAAATTTCGGATTTTTGATTGATCCATGGACAAAAACTGCTCCTTCTTCCGGTTTTATACAGCCGCGCGCCCAGCCTGTCCGCACACCCGCTCAGGGCTTTTCTCCCCGGTGCAGACTGCGCCGCGCGCGCAAAATATATCGATTGCCTTATTCTATCTATGATAACAGACTCTTGTGAAAAACACAAGAAAATCCAGGTCATGCGCTTTTATCG
>CANUCM010000028.1 GCA_947856675.1 uncultured Clostridia bacterium | reverse complement strand
TGAGCGCGAGCAGGCCTCCATCGGCAACGGCCGCGTCGCGCTGATTCTGTTTGTGCCGCAGGAGCAGTTTTCCTTTGACTATTTTACCGAAATCTGCGCGCTGGCCGAGGGCGCGCAGGAGCTTGAGGCTTATTCTGACAAGTACGACGCGCTCATCGACGGCGTGTGCGACAGCCTTGAGGAGCTGGCCGTCGACCAGGTGCTTGTGCGCCGCAGCCAAATTGTTGAGCAGGCGCAGGCCGAGCTCGACAAGGCCAAAGCCGAGTACGAAAGCGAAAAAGCGCGCGCCGAAGCCGAGCTCAACGACGCCTGGCAGGAGATTTTAAACGGCCGGGCGGAGGTCGCCGCCGGCGAGCGCGACTTAAACCTCGCGCGCCGGCAGCTTTCGCAGGGCCGCGCCGAGCTGGAAACGCAGCGCACCGAGGGCGCGCAGCAGCTTTCGCAGGCGCAGGCCGAAATCGACGAGGGCCGCGGGCAGTACGAGGCGGGCAAGGCGCAGTACGACGCGGCAAAAGCCGAGCTCGACGCGGCCGGGCAGCAGCTTGAGCAAAACCGCGAGCAGATGGAGCAGCTGCGCCTGCTCATCACCTCGGGCCTGCCGGTCAGCGAGGAAATGAAGCAGGCCCTTGCGCAGTACGACGAAGCCGTGGCGCAGTACGAGCAGGGCGCGCAGACGCTGGAGGAAACCTACCAGACGCTCGAGAGCTCGCGCATAGCGCTCGAGCAGGGCCAGCAGGAGCTGGACGAGGGGCGCGCGCAGTACGAAAGCGGCATCGCGCAGGGCGAGCGCGAGCTGGAAAACGCCGAGAGCGAAATTGAAAAGGGCGAGCGCGAGCTTGAAAACGCGCGCCAGACCCTTTCGCAGGGCGAGGCCGACTACGAGGCCGGCAAGGCCGAGGCCGAGGAAAAGCTGCTCGACGGCGAGTATGAAATCCGCGACGCGCAGGCCGAAATCGACAAAATCGAAAAGCCCCAGTGGTATGTCATGACGCGCGAGCAAAACCTCTCGTGCGTGTCCTTTAAGCAAAACGCCGACAAGGTCGCCGCCATCGCCACGGTGTTCCCGCTGTTTTTCTTCCTCGTGGCGCTGCTCGTCACGCTGACCAGCATGACGCGCATGGTCGAGGAGCAGCGCGTGCAGATCGGCACGCTCAAGGCGCTGGGCTACGGCCCCGCCGCCATCTGCTTCAAATACCTGCTGTACGCCGGCGCGGCCGGGCTTTTGGGCAGCGCGGCCGGGCTTGCCATCGGCCTGCGGCTGTTCCCGTCGGTCATCTGGAAGACCTACGGCATCATGTACACGCTGCCGCCGCTCGTGCTGCGCTTTAACCCGCAGTACGCGCTGGTGTCGGCCTCGGCGCTCATTCTGTGCGCGCTGGCCGCCACGCTGGGCGCCTGCGTCAGCAGCCTGCGCGAGCAGCCCGCCCTGCTCATGCGCCCCAAGGCCCCCAAGGCCGGCAAGCGCATTTTCCTCGAGCACATCGGCTTTTTGTGGAAACGCATGCCCTTTACCCACAAGGTAACGGCCCGCAACCTCATCCGCTACAAAAAGCGCTTTTTTATGACGGTCATCGGCGTGGCCGGCTGCACCGCCCTGCTCGTCACCGGCTTCGGCCTGCGCGACAGCATCAACGCCATCATCGGCAAGCAGTTTGAGGAGCTGTGGAACTACGACACCACCGTCGGCCTGCGCCACGACAGCGACGACCAGACCGATTTCCGCGTGCGCGCCATTTTGGAAAGCGAGCCGTTTGAAAGCACGCTGGCCGTGCACATGGAAGCCGGCTACGCGCAGACCGGCGCCTACCGCAGCGAGACCACGCTGTTTGTCCCGCGCGAGACGCAGGCGCTTTCCGACTTTGTCACGCTGCGCGACCGGCGCACCCACGAGACGGTGCCCTTTGAAGGCGAAAGCGCCGTCGTCATCACCGAAAAGCTGTCGCAGAAGCTGGACGCCGGGGCGGGCGACACCATCGAAATCGAGGACGCCGACGGCCGGCGCGCCAGCGTCACCGTCACGGGCGTGACGGAAAACTATGTGCAGGGCTATGTCTATATGACCGCGCAGGTGTACGCCGAAGCTTTCGGCGCGCAGCCGGAATACACCTCGGTGCTGGCCGTGACAAGCGCCGACACCGACGAGGCGCGCGACGAGCTGGCCGAACGCCTGCTGGGCGAAAAAAACATCTCGGGCGTGCAGTTTAACAAAGAGCTCGAGGAGAGCTTCTCCGACATGCTCAAAAGCATCAACACCATCGTCGTCGTGCTCATTTTGTCGGCGGCGGCGCTGGCCTTTGTCGTTTTGTACAACCTGACGGGCATCAACATCGCCGAGCGCGAAAAGGAGCTTGCCACCATCAAGGTCCTGGGCTTTTTCCGCAGCGAGGTCGCCCGCTACATCTTCCGCGAGACCAACCTTCTGGCCCTTTTCGGCACGCTGTGCGGGCTTGCGCTGGGCATCGCGCTGCACGCCTTTGTCGTGCGCACCGCCGAGGTCGACATGGTCATGTTCGGCCGCGACATCGAGCCTTTGTCCTTTGTGCTGTCGGGGGTTTTGACCATGGCCTTCGCCCTGGCCGTCAACCTCGTCATGCGCCGCCCGCTGCGCCGCATCAGCATGGTCGAATCGCTCAAGGCCCCCGAATAATCAAAACGCTGCAAAAAGAGGAGGCGCTGCCTTTGCCGAACATCACCGTATGGACAAAACAGCACGAAAGCGTGCTGGAAACGCTTGAGCGCTGCGGCCGCTACACCGCGCGGCGCGAGTTTGTAAAATACGACCTCGGCGAGGAGCACGCGCCGCTCGTTTTGGAGGTCTACGACTGGCTCGTGCAGCACCTGCCCCCGTCGCCCCCGCGCCCTGAGGACGCCGAGCTTCCGGTGTGGGTGTCCTTTGAGCGCAGCGCCACCATGCTCAAAAGCCCGGGCACCGTCATTCTGGAGCTTTCGGTCGACCCGGGGCTTGTCACGGGCATCAATATTGCAAAATGGGGCGCCATGCTCAACTATTCCTACCTGCCGGAAAGCGAGCGCGACGCGCGCGAGCACCGCAGGCTGCTTGAGGACTACGGCGTCAGCGACGCGCGCGCTTTTATGACGCCCTTTTACCCGCAGATAAAGCGCGGGATTTTAAGCAGCTGGCCGCGGCTGTTTGACGACAGCGTGTCGCTTGGCAGCGACGCGCAGTACGGGCTTTTATGGGAGGTGCGTAAATCGTGGCTTGTCCGGGTGATACAATAATCTTATATTCGGCGCAGCAGCCCGCGGTCGTGCAGGCCCTTTTGCGCGACGGCGTGTGCTTTTCGCGCGAGCGCTATGTAAAGGAAAAGTACGGCGAGGGCGCCGCGCTCTTTCTGACGGTGTACCGCAGCTTTTGCGCGTATGCGCGCGAGCTTGTGCCCCCGCCCGAGGGGGCGGAGTTTCCCTACTGGGCCTTCGGCGCGCCGGAAAACGCCGATCTTTCGGGCGGCGGGCAGCTTCTTAAGCTGCGCGTGCCGCGCGCGCAGGCAGTGTTTTTTGATATGTACGACTTTGTCCGCCTGCTGCAGCTTAAGTATCTGGGCCGCAGCGGGAAGGAGCGCCGCGCCTTTGAGCGCGAGCTTTCGCTGCGCGGCCTTACATGCGAGGACGTTATGCTCACGCCCTTTTACCCCGA
Organism: uncultured Clostridia bacterium; assembly: GCA_947856675.1. Lineage (GTDB taxonomy): Bacteria > Bacillota > Clostridia > Oscillospirales > Butyricicoccaceae > Ventrousia. The sequence goes on along the minus strand of CANUCM010000028.1, from coordinate 1,856 downwards.
GCTGCGCGGGCAGGTGGTGCGCTCGTGGCGCGCGCTGTTTGACCACAGCGAGCGCGTGCGCGCGGGCGGGGATATCCCAAAGCCCGGCGCTTTGCAGGCGGCTTTGTGGTGCTTGCGCCGCGAGTGGCTGGAAGAATAAAAAAAGACCCCGGAGGGCGTGCCCTCCGGGGATTTTTTTACCGCACGGGGTTTGAAAGCGTGCCGATGCCCGAAATGCTGACCTCAAAGCGGTCGCCGGGGCGCAGATAGCGCGGCGGCGTGCGGGCAAAGCCCACGCCGGACGGCGTGCCCGTTAAAATGACCGTGCCGGGCAGCAGCGTCATCTGGTGCGAGCAGTAGCTGACAAGCTCCCACAGCGGGAAAATGAGGTCTGAAAGCCGGGCGCTCTGCACGCACTCGCCGTTGAGCCGGCCGGTGATTTCGCAGCTCAGCGCGGGCGGCTGCGTCTCGATGCAGGGGCCGAGCGGGCAGAAGGTGTCAAAGGACTTGCCGCGCGCCCACTGCGAGTCGAGCCGCAGCTGGCAGTCGCGGGCGCTTACGTCGTTTGCGCAGGTAAAGCCCAGCACATACCGCGGGGCGTCCTCGGGCGAAACGGCGCAGGCGCGCCGGCCGATGACGACGGCGAGCTCGGCTTCATAATCGACCTCGTCCGGCGCGGCGGGCGGCAGCACGATGCCGTCTTCCGGGCCGCACAGGCTGGTTGTCGCCTTGAGAAAGAGCAGCGGACGCGGCGGCAGCGCCATGCCGCTTTCCTGCGCGTGGCTTTTGTAGTTAAGCCCTGCGCACACAATGTTGGGCGGCAAAACGGGCGCGAGCAGCCGCAGCGAGGAAAGGGGCGCGCGCCCGCACTCTTCGGGAACGCCGTCCCACAAAGCGCCGTCCCACAAAAGCGCGCTCTCTTTCTGCAAAACGGCGGAGCGGATGCGCCCGTTTTCGTCCATGACGCGTGCCAGCTTCATGCCGCCTCCCCCTTATTTGCGGCGCAGGAACGCGCCGTTTTTCACGCCCGTGGCCTCTCCGCCGCGCACCGCGACCGCGCCGCCGACCAGCACGGTTTCCACGCCGTCGTTTTTGCGGAAGGGGAAGTCAAAGTCGGCGTTGCAGCGCACGTTGTCGTAGTCGAGCACGCACAGGTCGGCGCGCGCGCCCTCGCGCAAAACGCCGATGCCCTCAAGGCCGGACACCTCGGCGGGCAGGCCGGTCATGCTGTGAATCACCTGCTCGGGGGTCAAAAGCCCCTGATCGCGCACAAGCTCGATGCGGCGGGTAAAGGTGCCCGTGCCGCGCGGATGCCCGCCGGCGCGCTTGTCGCGCGGGAAGTGCTCGGAATAATCCGACCAGTCGCTGCCGCCCATGACATAGGGGTGGGCGATGATGCGCTGCATGTCGCTCTGGTTCTGGGAGAAGTAAATGCCCTGGACAAAGCCGTTGTTTTCGCGCAGCAGGCGGCAGGCGGCGTCCAGCCCGTCGCAGCCCCACTCCTCGCCCAGCTGGGCGAGGGTCTTGCCCACGTGCTGCGGCGTCATGGCCGACTCGGCAATCAGGCAGCCCTCGTAGCCCGCCTGGTAAAAGCCGCTTTCAAACTCCCCGGTTTCGTGGAACACCGAGTAGCGGATGCGCTCGCGCAGCGCGGGATCGGTCAGCTGCTCCATCAGGGCCGCCACGCCGCCTGTCAGGTACTTGGGCGGGATTTGCGACACCATCGGGGCCGAGCCCGCGATAAACGGGTACTGGTCGGCGCGCACGAACACGCCCTCGCGGTTGGCCTGCTCGATGACGCGCAGGACCTGCTCGCTTTTGCCCTCGTTCTTTTTGCCCAGCACCTTAAGGTGCGAGATGATGACGGGGATGCCGGC
>CANUCM010000027.1 GCA_947856675.1 uncultured Clostridia bacterium | reverse complement strand
CAGACGTTCTGCACGTCGTCATTGGCTTCCATCATTTCGAGCAGCTTGTTCATGTTTTTGATGTCGTCTTCATTGCTCAGCGTGATATAATTCTGCGGCACCATCTGCACCTCGGCTTCCAGAAAGCTTAAGCCCTGGTCTTCCAGCGCCTTTTTCACCGTTTCCAGCTCATTGGGATCGGTGTAAATCTCAAACACGTCGCCGTCGGCTTCAAAATCCGCGGCGCCGGCCTCAAGTGCCTGCATCATGATCTCTTCTTCATCGCGATCCTCTGCTTCCAGCACCAGCACGCCCTTCTGATCAAACTGCCAGGAAACGCAGCCGGACGCGCCCATGTTTCCGCCGTATTTATCAAAATAGTGGCGCATCTCCGACACCGTGCGGTTGCGGTTGTCCGTAATGGTTTCGACGATCACGGCCACACCCGCAGGGCCGTAGCCCTCATAGTTGATGTGCTCGTAATTTTCGGCCTGCGCGCCGCCCTGGTACTTTTGCAGCACACGGTTGATGTTGTCATTGGGCACATTGTCGCTTTTGGCCTTGGCAATGACATCCTTAAGTTTGGAGTTGCTGGCAGGATCGGCGCCGCCTTCGCGGATGGCAATGGCCATTTCACGGGCATAACGGGTAAATACCTTGGCGCGCTGCTGGTCGACCACGCCTTTTTTTCTGGCAATATTGTGCCACTTGGAATGTCCGGACATAGGAACTCCTCCGTATCGTAAATATAGAAATCATTTCATACCATGATATTTTATCACATTTTCCTTTTGATCTCAACACCCGGCATACATGTATATCCTGCTTTTGCCGGGGAAACATAAGGCCAAAGCGAGGTGAACAGCATTGAAAAACGCGAAAAACAATACTCAGAACAATCCGCATGAGTACGACGCCCAAAACAACCCCAAAAAGCAGAACAAGCCCCAGACCGGCGCACAGAACTGCAAAAAAGACCACGACCAGCAGTAACCGCATACTCAAAAAAAGCTCCCGCTCAGCCTGTGGCTTTGCGGGAGCTTTTTTTACTCATCTGCGCGCGTTTTGAACCCTTCGCCCAAAACCTCGCTGACATCATACAGCATCATAAACGCGCCGGGATCGGCCTGCGCGACAATGCCTTTCAGCCGCATGACCTCATTGCGGCGCACCGCACACACCAGCACGGTCTTTTCGTCGCCGGTGTACATGCCTCTGGCCGGCATGGCCGTCACGCCGTGATGCAGCGCTTTCATGACCGCCGCGGAAATCTCCCGCGGGCGTCCGGTGATGATAAAGGCGTTTTTCTGGCGGTCGGCGCCATACACAACCTTGTCGATCACGACGCCCGATACATAGGTCACAATGATGCCGTACATCGCGCTTTCCAGACTCTTGTACACGATGGCGCTGCCGGCAATGACCACCGCGTTGCACAGGATGCTGGTCGTGCCGAGCGGTATGCTGCGCCGCAGGTAAAAATACTTGGACAGCACATCCGTGCCGCCTGTCGTGCCGCCGACACGGAACACCATGCCAAACCCGACGCCCATGATGACGCCGCCGAACAGCGACGCCAGCAGTGTGTCGCCCGTGTACAGCGGCAAGAACGGGCCGCATATGTCAATAAACAGCGACGAAGTCACGATGGAAAACAGCGTTGTAAAAAAGAACTCGCGTCCGAGCACCCGGTACCCCAGAATAAACAGCGGAATGTTGAGCACAAAGTTCATCACGCCGATCGGGGCGCCGAACAAATACTCCAAAACAAGCGAAATACCCGGGATGCCTCCCATCGGCACGCCGGATGGCTGAAGGAACACCGTCAGGCCCACGCCGTAAATGCATGAACCCAGCAAAATGACAAAGTACTGCGCAATGTATGCAGGCCGGATGCCGGATGCGTGTTTTTTCATAAAACCCTCTTCCTTCTATTTCAGCGGCAGCAGCGAGGCGAAGTCGAGAGGATTAAACCCTTTAAACTCGTGACCGTCAATCCCTTTCATGTCCTGCGCCATGCACAGCGCATTGTAGACCGCTTCCCGCGCGGCTTCCGCGCACGCCTCAAAAAAGAGATTGATCCGGTTGTCAGACAACACATCGATGCTGCGAATTCGTTCTTCCTTATAGTTCCTCAGGTTTTTCTCATAATTCGAAAATGCCACGGCATAATCGCCGCTGGAATTGGTCAGCGGGGTGCCGGTCAGCGTCATGCCCACAATGGCGCGCCGCGCCAGCCTGCGCAGCTGGCGGTCCGACATGGGCGCGTCGGTCGCCACGACGATGGAGCACGAGCCGCGCGGGGAGTCGTCAATGTACGTCGGCAGCGGCGGGAACGGCAGCTGATGCCCGTAAATATTGAGGTTCCCGCCGAAATTGGCCTGCAGCATCACGCCGACGGTGAAATCGCGATCCTCCCCGATGTTGACGCCCCGAACCACGCGCGACGAAGTGCCGATGCCGCCCTTGTAGCCAAAGCAGGTGCAGCCTGTGCCGGCGCCCACGCCGCCTTCTTCGACATGTGTCCCCGCGCAGGCCGCCGCCTGCGCAACATGTTCCGGCCGAACATGACCGCCCATGATGTCGTTGAGCGGGCCGTCGTTGGTTTCCATAACGCACAGGTTAATCGACTTGAACGAGCAGTCCTGCATGTCGGCTTTGTGGTAGTCCAAAAGCCCCTGCATCGCCGGGCCGACCGACAGCGTCGATGTCAGCGCGATGCACGACTCCAGCTCGCCCATTTCCTCAATCTGCAGCGAACCGGTGGCCTTTGTGTGGCCGTTGCCCGCGCAGACGCCTGCCGGAGGACGCATGATATACACGTTCCCCTGGTGGGGCTTAACGACGGTTACGCCCGTGCGGATATTGTCGCCCTCAATCAGCGTACAGTGCCCCACCGTCACGCCTGGCACGTCGGTGATGCTGTTGAGCGGTCCCGTTTCCAGCCGGCCCGGCACCTCCATCCACTCACGGATTCGTTTGCACTCTTTCATACACAATTCCCCTTTCCTTGTTTCAAACCGCACGTGCATCCAGATATGCAATCAGTGCGGCCACTGCGTGATGGTTGTTGTCCGGGAGCTTGTGGGGGGTCAGCTTCCATATGTCTGCATGGGCGTTTTCCGGCGCGAAACGATTTTTAGAGCTTTGCAGAAGCTCCACATCGTTTTGCCCGTCCCCTATAACGAACAGGTTTTCAGGCGCAACGCCCAGGCTTCGGCGGATAAACTCCGCCCCCGCTCCCTTGGTCGCCCCCGGCTTGAGGATTTCATAAAAATAATCCGCCGAATGCTGCGCGTGAAACCGCCCCGCATATGCTGTGTCGATATAATCGGTCATGAGATGGATCCGTTCCGGCTCCATGGTGAGGTTCATTTTGACCCACGGCTGAGGGATGCTTTCCGGCGCCATCGGGCGATAAGGGATTTTGACATATTCAAAGTGCCGCCTTGTAATGTCGCTGCCGTGCGCGACATACTCCCCGTCAATCAGCGACACCTCCACTCCCGCTTCCGGAAAGCGCTCAATCAGATCAAGCGCCAGCTCCAGCCCGTCGGTGCCCATGGCTTCGGCGTGCATGACGGCGTCCTTTTCAAAATCATATATGATGGCCCCGTTGCAGATGACGCACGGCGCGTTGACGCAGACGTCGCGCAAAAAATATTGCATTCCCGTTTTTGAGCGTCCCGTCGCAATGCCAAAACGGCCCCCGTTTTCCACAAAATAGCGGACCGCATCGCGGTTGCGCTGTGAAATCTGCCGATCGTCGCCCAGCAGCGTGCCGTCCATGTCGCTGAGCAGCAGCATTCCCTCAAACTTCTTCATACCATTCTCCCCGGCTGATTTTTTTCAAAAACTGCGTAAAGTACTCGGGCAGCGGGCAGCTGACATGGACGAGCTCACCCGTCGCCGGATGCACAAAGCTCAGCTCGCGCGCATGCAGGCACTGACCGCCCAGCCCCGTGCGGTCGTTTTTCGGCCCGTACAGGGGATCGCCCGCCACCGGGTGGCCTATGTACGCCATGTGCACGCGGATCTGGTGCGTCCTGCCCGTTTCCAGCCTGCACCGGACGTGCGCATAGCCTTCATACTGCGCCTTGACCTGATAATGGGTGACCGCTCTGCGGCCCTGCGGCGTCACGGCCATTTTTTTGCGGTCACGCGGGCTGCGCCCCACCGGCGCGTCAATAACGCCCTGCATCTCCCGCGGGCAGCCTATCACCACCGCATCGTACACGCGCGACAGCGTGCGGGATTTCAGCTGCTGTGACAGGTTCTGGTGCGCCGCGTCGTTTTTGGCCACAATGAGCAGCCCCGAGGTGTCTTTGTCGATCCGGTGCACAATGCCCGGCCGTTTTTCCCCGCCGATGCCCGAAAGGCTCCCGCCGCAATGCGCCAGCAGCGCATTGACCAGCGTGCCGTCCTCGTGCCCGGCCGCCGGATGCACCACCATGCCCCGCGGCTTGTTGATGACAATGACATCGCTGTCTTCATACACGATATCAAGGGCCATATCCTGGGCCACCAGACGGCTTTCCCGCGCCGGCGGCCTTTCCACCTCAAGCTGCTCGCCTCCGCACAGGCGAAGGTTTTTGCGCACCTTCTCACCGTTTTGGGTCACAAGGCCGCTTTCCAAAAGCTTCTGCGCCGCCGCCCGCGAAAGATCCGGCACCGCCTGCGCCAAAAACGCATCGGCGCGCTGCCCCGCCGCACCGGCCGGGACTTCAAGCGTCAGTCTGGGCATTCCCCTTCTCCTTTTGCAGCTTGTCGTCCATAAACAAAAAATAAATAACGCACATGATGCCGCCCGTTACAATAAACACATCGGCCACATTGAACACCGCAAAATTGATAAGGCGGAAATCAAACAAATCAACCACATACCCAAGGCGCACGCGATCCACAAGATTGCCCAGCGCGCCGGCTATCACAAATACAACGCCCGTGCGGCCCCAGCGGTTGCGCACATAGCCTTTTTTCAAAACCCAGAGCAGAAAGACCACCATGGCCGCCGTCGCCGCAATGAGAAACCAGCGTTTTTCCTGCAGAATACTGAATGCCGCGCCGCGGTTTTCCGTATATGTCAGGTGAAACACCCCGTCCAGCAGCGGAATGGTTCCGGCCGCACGGACAGGCCCGGCCGCCCACTGCTTGACCAGCTGATCGACCAGAATGATGGCCGCGGCCACAACAATGTACATCAACATCGGTTCTCTCCTTACCTTTGTGCCGTATGGCTCCAGTATATCACAAACCCGCCTGCCAAAACAGCAAAACTTTGTCCTTTGCAAAAGCCGCTGCACGCATCAGGGCGCACGGCGGCTTTTACGGTTTTTTATCACAAAAGGTTGCGCACTTTCATGAACAGCCAGGATGCGGCCGTGCACACAACCGAAAGGGTGATGGGCAGCCAGTAGGTGGGAATGCTCGTTCCCGGCAGCGTGAAAATGGGCAAATCGGTATTCATGCCGTAAAAGCTGAACACCATATTGGGCACCGCCATCAGAATGGTGATAACAGTCAGCACTTTCATGATAATATTCAGGTTGTTGGAAATGACCGAGGCAAAAGCGTCCATGGTGCCGCTCAGGATGCTCGAATAGATGTCGGCCATTTCGATGGCCTGCTTAAACTCAATGATAACGTCTTCCAGCAGCTCCTGATCCTCCTCGCTGAACTTGAGGATACGGCCGCGCAGCAGCTTTTCCAGCGTGGCTTCGGTGGACTTCAGCGACGTCGTAAAGTACACAAGGGATTTTTCCAGCGTGAGCAGCTGTATCAGCTCTTTGTTTTTCAGAGACTTGTACAGCTCCCGCTCCACCCGGCTCGACATCTTGTCGATTTGCCGCAGGTCAAACAGGTACCGGCCTGCCGCGCGCAGCAGAATCTGCAAAACCAGACGGATTTTCAGCGATGTGTTGACGCCTTTCCCGCCGCGCCCCGCCGCAAAATCGTTGAGCACCGGGTTTTCTTTAAGCGAAACCGTGACAACATTGTCCTGCGTGACAATAATGCCGACTGGCAGCGTGGTAAACATGGGTTTTCCGTTTTCCTCCTCGGAAACCGGGATATCCGCAATGATCAGCGTCTGTTCCTCGTCCACTTCCAGACGGGAAGTTTCCTCCTCGTCAAGGGCCGCGCGCAAAAACTCGTCCTCAATGCCAAGGGTGCTTCTGACCACCGCGAGCTCTTCTTCCGTGGGGGACGTCAGGCTGACCCAGCAGCCCGGCTCAAGCTGCTCGGTTTTGGTCAGCCGGCCCTCCTGTGTTTTGAAATAGGTTAGCATGGCGACTCCTTTCCGACCCGCGCCGAAGCCAACCGTCCTCTACAAAGCGGCGCAAGTCCCTGTATTTTTTCTGTTTTGTCTACTTCCGGGCTCGGGACTCACAAAACCACCTCTTTGTCATTGGAAGATCCGGGCATTTGCCCACCCCGATAGTATACCGCAAAAACCACCCTGTCTGCAACATATTTTTTGATTTTACCGTAATTTTACCGTCCTGGATTTCCGGTGCGTGCAAAATCTCGCCCGCACGGTGTTTTTCTTTTATTTTCTCCGTTTCCACGCAAAAAAAGCTCCGGCCAAAAGGCCGGAGCTTTTTACATGCGGTTTACTCTTCTTCGCTGTCCGGCTGGGGCGACAGCTTGCACACAAGCGATTTTTCCAGCTTGTGATCCTTGATTTCCAGCGCGCGGATGTGCAGCCCGTCGACATCGATCTCAAACTGCGTGCCGTCATCGGGCACCGAGCCGTAATTTGCGAACACATAGCCGCCGAACGTGTCGTAATCTTCGTCGTCCAGCTCGAGCTCCAGCGCTTCCACCACGTCCTCAAGCAAAGCGCTGCCGCGGATTTTCCACGTCTGCGAATCCACGCGCTCGATGTCCTGCTCCTCTACCGGCGCGGCCGCTTCATCCTCCAAATCGCCCACCAGCTGCTCCAGCAGGTCGTTCATGGTCACAATGCCTTCCATCCCGCCGTATTCATCCAGCACCACGGCAAAATGGTTGCGGCTCAGCTGCATCTGGCGGAACAGCACATTGGCGCTCAGCCCTTCCGGGACAAAATAAGGCGGATACACCGCATTTTTCAGCACATTTTCGCGGCTCTGATCCTCAAGCCGGAAATAGTCCTTCACATTGAGAATGCCCACGACCTGATCCACCGATTCCCCGCAGATGGGGTAACGGGAATGCCGGCTTTCGCGGATGGTTTTTTCCCACTGCTCGTCGTCTTCTTCCTGCCAGAGCAGCGACACTTCCGTGCGGTGCGTGCAAAACTCGCCCACCGTCAGGTCGTCAAACTCGAACACGTTCTGGATCATTTCCTTTTCCGCCGCGTCGATCACGCCTTTTTCGCTGCCGACATCGACCATCATGCGGATTTCTTCCTCGCTGACTTCCTCATCCTCCGCATTGGGATCGATGCCCAAAAGACGCAGCACCGCATTGGTCGATACCGTTAAAAGCCATACAATCGGGGCAAAAAGACGCGAAATAAACGATACCAGCGCCGACATCCCGAGCGCCAGCTGCTCCGTTTTGCGCATGGCCAGACGCTTGGGAACAAGTTCGCCGAAGACCAGCGTGAAATAGGACAAAATCACCGTGATGAGCATGACTGCCAGCGTGTTGAGCACGTGGGCGGGAATGCCCACACCCATTTCCAAAAGCCAGTCGACTATCCGATCGGAAAAATTGTCTGCCGCAAAGGCGCTCGCCAAAAAGCCCGACAGCGTGATGGCCACCTGAATGGTCGCCAGAAAACGCGCCGGCTGGCTGGTGAGCCGCGCCAGGCGCTGCGCGCGCTTATCGCCCTTGGCCGCCAGCTGGGCCAGCTTGTTGTCGTTCATTGAAATGACCGCAATCTCCGCACAGGCGAAAATTGCATTGAGCGCAATGAGTACAACCTGCAAAACCAGTTGCCCTAAAACAGAATCTCCCAAACTCTTCACCTCATCAAAACATTTCCGGGTTTGCGTTTAAAGCATAAAAGACACACCCGCGTCCGGTTTTTCAGACGCAGGTATGCCTTTTTATCTTACTGCAACGCCGTACGGGCGGCTCATATTTCGCTCGTCGCTGTCAGCGCCGTCGTCGTCCATTGTGACGCAAACCTCTCTTTGCCTCGTAATGTGCTTTATTATACGGGAAAGCCCGGGCGTTGTCAACCGTTCCGCTATTCCA
>CANUCM010000026.1 GCA_947856675.1 uncultured Clostridia bacterium | reverse complement strand
CGGTGCGCATCGGCGCCGTGGTGTGCCGCACCCGCGAACCGGCCGTGGCAGAGGGAAATCTCACCCTTCTGCCCGACGGGCGGTTTAAGCTGTCCTATCTGCCAAACGACGCCGACGTGCGCGAAGGCGACCTCATCGAAACCTCCGGCCACGGCGGGCTGTATCCCTCGGGGCTGCTTTTGGGCACGGTGGAGGAGTTTCTGCCCGAAACCCACGGCATCTCAAGCTATGCCGTCATCCGCCCGGTCACCCCGCTCGACGAGCTGAAAAGCGTCTTTGTCGTCAAGGATTTTGAGGTAGTGAAATGACAGAGAGGAAAAACAGGGCAATAAAATACTGCGCGTACAGTCTTTTGCTGGTGCTTTTGTATATTCTTCAGACGTCGCGCGGCACCTCGGTTTCGGTTTTCGGCATCCGGCCCGACGTCATCCCGTTTTTTGTGGCGGCGGCGGCGCTGTTTGACGGGCCGTACGCGGGGGGGCTTTTCGGCTTTTTCGCGGGGCTTTTGTGCGCGGTGTCCTCCCCGGCCATCGACGGGCTTTCGGCGCTGTATCTGGGGTTTGCGGGCACGGTGTGCGGGGTTGTGTCGCGGCGGTATATGCGAAAGGTTCTGCCGTCGGCGCTGCTTTTGGGCGCGGTCATTGTGCTGGTGCAGGGCGTGCTTTCGTATGTGTTTTACTATGCGCTTTTGTACAGCGCGCCGCTGGGGTATTCGGCGGCGGCGCTTTTGGGGCAGTGCGCGCTGTCGCTGGTGCCGGGAGCGGCTGTGTACTGGGCGGTGCGCGCGATGTATCTCCGGTTTGCGGAAAAGGATGAAGCATGAAACAGAAAAACCCACTGATACGCACGGCGGCGCTGGGCTGCGTGATGGCGGTCATTGCCGGCGTGCTGGTGTTCCGGATGGCGCAGCTGCAGCTGGTGCACGGCGCGGACTACGCCGAGGCGTCCGAGCGCAAGACGCTGCGCAGCTACACGGAAAACGCCTCGCGCGGGGAAATCGCCGACCGCAACGGCACGGCGCTTGTCAGCAACAGCGTGGGCTTTGTCATCCGCTTTGATTATTACACCTGGGACAAGGAGCGGCAAAACGAGGTCATCGCGGAGCTGACGGGCATTGTTTCGGGCGCGGGGCACAGCTATTACGACACGCTGCCGGTCAGCGCGCAGCCGCCGTTTGCCTACACCTATGAAAGCGCCGACTCGGGCGACGGCGCGTACCTTTACAAGTTCATCGCGCAGCAGGAGGGCTGGCCCGCGCAGCCCGAAGCGCAGGAGCTTTTGGAGCTTTTGTGCGAAAAATACGGCATTGACGACCCGTCGCTGACCGACGCGCAGCGGCGCGCGGTGGCGGGGGTGCGGTATGAAATGCAGCGGCGCGAGTTTTCCTCCTACACGCCCTACGAGTTTTGCGAGGAGCTGGATGTCGACACGGTGGCGCTCATTGCCGAGCGGCTGGGCGAGCTGCCGGGCGTCAGCATCGCGGTCGACGACGTGCGCGAGTACCGCACGGAGTACGCCGCGCACATTTTGGGGCGTGTGGCGCTCATCAGCCCGGAGCAGTATGAGGAGCTCAAGGACGAGGGCTACGCGCTCAACGACTACGCCGGCCGCGACGGCATGGAGCAGGCGCTGGAAAGCTACCTTCGTGGCATTGACGGCGAGCGCTCGGTCGAGACCAACATCGACGGGGTGGTGCTCAGCGAGTTTATTTCCAAGGAGCCCGAGCCGGGGGACAACTGCCTTCTGACCATCGATCTCGCGCTGCAGAAGGCGGCGGAGGACGCGCTGGCCGACACCATTGAAAACCTGCGCGAAAACGCGCGCGAGCTGTCCGGCGGCGACGTCGAGGGCGGTGCGGTCGCGGTGCTCGACGTGCACACCGGCGAGGTGCTGGCCATGGCGAGCTACCCCACCTACAACCTTGCGACCTTTTCGCAGGATTTTGCAAAGCTCAATGAGGACGAGCTGCGGCCCATGTACAACCGCGCCATACAGGGCACCTACCCGCCCGGCTCGACCTTTAAAATGGTAACGGCCGTCGCGGGGCTGGAGGAGGGCATCGTCACGCCGGAAACGCGCATCCGCGACAAGGGCGTTTACATGTACTACGCCCCCGATTACACGCCGGCCTGCTGGCTGTACCGCAAAAACGGCGGCACGCACGGCAACATCAATGTCAGCCAGGCCATCAAGTATTCGTGCAACTATTTTTTCTATGAGGTGTCGCGGCTTCTGGGCATCGACAACCTCAACAAATACGCAAAGCAGTTTGGCCTGGGGCAAAAGACGGGCATCGAGCTTTCGGGCGAAAAGGCGGGCAACCTCGCCGGGCCGGAAAGCCGCGAGGAGCAGGGCCGGCGCTGGGAGCTGGGCGAAACGCTGCAGGCGGGCATCGGCCAGACCGAGCAGCTGTTCACGCCCATCCAGCTGTGCTCGTATATTGCGACGATTGCAAACGGCGGCACGCGCTGCCGCCCGCACCTTCTCAAGGAGGTGTGGAATTATTCCTACACCGAAAAGCTCTTTGAGGTGCAGCCCGAGGTGGTGGAGCAGGTCAGCATGTCGGAGGAAACGCGCCAGGCGGTGTTTGAGGGCATGCTGGGCGTCACGACCGACGACGGCACGGCCTCGTCGTACTTCCGCAATTACCCGATAGAGGTGGCGGGCAAGACCGGTTCGGCGCAGACGGTGGCGGGCAAGCGCTCCGACCACGGCGTGTTTGTGTCGTTCGCCCCGTATGACGACCCGGAAATCGCCGTGTGCGTCGTCGGCGAATACGGCGGCAGCGGCGGCAACATGGCGCCCGTGGCCCTTGCGATATACAATGAATATTTCGGGTTTAACCGGCCGCAGGCGGAGGAACAGAGCGGCGTAAACTGAAGAATTTTTTACCGATGTGCAAAAGCATCTTGTGAAATGGAAACAAATGCAATATAATAGACTAAAATTGGGATTTGTGTGCCCTGCCGGGAAAAGGAGGCGGAATCGCGCGTGGGAACGGTCATTGTAGTGGCGTCGGGCAAGGGCGGCACGGGCAAAACGTCGTTTTGCGCCAACGTCGCGGTGGCGCTGTGCGCCCTGGGCGAAAAAGTGCTGCTCATCGATGCCGACGCCGGCCTGCGCAGTCTGGACCTTGTGCTCGGCATGAGTGACAGCCTGCTGTTTTCCTACGCCGACGTCGCGCGGGGCGAGGTGGGCATCAAGGAGGCCGCCGTACACCATCCGATTGTGCGCAACCTGCGCGTTTTGACGGCGCCCGCCGGGCTGGACGGCGTGAGTGACGAGAGCCTGTGCGCGCTTTTGCGCCGCGCGGCGCAGCACTTTACCTATGTGCTGGTCGACTGCCCCGCCGGCGTCGGGCGTGAGATTTCGGCCTTTGCGCCGGGGGCGGGCCGCGCCGTGCTCGTTTCGACGGGCGACGCGCTGGCGCTGCGCGGCGCGCAGAAGGCCGCCCAGACGCTCATGCAGGGCGGCATTTCGCAGGTGCACATCGTGGTCAACCGCATCCGCCGCGGCATGATCGACGCGGGCGCCGCAGTCAACATCGACCGCGCCATGGACGCGTCCGGCCTGTCGCTTCTGGGCGCCGTGCCCGAGGACGACGACGTCGCCATCTGCGCCGGAAAGGGGCAGATTCTGCTGCTCGAGTCGGAGGGCGACGCGCAGAGGGCCTACGGCAACATTGCCCGCCGCCTGCGCGGCGAGCGCGTCCCGCTGCTTGCGGGGCTTAAGGGGCACTACGAATAAACCGTTTACATTCTGAAGAAACCGGAGGTCACATACGAGTATGAATATAGCCATCATCGCGCAAAACCGCAAAAAGGAGCTCATGGTACAGTTCTGCATCGCCTACTGCGGCGTTCTGGCCAAGCACGAGATTTGCGCAACGGGCACGACGGGCAAGCTCATTATGGACGCCACGGGCCTCAGGGTCAACTGCCTGCTGCCCGGCCCGACGGGGGGCGAGCAGCAGATCGCCGCGCGCGTTGCGTACAACGAAATCGACCTTGTGCTTTTGTTCCGCGACCCGATGGAAAAATACGAGCGTGATCAGGAAATCAACAACCTTCTGCGCAACTGCGACCTCAACAGCATCCCCGTGGCGACCAACGTGGCGACGGCCGAGGTGCTCATCCAGGGCCTGTCGCGCGGCGATTTGGCCTGGCGCGAAATCGTAAACCCCGTCATCCGCTGAAGCGCCTTTCCGGCACCCGGCGCGCGATGCGCGCCGGTTTTGCGTGCTTTGAAACACTTATCCGAAAGGAACATCACATATGAACCAGTGCAAAAACCGAGCATACTGCGGCACCCTGCGCGAAACCGACGAGGGACGCCGCGTCACCGTATACGGCTGGGTTGCGCGTGCGCGCGATCTCGGCGGGCTGATTTTTGTCGACGTGCGCGACCGCACGGGCATTGTGCAGTGTGTGTTTGACCAGACCGACAACGCCGGGCTGTTTGAAAGCGCGGGTGAGCTGCGCAGCGAGTGGACGGTGGAAATCACGGGCCTTGTGCGCCACCGCGCCTCGGTCAACGACAAAATCCCCACCGGCCGGGTGGAGATTCTGGCGGACGGCCTGCGGGTGTTTGCCCGCGCCGAAACCACCCCCTTTGAGATTTCCGACGACGCGCAGGTCAACGACACGCTGCGCCTGACCTACCGCTACCTCGACCTGCGCCGGCCTTCGCTGCAGCGCTGCATCGCCCTGCGGCACCAGATCATGCAGCTGACGCGCAGCTATTTTTCTGAAAACGGGTTTTTGGAAATCGAAACGCCCATTCTGACCAAGTCGACCCCCGAGGGCGCGCGCGACTACCTCGTCCCCTCGCGCGTGCACCCCGGCGAGTTTTACGCGCTGCCGCAGTCGCCGCAGCAGTACAAGCAGCTTCTGATGCTGTCGGGCTTTGACCGGTACATGCAAATCGCGCGCTGCTTCCGCGACGAGGATCTGCGCTATGACCGCCAGCCGGAGTTTACGCAAATCGACCTTGAAATGAGCTTTGTCGACATCGACGACGTCATCGCGGTGCAGGAAGGCTTTTTGAAGCGGCTGATGAAGGAGATCAAGGGCGTCGACATCGAAACGCCCATTGC
>CANUCM010000025.1 GCA_947856675.1 uncultured Clostridia bacterium | reverse complement strand
GCGGAGCAGGCCAAGGTCAAAGCATACCGCCCCTGCCGCCGGGCGTATTTGACCGCCTGCCCCAGGAGCTGCACCCCCAGGTGCCGCCCCCGAAGGTCCGGAAGGATGGTGAAATCCGTCAGAGATAGGGTACTCTCTCCCACCATCCAGGCCACCCGGCCCGCCTGGACCTCCCCCAGCATCCCGTCCAGGACCTGGGCGTCTCCCTCCTGCCGGAGGGCGGGGAACCACAGCCCCGGCTCCTCGGCGGCGGGTCCCTCCTTGAACCAGCTCTGGCGGCGGAAGGTGGAGGCCTCCGCCGGCACATGGCTGTTGTCGTCCCGGAACACCACCTGGATCCTCTCCCCTTCCACCTCCAGCAGGCTGACGGCGGTGTTGTCACTGTGGCCGCTCCCGCCGATCTCCTCCAGGGTCATGCCCTCCAGAGTCCCCAGCAGAGTCCGCAGTGCGGCGCCGTGGCTAGTCGCGGCCACGGTCCCGCCGGGGTGTGCCGCCGCGATGTCCCGCACCGCGGCCACCATCCGGTCCCGGACCTGGGCGAAGGTCTCCGCCCCCTCCACACGCCAGAGGTGGGGACGCTTATTGAAATCCTCGTACATCCGCCGGTCCGCCCGGGAGATCTCCGCCCAGGTACGCTCCTCCCAGTCCCCCAACCGGACCTCCCGGAGCCGGGGCTCCGGCCGGAAGTCCAGTCCCCGGGGGACATACAGAGCGGAGGCGGTGGCGTGGGTCCTCGTCAGGTCGCTGCCATACACCGCGTCCAGCTTCTCCCCCCGGAACCGCTCCCGCAAATAGTGGAGCTGCCGGTAGCCCCGGGGGGTGAGATTGCTGTCGTACTGGCCGTGGGCCACCCGGAAGAGGTTCCCCTCCGCCTCGGCGTGGCGCACCAGGAAAATTTTGGTCGTCATGGGACACCTTCCTTATTTTCATCGGTACCACCAGTATAAAGGATATGCCAGCATTTAGCAAATAAAAAAGTCCCGGCGGCGCGGGTATTTTCTCCGCTGGCGGCTATACTAGCTGCGGACGAGAGGAGGATGAATGGTATGAAGGGATTCGTCAAGGGTATGGCTCTGGGCATGGTGGCCGGCGCGGCGGCAGACATGGCTCTGCGCACCGCCAAGGGCAAACGGACCAAAGCCGGCAAGACCATGCAGGCCGTCACGGATGTGGTGGACAATGCCGCCGCCTCCGTCAAGCACACCCTGGGGCGGTAAGGACGCCGCTCCGAGCCCGGCGGGCAGAGCGCGCCCGCCGGGCTTTTGGGCGTCTGCGGGGGCCGGCAAAAAATCCGGCGGGATTTGGAGAATTTTCTCTTGACTTCCAGCTGCAAATCATGTATAATCATCCTCGCTGTTGAGCCTTTGGCTCCACGGCAACATATCATGCAGCAGTATCGAAGAGGTCATAACGAGCACGACTGGAAATCGTGTGACGGTCAAAAGCCGTCCGAGGGTTCGAATCCCTCCTACTCCGCCAAAAAAGCCCGCAGCATTTGCTGCGGGCTTTTTATTTTTTTACACAACAATTGCCTGGCTTCTCCAAAGAGAGCCGGTGTGCTCTTCGCGCCAGCGCGGAAGAGCCAGCCGGTATAAATCATCCGCTGCGGCTTCCAGATCAAACAGCGTGCGCGCAGGTTCGGGCAGGCTTTTGATTTGCCCCGGGCGTGTGATGACGGGCAGGGCGGCGTGCTGTGCCATGCTGCGCAGAAGGCATCGCCCGGTCTGTGACAGGGCGAGAACGCGCAGGTAGGGCGGTTCTGCCCGCTGGTGGGCGGCGGTAACGCCCAGATAGGCGCACAGCAGCATGCGGCGCAGGCGCGAAGCGGGATACCGCCGGGTTTTGGCACACTGCCAGATCTGTTCAAATGTGCGCCCGCGGCGCACGGCGTCGTACAGCCGGTGTTCCAGCCCCTCGGAAGCGCCGGGCAGGGAGGCCCAGTCCTCGATGTTCATGCGCAGAAGACAGGGGAGCATGGCGCAGTCCAGACGTTCAAAGGACAGCATCAGCCCGCCCTGCTGTGCCGCCTGGGACAGCAGGCGCAGGGAATCGGGCGTGAGGTACGGGGCCGCCGCATCCCAGTCGTCCGCGCGCAGCCGTTCACGCAGCCAGGAAGCAGAGGCGCAGCCGCCGGAAGGCGCCTGGTCATGTCCGGCCCCCTGCCGGGCAAGGGCTATCGGTTCAGCGCGGCAGTCAAGACGGCGCAGTGCTTTGAGGTACTCCACGGCCAGGATGTTGTTGGGCTTTTGCAGGAGTGCGGCCTGCTCGCGAAGGCGGGCATGCAGCGCCCGTTCGCGGGCGCGGGCATAGGGAATGCCGCTTTCCAGATGCATGAGGGTTTCTTCCACGGTGCGCTTTTCCAGCGCGATGTCGGCGATGCGCTGCAGCAGCGCGATGTCGGCGTCCTCTGCGCCGAAGGCCAGGTGAGTGACAACGCCGCTGCGGGCAAGCAGGGACACCGCGCCCATGGCAAACCCTTCTGCCGAGCTGAGCGACCATGGCAGGGGAAGCTCGATAACAAGGTCGGCTCCGGCGCGCACGGCGCTTTCCGCGCGCAGCTGCCGGGGCGCAAGCGCAGGTTCGCCGCGCTGCACGAAATTGCCCGTCATGCAGCACACGATGGCGGTATCGGAGCCCAGCAGGCCCCGTATGGCTTCAAACTGTGCGCGATGGCCGGTGTGAAACGGGTTGTATTCGCAGACAACGCCGCAGACTTTCATGGCGTACCCCCCTGAAAACGCAAAATAAGGTTGCCTTTTGGTGCCTTGTGGTGTAAAATATTCAGTGGACTTTCATTATACCCTAAAAAACGCGAAGTTACAAATAGTTTAAGGAGTGCAGGCAGAATGAACGTTTTGGTTATCAACGCGGGCAGCTCGTCGCTGAAGTATCAGCTGATCGAGATGACTACGCAGCAGGTGCTGGCCAAAGGCCTTTGCGAGCGCATCGGCATCGACGGCAAGTACACCTATGAGGCACACGGCGAAAAAATCAAGGGCGAAACCCCGATGAAGACCCATTCGGACGCCATCCGTTTCCTGACCTCCATGCTGGTCGATGAGAAAAACGGCGTCATCAAGAGCATGAAGGAAATTGACGCGGTCGGACACCGTGTGGTGTCGGCGGGCGAGAAGTTCTCCGAATCGGTGCTTTTGACCGCAGAGAGCAAGGCGGCCATCGAGGAGTGCATCCCCCTGGCTCCGCTGCACAACCCCGCCAACCTGACCGGTGTGGCTGCCTGCGAGGAAGTCATGCCCGGCGTGCCGCAGGTTGCCGTGTTTGACACCGCGTTCCATGCCAAAATGCCGCAGAAAGCCTTTATTTATGCCGTTCCTTATGAGTATTATGAGAAGTATGGCGTGCGCCGCTATGGCTTCCACGGCACTTCGCACCGCTTTGTATCGGAGAAGGCCGCGCAGATGCTCGGAAAACCCCTGTCGGAGCTTAAAATCATCACCTGCCACCTGGGCAACGGTTCGTCGATTGCCGCGGTGGATCACGGCGTGAGCGTCGACACCAGCATGGGCCTGACCCCGCTGGAGGGCCTGCCGATGGGCACCCGTTCGGGCTCCATTGACCCCGCCATTGTGGAGTTTATCGCCGACAAGGAGAACCTGGGCGTCAAGGAAGTGCTCAACATCCTCAACAAGAAGTCGGGCGTGCTGGGCGTTTCCGGCGTATCCTCTGACTTCCGCGATTTGGATGCGGCGGCCGCCGAGGGCAACAAGCGTGCGGCGCTGGCCGTTGAGCTGTTTGCCTACAGCGTCAGGAAGTATATCGGCGCTTATGCCGCGGCGATGGGCGGCGTGGACGCGGTGGTGTTTACCGCCGGCGTCGGTGAGAACGCTCCCGACCTGCGTGCGCGCATGGTGGAAGGCCTGGAGTTTATGGGCATTGCCATCGATAAAGAGAAGAACAACTTCCGCGGTGAGATGCGTGATGTGTCCGCCGAAGGGGCCAGGGTCAAAACGCTGGTCATCCCGACCAACGAGGAACTGGTTATCGCAATGGACACCATGGCCATCGTCAACGGCAAATAACAGACAAAAAAATACCGGAGCGGCATTTGCCGCTCCGGTTTTTTTATTTCAGAAGGCTGCTGTTGTTGACGACGGCGGCGCTTTGCAGAAACAGCACGTCGGCGCCGTCAAAATTGACGTACTGCGGAAGCAGCTTGGCCGGCATGTAGCGCAGATCGACAACGGTGATTTTGGAATACTGCTCGAGAAGCAGCGGGGCAAGGCTGCTGCCGTAGGAATCGGAAAACAGCACGAGGTGCTTGTCGCGCAGGGCGTCGGGGCTTTCGATTACGGTCAGCGGGCTGAGGCCGGACAAAAATACGTTGTAGGCCGAATCGCCCGTGAGCAGCTCTGTGTTGTACACCATGGTGGCCGAGGGGGTCTGCGTGTTGGACACCTTGGCGCTTTCCGTGTAGCGGCTGGTCAGCCAGGTGATGGTTTCGGGCTGGATGTCGGAAACAAGCCGGCCGTAAGAGCCGGTAAAGGCGTCATAGGTGTGAGCGGTGAAGGCTGTGCTGTCAATGGAAAAGCCCATTGCGCCGCCCAGGGCGGAAACGACGCCGCTCAGGCGTTCCTGACGCCAGTGGGGGTCGGTCAGGTAGTAATCCCCGAGCGACAGCCGGTCGGACAGCTCGATAAAGGTCCAGTCATACAGGCGGTTTTTGACGGCAGAAGCCATGGAGTCGTGGCTGAGATACTGTGCGATGCTGTCGCGGGCACAGTAGCTTTTGTCGGGAATGATCGAAACATACACGTCGTTTTCGGGAAAATAGGTCTCGCGCATGGAGGCCAGCTTTTCGCCGAAGCGTTCAACCGAGGACATATCGAGAGCTTCGGGGGCTTCGAGGTACATGCTGCCGATTTTCAGCATACCGCTGGCATCGGGTGCGGCCAGCGAAGGATCAAGGGCGCGGAAAGCGTTGGCCAGTGCATTGCCGCAGGTGTTGTCCATGGCCAGCAGCACGAGGTTGCCGATGCTTTCGACAAAGATGTTGCCCTCGTCCACGCCGGCGCAGATCCACTTGCGCGGGTCGACGTTTTCGCGGATGGCAGTCTTGGCGGCCTCTGCATCGGCGCCCTGGGGCAGCCGAATCAGGCACACCGAGTGTGCCATGGCGAGCATCATGGGTTCAACGGCAAGGCCCTCGGTAATTTTGACAGAGTCGGTGCCGAGATAGTATTCGATGTTGTCGGCGGTGATGTCGGTCTGCATCATGCTGGACACCGAAATATCCTCATAGACCGCGGCATACAGGTAGGCCATGATGTCAAAAAGGCTGCTGTCAGCCGTCACAGCGGGGGCGCTGCCGGTGATGCAGCGGCCCATGGCAAGGGCAAGCTCGCTGATGACCGATTCGGAAACCAGCTTGTCGGCCAGCGACATGCCGGCGCCCTGCACCTGCGCGTCAAGGGCGGCGTAGCACAGCGAAACCATGTCGCCGCGGCGGAAGTCGGACAGGCTGACGTCGGACGGCAGGGTGACAGCGGAAGACAGGAGGGACTGCCAGCGGTTCCACACCGTGCCCTGTTCACTGTCCCTGTAGCCGAGGGCGCGCAGCACAAAGGTGGAGAACATCTGCGCGCTTGCGGGGCTTTCGGGGTCAAAATGCGTGCTGTCAACGCCGTTGGTCAGGCCGGTGGAATAGGCATAGGCCAGGTAATCGGAGGCGCCTTCCCAGCCGGGGGCGTCGGTGAAGGGGTGGGAATACTCGTCGCCGTACAAAGCTTCGGTTTCCTTGCCCAGCAGGCGGATCAGCATAATGACGGCTTCGATGCGGGTGGGGGCGCGGTTGAGCTCATAACCAAGCTCCGAGCCTTTGAAAAGACCCATGGCTTTCAGGGCGTCGGCTTTTTTCACGGCGGACGCATCGTCGTACGCGGCGGCAGGCAGCGCGGCGGCAGAGCACAGGCACAGCACCAGCAGGGCCGCCGTCAGCTTGCGGAACATTCGGTTCATGACAGTTCTCCTTTGCGGGTGTATTTTGAGATTCCGCATGCTTAGACGCGGGTAAAAACAAAAAGTTCCCGCGCAAAAAAAGAAAAGAGCTGCCAGCAGGCAGCTCTGTTCAAAAAAGCTTCAAAGCGCGCGGAGCGCGTCAACAATCTCGGTTTTCTGCATGGTACGCTCGTCCTTGCGTTTGATGACGCGGGCGGGGACACCGGCGACCACGACACCGGGCTCGACGTCGCTGACCACAACCGCGCCGGCTGCGACCACGGCGCCCTCACCGACGCGGCAGCCTTCCAGAACGACGGCATTGGCGCCGATGACGACGTTGTCCTCAATGACGACAGGCACGGCGCTGGCCGGTTCAACCACACCGGCCAAAACGGTGCCGGCGCCGATATGGCAGTTGCGGCCGACGGTGGCGCGCCCGCCCAGAACGACGCCCATGTCTATCATGGTGCCCTCGCCGATGACGGCGCCGATGTTGATGACGGCGCCCATCATGATGACGGCCCGATCGCCGATTTCAACGCGTTCGCGAATGGTGCAGCCCGGCTCGATGCGGGCGTTGATGCTTTTGATGTCGAGCATGGGGATGGCGCTGTTGCGGCGGTCGCAGTCGATGACAAGCTGCGAGATGTCGGCGGCATGGGCGGTGAGCACGGGCTCGATGTCGCGCCATTCGCCGCAGACGATTTTGAGGCTGCCGCCGCCAAACACGGTGCATCCGGGGAAGTCGACGGGGCGGGTTTCACTCAGCGTGACCCGCACGGGGGTTTTTTTGTCGGCCGTGCGGATGTATTCAATGATTTCCTGTGCATTCATGCTTCTTTTCCTCCAAACAGAGCGTCGTCCATGGTGTAAAGCCCGGGCCGCCCGGCCGAGGCTGCGAACAAAGCGGCGCGGATGGCGCCGGCGGCAAACAGGCGCTTGGACTGCGCGCTGTGCCGGATGGACAGCACCTCATCCTCGCCGGCAAACAGCACTTCGTGTTCGCCGACAATGGTGCCGCCGCGCACGGCATGGATGCCGATTTCCCCTTTTTTCCGCGCGCCGACAATGCCGTCGCGCCCGTGGACCTCGGTAAAGGAGCCGCAGCTTTCCACGGCCCGCGCCAGGGCCAGCGCCGTGCCGGAAGGGGCGTCGATTTTTTTGTTGTGATGCCTTTCGATGATTTCCACATCGTAGCCGTTGAGCACCGGGGTTATCATGCGCAGTACGCGCTCCATTACGCATACGCCGAGCGACATGTTGCGGGAGCGCAGGATGGGGGCGTGCTGCGAAAGCTCATGCACCAGGGCTTCCTGCTGTTCGGAGTAGCCCGTCGTGCACAAAACGGCCGGCGTGCCATGCGCCCTGATGTACTGGGCCAGCATGGGCAGGCTGTCGGGGTGTGAAAAGTCAATGATGACGTCGGGCTGTTCATTTAAGGCGTCGAGAGAGGGCAGGCAGGACGGCGACATGGGGTCGACAATGCCGCACAGGCAGAGATCCATGTGGTTTTTCAGCAATTCGGCGACGGCTTTGCCCATGGCGCCGAAGCCGACCAGCGCAGCGCGTGTTTTCATACTTTTACTTCCTTTATACGGTGATACGGAAAACAGAGCCTGGCACTCAGCGGATGAGCGAAAGGCTGCGTGTGAGGACGTCGACCGAAGACTGGGCCATGGGGCCGAGAGGCAGGCGGCATGCGCCGCAGGGCAGGCCGATAAGTTCCATGGCGCGCTTGACGGGGACAGGGTTGGTTTCAATAAAGAGCGCGTCGATCAGCGGGAGCAGCGAGAGCTGCAGATTGCGGGCGCGGCTGACGTCGCCCGCAAGGTAAGAGGCGACGATGTCGTGGGTCTGGCGCGGGGCGACGTTGGCGAGCACCGAAATGACGCCCGAGCCGCCGAGGGACAGAAGAGGCACGATGCTGTCGTCGTTGCCGGACAGCAGGCAGAAGCCGTCGCCAACCAGGCGCGCGCACTGTGCGGCGTAGGAAATGTTGCCGCTGGCTTCCTTGATGCCGGTGATGTTGGGAACCTTGGCCAGCTCGGTGAGGACGTCAATCGAAATGGAGCAGCCTGTGCGCCCGGGGACGTTGTACAGAATGATGGGCAGCGAAGTGGCCTGGGCCACCGTTTCAAAGTGGGCGCGCATGCCGCTTTTGTTGGCCTTGTTGTAATAGGGGGTGACGACGAGCAGACCGTCGGCGCCCAGGTCTTCATAGCGGCGGGCCAGTTCGGCGGCGTGCAGGGTGCTGTTGGAGCCGGCGCCCACAATGACGGGGATGCGGCCGCCGACGCGGCGGATGACATGCTGCGCGACGGCGTTTTTCTCCTCATCGCTCAGCGTCGGGGTTTCGGCCGTTGTGCCGAGGGCGACAATGCCGTCGGTGCCGTTTTCCAGATGAAAGTCTATCAGCCGGTCGAGCATGGAAAAATCCACTTTGTCCGAATGGTCAAAGGGGGTGACGAGGGCGACATACGAGCCGCTGAAAGTGCGCAGGGGCTTTTTCATAATAACTCCTCCTTACAGTTCGAAAGCGCGGGCCAGTGCGGCAACCGCCTTGCTCTTGTTGTGCGGGTCAATGGTGAAGGAAATGGAGATTTCCGAGGTGGTAATCTGATAATAGGGTATGCCGGCCTGCGCCAGAACGCCAAAAACTTTGGCGGCCACGCCGGTATGCGTTGCCATTCCGACGCCGACCACGCTGATTTGCGTGTAGCCGCTGCGGATGCTGGGGCGCAGGGTGCCCAGGTGCTCGTCGCGCGACAGGGCTTCATGCAG
>CANUCM010000024.1 GCA_947856675.1 uncultured Clostridia bacterium | reverse complement strand
CACTGCAGCACCTCCTCGTCGGTCAAATCGCCCAGCACACGCTCGGGAAATCCCATTTGGGCCAGCTCATCACGCACCGGCTCGGCCTGCGCCGAAGGGGCGGACAGCCGGCTCCACTGCATGGGGTAGCGGACAAAAAACGCATACCCCACCGCCATGCAAAGCCCCAGCGCCGCCGTAAGCAGCAGCACGGCGCGGGCATCGGACACGCGCACCGGCGCGGGCACGGCAGTATAGCCCGCCTCGTCGAGCTGGCGCGACGCTTTGAGCAGGCTCCGGATGATAAAGACCCAGGCGATGAGCATGCCCCACACGGCAAAGCCCGTGTAAGAAGCAAGCGCCATGACCAAAAGCAGCACATACCAGACAATGACGGCGACAGTGCCCGGCGCCGCAGCGGGCAGCCCCGCCCTGCGCCGCATGGTGCGCAGCGCCGAGCGCAGGCACAAAAGCATGGCAAGCAGCAGCCCGATGTTTACGGCCGACAGCACGTCCCACAGCGCGCTCTGCGCCGCTTTTTCGGGCAAAACGTACGCTCCCGCCGCCACAAGAGGGAATAAAATCGCCGCACGCAGGCAAGCCAGGGCAAAGGCCGCGCGCAAGGCGCCGTTTTCCCTGCGCAGCGCCCGCAGGCCCAAAAGCATCAGGACCATGCCGGCGCAGGTCTGCACCGTGTCAATGTTCCAGAAATTGAGCGTCACCATGCTAAGCCCCAGACCGAGGAAAATACGCCTTGACGCCTTGCGGAAAGGCGTCACCTCCCGGGTGATGTCATCGGGCGGCACGGGCGGCAGTGCGTTTTCCAGCATATTTTCAAACTCGGCGTCACTTGCCCTCGTCCAGTCACGGCCGTTCATTCCCATCACCTCCCAGCTGCGCACGCAGCCGCTTTTTTATGCGGTACAGCCTTCCTTCCACCGCCCTCGGCGTCATGCCAAGCTCGGCAGCTATTTGTGCCGTCGGCTGCCTGTAATAGTATTTGCGGTAAAACATCAGCCGGTCGCGCTCAGACAGGCCGGAAAGGGCCGATACAAGACGGCTGCTGCGCTCGCGCTGCAAAAGCTGCTGCTCGGGCGTCGGCTGCGAGCTCGCCATGTGCTCGCTCAGCGGCTCGGGCTGCCCCGCGCGCTTTTCCCTGCGCACGCGCCCCAGCGCCGCGTTGCGGGCCACCGCTGTCAGCCATGCCGCAAAGCTGCCGCGCTGCGCGTCAAAGCTCTCTATTTTTTCCCACGCGCTGAGCAGTGCCTCGGAAAAGCACTCTTCCCTGTCCTGCGCGTTTTGCAGTATGGGCGCTATGACATAGCGCATCAGCGGCCCGTATTGCCGCATCAGCGCCTCCGCCCCCTGCTCCTCGCGCGCGCGCAGGCGTTCTATGATTTCCTGCTCCCGCACGCGGCAGCACCTCCTTTTCCCTCTTTCTGTTTGATTATATACCAAACTTCGCAAAAACCCACAAAAAAATGCCGGGGCTTCCCCCGGCGTTTTTCTGTTACGAGCTGCCCGCCGCCTGCGGACAGCGGTCACACTCCAGTGCCAACGCTCCGTCATGCGCTGTCAGCAGCATGGAAAGCGCGCCGTCCTGCCCGCGCTGCAGCAGCAGCCGGCACGCTTTTTCCTCCGCTTCACGGGCGATCATGCGCCGCAGCGGGCGTGCGCCCATGGCGCCGTCGCGGCAGCGGGCGCACAAAGCGTCGAGCGCATGCTCGTCCCAGCGCAAAACAGCACTTTTTTCCGAAAGCCGCAGCGCCGACTGCGTCAGCATTCGCTGCGCTATGACGCGCAGCGCCGGCGCAGCCAGCGGCTCAAAGACCAGAATGTCGTCCAGGCGGTTGAGCAGCTCCGGCCGGAACACCCGGCGCACTTCGCCCAGCACGCGTTCGCGCCCCGGATGCGCCTGCTCGCTGCCAAAGCCCGCCGCCCGCTCGCCGAACGCGCGCAGCCCCACGTTGGAAGTCAGGATGACGACGGTGTTTTGAAAATCGGCGCGCTCGCCCTCCGAATCGTTCACATACCCGTCCTCCAGAAGCTGCAGCAGCACATTGAGCACATCGGGATGGGCTTTTTCCGCCTCGTCAAACAGCACGACGCTGTGCGGCGTGCGGCGCACGCGCTCGGTCAGCCGCCCGCCTTCCCCAAAGCCGACATACCCCGGCGGCGCGCCCAGAAGCCTCGACACCGAGTGGGCCTCGCGGAACTCCGACATGTCAAAGCGGATGAGCGAGCGGCTGTCGCCGTACAGCTCGTCGCACAGCGCGCGGGCCAGCTCGGTTTTTCCCACGCCCGACGGCCCGCACAAAAGAAAGGACGCTATCGGCCGCCCGCCCGTGCCCAAAAGCTTTCCGCGCTGCACCGCCGCCGCCACGGCGCGCACCGCCGCGTCCTGGCCGGCAATGCGCTGCAAAAGCCGCGTCTCCAGCTGCGAAAGCCCTTCTCCGTACATTCCCTGCGCCGCTTTCTGCGCCGAACCCGTCATGTTGAACAGCGCCGCTTTGACATGCTTCGGCTCCATGACCGCCGACCCCTGCATGCGCGCGGCAGCCGCCGCCTCGTCTATCAGGTCGATGGCCTTGTCGGGCAGCCGCCTGTCGGGCAGCGCGCGCGACGACAGACGCACCGCCTCGCACAGCGCGTCGTCGCTGATGCGCAGGCCGTGGTGGGCTTCGTACCGCCCGGCCAGCGCCCGCACAATGCACAGCGCCTGCTGCTCGGTCGGCTCGCACACCTCGATGGGCTGGAAACGCCGCGAAAGTGCGCTGTCGCGGCGCACGGTCTTTTTGTATTCCGCCGCCGTCGTGGCCCCCACAATGCGCAGGCCCGGCCGCGAAAGCGCCGGCTTTAAAAGGTTGGCCGCGTCGATGGCGCCTTCGGCGGCGCCCGTGCCGGTCAGCATATGGATTTCATCGATAAACAGGATAATGTCGCCGCTCTGGCGCACCTCCTCCAGCAGATTGCGCACCCGCTCTTCAAACTCGCCCCGGTATTTGGTGCCCGCAATGACCCCCGAAAGCTCCAGCGAAATCAGCCGCTTGTGCGCCAGCGGCTGCGGCACGTCGCCCGCCGCCATTTTTTGCGCCAGCGCCTCGGCAATGGCCGTTTTGCCCACGCCCGCGTCGCCCAGGAGCACGGGGTTTGACTTTTGCCTGCGGCACAAAACCGCCACGGTGCGCGCAAGCTCGCGCTCGCGCCCGACAACGGGGTCAAAGGCCCCCTGCCGCGCCAAAAGGGTCAAATCGGTCCCAAACTGCATGAGAAGCTTGGGCTCTCCGCGCCGGCTTTTCTGCGCCGGCTGCGCCGGCTGCGCGCCGCCCCGGGGGTGCGCGAGCAGCCGCGCGTACAGCGTTTCACGGCTGACCCCCAGCCTGTGCAGCACCCGCTGCGCGCCGCAGTCCTTTTCCAAAAGCAGCGACATGAGCAGATGCTCGCTTTCCACCTGCGCGCTGCCCGCCGCTCCCGCCTGCGCGCCCGCGCCTTCGATAATGCGCATGGCGCACGCCGTAAGCACCATGGACGTCCCGGCGCAGCCCCGGCCGGCGCCGTTTTCGGCGGCCGCCGCGTCAAACAGCTGCCGCTCGGTCAGCCCCGCCTCGGAAAGCACCCGGCTTCCCGCGCCCTCGCGCTGGCCGAATATGCCCAAAAGCAGATGCTCTGAGCCGATATAGCTGTGCTGCAGCCGGCGCGCGGCCGAAAAAGAAAGCAGCAGCGCGTTTTGCGCCGACTGCGAAAAGCTGCTGTCAGACATCCTTTTTCCCTTCCTTGCCTTTCGGAGTTTTTTGCTCCGGTTTTGCCTGTACCGCCGCCGATGCAAACCGCAGCTCGTGCTGCTGCGAGCTCATGTACCCCGCCTGC
>CANUCM010000023.1 GCA_947856675.1 uncultured Clostridia bacterium | reverse complement strand
ACGATTTCAAAGGCATCATACACGATCTTCTGGGCGATGCCCTTTTTTCCGTCCAGCATAATGTTATTGATAAGCTTGGTTACGAGCTTTGAGTTGTAAAGCGGATCCGGAAGAACGTCCCTTTTGGGAACAAAACCTCTTCTGGGCACTTTGCTTCCCTCCTTCACAAAATGATTTCATAGGTACTCAAAAGCTTTCGGGCACAAGGTCCCCTCCCGGGGGCCGCTGCCTTGCTCCTGTAGGCGCCTGAGCGGTTTTGCAAGACGGAGACGTCCCCATCTATATCAAATACCACTAAAGCGACTGCTTTGCGATATACCTTGTCCTGAAAATACGCGCAGGGGCGGCTTATTTGCCGGCTTTGCCAGCCTTGGGACGCTTGGCACCGTACTTGGAACGAGCCTGCATACGGCCTGAAACACCCTGGGTGTCCAGCGTGCCGCGGATGATGTGATAACGCACACCAGGCAGGTCCTTGACACGGCCGCCTCTGACCATAACAACAGAGTGCTCCTGCAGGTTATGGCCGACGCCGGGGATATATCCCCAAACCTCCATGCCGTTGGTCAGACGGACACGGGCGACCTTGCGCAGAGCCGAGTTCGGCTTCTTCGGGGTCATGGTCTTCACCGTCGTGCACACGCCGCGCTTCTGGGGCGAAGCCAGATCGATTGCGATCTTCTTCTTCGAATTGTACCCTTTCTGGAGCGCCGGAGCCGTCGACTTGTAGCTGACTTCCTCCCTGCCCTTTCTGACAAGCTGATTGAATGTAGGCATAACGTACCTCCTTCTTTTAAAATTTTTACTTTAAAACGGGCCGCTCACGCGGCCCGTTAAAGCCGCACTTCTCTTTTACCGAAGCAGCACAGCAACCGCCGCACCGACCTCAATTCCACAGGCGTTTCCCAGCTCACGCATGGTCTCAACCTCGGTAATCTCCACTCCGTGCTCGGCGCACAGCGCGCGGAATGCTTCCGTCACACGCCGTTCGGCGTCCTTTGCGACAAAGGCGTGCCGCGCCTTGTTTTCTGTCACTGCCCGTTGCGATTGCTTCAGTCCGGTCACTTTTGCATGTGTATTCAGCTCGTGCAGCATTGTGTCCCTCCTAAAACTACTCGCAAATATAGATTATACTCCCTTTTTGCAGGCAAGTCAACAGCCGGCGTCGATGATTTCCTCATAATCGCCGTTGTATATTTCCATGCCGCTGCCCGCAGGAATGAGCTTGCCGATAATGACATTTTCCTTCAGGCCAATCAGCGGATCGATCTTGCCCTTGATGGCCGCCTCGGTCAGAACACGTGTCGTTTCCTGGAAGGACGCGGCCGACAGGAAGCTGTCGGTGGCAAGCGACGCCTTGGTGATGCCGAGGAGCATCGGGGTGCATGTGGCGAGCTCCAGCTCTTCGCCGGTTTCCGCCATGCGCTTGCGCACCGCCTCGTTGGCATCTTCAAACTCAAAGATGTCGACCAGCGCTCCGGGCAGCAGGTCGGTTGCGCCTTCACGCTCCACCTTGACCTTGCGCATCATCTGGCGGACAATAACCTCGACATGGCGGTCGTTGATATCAACGCCCTGCTGGCGGTACACGCGCTGCACTTCCTGAATCAGGTAGGCGTGCACGGCTTCGACATCGCGGACACGCAGCACGTCATGCGGGTTCAGAGCGCCTTCGGTCAGCTCGGTCCCCTGCGCTATCACATCGCCTTCATGCACCTTGAGAGGCATGTTGGACGGGATCTGATAGGTTTTGGCCTCGCCTTTTTCCTCGCTGATGATGGAAACGGTGTGCACGGTACCCTTGCGGCCCTCTTCGATATGCACGCGGCCGCCGATTTCCGCCAGCTGCGCAGTCTTTTTGGGCTTGCGGGCTTCAAACAGCTCCTCAACACGCGGAAGACCCTGTGTGATGTCGCCGCCGGCGACGCCGCCGGTGTGGAAGGTACGCATGGTAAGCTGCGTGCCGGGCTCACCGATGGACTGCGCCGCAATGATGCCCACCGCTTCGCCGATGGAAATGGGCTCTCCGCTTGCAAGATTGGAGCCGTAGCACTTGGCGCACACGCCGTGGCGCGCTTTGCAGTGCAGCACGGAGCGCAGCTGAACGCGCGTGATGCCCGCCGCGATGATCTTGCGCGCATCCTCCTCGTTCATCAGCTTATCCTTGGAAACCAGCACTTCACCCGTTTCGGGGTGCAGCACATCGTTCACGGGATAGCGGCCCACCAGACGATCGGCAAACGGCTCGATGACCTGCTTGCCGTCCGTGATCTCATAGGCCCAGATGCCTTCCGTCGTACCGCAGTCGTGCTCACGGATGATGACATCCTGCGAAACATCGACCAGGCGGCGCGTCAGATAACCCGAGTCCGCCGTACGCAGCGCCGTGTCGGCCAGGCCTTTGCGCGCGCCGCGGGAAGAAATAAAGTATTCAAGAACGGTCAAGCCCTCACGGAAGTTTGCCTTAATGGGGATTTCGATGGTCTGGCCGGCCGTGTTGGCCATCAGGCCGCGCATGCCCGCCAGCTGGCGAATCTGATTGATGCTGCCGCGGGCGCCCGAGTTGGACATCATATAAATCGGGTTGAAGCGGTCGAGGTTGTCGATCAGAGCTGTCGTAACGTCTTTTGTGGTTTTGTCCCACTCGGCGATAATCAGGCGGCGGCGCTCGTCATCGGTGATAAAGCCGCGCTTGAACTGCCGGTCTATCTGCGCCACGCGCTGCTCCGTTTCGCTGACCAGCGTATACTTCGCTTCCGGAATGGACATGTCGCTGGCCGACACCGTAATGGCGCCAACCGTCGAATACTTAAAGCCCAGCGCCTTGATTCGGTCGAGCAGCTCTGCGGTGGGGGCAAAGCCGTGCTTTTTGATGCTGCGCTTGATAATGTTGCCCAGCTCTTTTTTGCCGCAGGTAAAAGTGATTTCCAAATCAAAGGCGTGCTCGGGATCGCTTCTGTCCACAAAGCCGAGATCCTGCGGAATGGCCGTGTTGAAAATCAGGCGGCCCACCGTTGCGTCCACAATCCGGCTTTCGCGAATGCCGTTGATTTCCTTAAAGACGCGCACGCGGATGGGCGAATGGATTCCGACAAATCCCTTGTCGTAAGCCAGCATGGCCTCGTCCATATCGGCAAACACTTTGCCCGAGCCCTGTTCCTCGCGGTCGATGGTCAGGTAGTACGCGCCGAGAACCATGTCCTGCGAAGGCACTGTGACCGGCGCGCCGTCCTGCGGCTTGAGCAGGTTGTTGGCCGAAAGCATCAGAAGCCGTGCTTCTGCCTGCGCCTCTGCCGACAGCGGTACGTGAACCGCCATCTGGTCGCCGTCAAAGTCGGCGTTGAACGCTGTGCAGACCAGCGGGTGCAGCTTGATGGCGCGCCCCTCGACCAGAATGGGTTCAAACGCCTGAATGCCCAGGCGGTGCAGGGTCGGGGCGCGGTTGAGCATGACGGGGTGCTCCTTGATGATTTCTTCCAGCGCGTCCCACACCTCCGTCCGGGCGCGCTCGACCATCTTTTTGGCGCTCTTGATGTTGTTGGCCAGCCCTTCCTCCACCAGCTTTTTCATGATGAAGGGCTTAAACAGCTCCAGCGCCATCTCCTTGGGCAGGCCGCACTGATAAATCTTCAGTTCCGGCCCGACCACGATAACGCTTCGGCCGGAATAGTCGACACGTTTGCCGAGCAGATTCTGGCGGAAACGGCCCTGCTTGCCCTTGAGCATGTCGGACAACGACTTGAGCGGGCGGTTGTTGGGGCCGGTCACCGGACGGCCGCGGCGGCCGTTGTCGATGAGCGCATCGACCGCCTCCTGCAGCATGCGCTTTTCGTTGCGCACGATGATGTCGGGCGCGCCCAGCTCCAAAAGGCGTTTGAGGCGGTTGTTGCGGTTGATCACACGGCGGTACAGATCGTTGAGGTCGCTTGTGGCAAAGCGTCCGCCGTCCAGCTGAACCATGGGGCGCAGCTCGGG
The DNA here is from genome assembly GCA_947856675.1 of uncultured Clostridia bacterium. Taxonomy (GTDB): domain Bacteria; phylum Bacillota; class Clostridia; order Oscillospirales; family Butyricicoccaceae; genus Ventrousia. The sequence goes on along the minus strand of CANUCM010000023.1, from coordinate 1,879 downwards.
CGGGATGACCGGCACGACGTCAAGGATCATCCACTCGGGACGGTTGCCGGACGCGCGGAACGCTTCCACAACCTCGAGGCGCTTGGTGATGCGCATGCGCTTCTGGCCGCCTGCGTCGCGCAGCTCGGCGCGCAGCTGCTCGCTCAGCTGCTCAAGGTCGATTTCCGCCAGCAGCTTTTTGATGGCTTCCGCGCCCATTTCGGCCTTAAAGTCGTCCTCGTATTTTTCGACCATATCGCGATAATCCTTTTCAAACAGGATCTGCTTTTTGGTCAGCGGCGTGTCGCCCGGTTCCGTGACAATGTAGGCGGCAAAATACAAAACCTTTTCCAAAAGCTTGGGCGACATGTCGAGCAGAAGGCCCATGCGGGAAGGGATGCCCTTAAAATACCAGATGTGGGAAACGGGAGCGGCCAGCTCAATGTGGCCCATGCGTTCACGGCGCACCTTGGCCTTTGTGACCTCAACGCCGCATCTCTCGCATATTTTTCCCTTAAAGCGCACCTTTTTATACTTGCCGCAATGGCACTCCCAGTCCTTTGTCGGCCCAAAAATGCGCTCGCAGAACAGACCGTCGCGCTCGGGTTTCAGTGTGCGGTAGTTAATGGTTTCCGGCTTTTTCACCTCGCCGTAAGACCACTGCCGCATCATTTCCGGAGAAGCCAGACCAATTTTGATTGCTTCAAATGTCATTTCAGCCATTTTTTCTTCTCCCTTCCCTTACATCTCAAAGCCGTCGTCGCTGCTCTCGCCCTCGAGCACGGCCACCAGCTCTTCTTCAAAGATATCCTCATTTTCCGGCTCTGCAGCAAGGGGCTCGCCTTCGCTGTTTTCCAGGCCATAGCCCGCTTCGTTCAGCTCCTGATCGCTCGCGTAGCTGTCGCCGCGCACCAGACGCTCGTAGCTGTCGTCGTCATCGTTGTCGACCAGCTCAATTTCCGTCATGTCCTTGGCCAGGACGCGGATGTCAAGGCCCAGCGACTGAAGCTCCTTGACAAGGACCTTGAAGGACTCCGGAACGCCCGGCTTGGGCACATTGTGCCCCTTGACAATGGACTCGTACGTCTTGACGCGCCCGACGATGTCGTCCGACTTGACCGTCAGGATTTCCTGCAGGGTGTACGCGGCGCCGTAAGCCTCCAGGGCCCACACTTCCATCTCGCCGAAGCGCTGTCCGCCGAACTGCGCCTTGCCGCCGAGCGGCTGCTGCGTCACCAGCGAGTACGGGCCGGTGGAACGGGCATGGATCTTGTCATCGACCAGGTGGTGCAGCTTGAGGTAGTACATATATCCGACGGTGACCGGGTTGTCAAAGGGCTGGCCGGTACGGCCGTCATACAAAATGGTTTTTCCGTCTTCACGCAGCCCTGCCTCGCGAAGAAGACCGCGGATGTCCTCTTCCTTCGCCCCGTCAAAGACCGGCGTGGCCACATGGATGCCCAGCGCTTTGGCCGCATAGCCAAGGTGAACTTCAAGCACCTGCCCGATGTTCATACGCGACGGAACACCCAGGGGGTTCAGCACGATGTCGAGCGGCGTGCCGTCGGGCAAAAACGGCATATCCTCCTGCGGGAGAATGCGCGAAACAACGCCCTTGTTGCCGTGGCGGCCGGCCATCTTGTCGCCGACGGAGATCTTGCGCTTTTGCGCAATATAGCAGCGCACAACCATGTTGACGCCCGGCGTCAGCTCGTCGCCGTTCTGACGGGTGAACACCTTGACGTCGACGATAATGCCCGACTCGCCGTGCGGCACGCGCAGCGACGTATCGCGCACCTCGCGCGCCTTTTCACCGAAGATGGCGCGCAGCAGGCGCTCCTCGGCCGTCAGCTCGGTTTCGCCCTTGGGCGTCACCTTGCCGACCAGAATGTCGCCGGAG
>CANUCM010000022.1 GCA_947856675.1 uncultured Clostridia bacterium | reverse complement strand
GTCTGGCAGTCGGACATCATGACGATGGGCTGCCCGGAGGGCACCTGCACCGAGCCGCGGACGATGCCGTCGGAAATGATGTTGCCGTCGCAGCCGGGGGCGTATTCGATGGCCGGGCCCTCAAGGCGGCAGCCCATGCGGTCGCTTTTGGGCGTCACGGTGTACTCGCCCGCGAGAAAGCTGCGCACGCCGCGCTCGGAAAAGCGCTCAAGCTGCGGGCCGAGCACAATGCGCAGCGGCAGGCCGGGGGGCTCGCCGCGCGGGGCGGTGCGCTCGGGGAGATTGGGCAGCCACAGCTGCGGCTCGCGGAAGGGCAGGCGGTCGCCCGCGCGCAGCGCGCGGCCCTCAAGCCCGCCGAAGCCCCCCTTGAGGCAGGTCGAACGGCTGCCCATGACGGGTTCTATGTCAAAGCCGCCCGCCACGGCCAGAATGCCGCGGAAGCCGCCCTTTGCAAAGCCCAGCTCCAGAATATCGCCCTTTTGCGCCAGCACGGCGCGCCCCGTTTCAATGCTTTTTCCCGAAAGGCGCGGCGAAAAGTCCGCGCCGGAGAGCGCAAAAATGTTGGGGCTTTCAAAGCGCACGGCGCAGCCCGCGCCCGTCAGCTCGAGCGCCGCTTCGCCCGGCTCGTTGCCCGCGAGAAGGTTGGCGAGGGCCAGCGCCTGCATGTCCATCGCGCCGCACACCGGCACGCCGAAGCGCTGGTAGCCGTAGCGCCCGGCGTCCTGCACGGTGGTAAAGGCCCCGGGGGTCAAAACGGTCAGCACGGCTCGTCATCCCCTTTCAGCGCGAGGTACTGCTCGCGGTCTATCGGCACAAAGCGCACCCGGTCCCCCGCCGACAAAAGAAACGGCTCGGCCCGCGCGGGGTCAAACAGCGCAAGCGGCGTGCGCCCGATGATGCGCCAGCCGCCCGGCGAGGCGACGGAGTAAATGCCCGTCTGCGCGCCGGCAATGCCGACGCTGCCCGCCGGGATGCGCACGCGCGGCGTTTCAAGCCGCGGCGCGCTCAGCCGCTTGTCCATGCCGCCGAGGTACGGAAACCCCGGCGTAAAGCCCAGCATGTACACAGGATACAGCGGCAAAGCGTGCGCGGCGATGACCTCCTGCTCGCTCATGCCGGCGTTTTGCGCCACAAAGGCGAGATCCGGCCCCTGCACCCCCCCGTACAGCACGGGGATGTCGACCACCGGGCCGGAAAGCTGCGCGCCCGCGCCGGAAAGCTGCCCCTCAAGCGCGAGGATGTGCTCCGAAAGGCGCGCGCCCGAGGTGCGCTGCACGTCGTACTGCACGCACAGCGCGCAGTAGGTCGGCGTCAGCTCCAAAAGCCCCTCGGGCGGGGCCTTGCTCAAAAGGTCAAACAGGCGGGCAACGCGCGCCGAAACGTCCTGGCCGATGTGCTCGCCCAGCACAACGCTCAGCGCGCCGTCGCCCAAAGGCTCGATGCGCAGCATGTCACACCACCTCGCACAAAGGGGCAAGGGTGATGCCGCGCGCCACAAGCGCCTCGCGGATGCTCTGCACAAACGCAAGCGCCTCGGGGCTGTCGCCGTGCACGCACACCGAATGGGCCTCAATCTCTATTTCGCGGCCGGTGACGGCGCACACCCGGCCCTCGGTCACCATGCGCACAACGCGCGCGGCGGCTTCGGCGGGGTCTTTTATCATGGCGCCCGGCTTGCGCCGGCTGACGAGCGAGCCGTCCTCCTCATAGGCGCGGTCGGCAAAAACCTCCTGCGCGACCCTCAGCCCGGTATCCCTGGCGGCGCGCACGGCCTGCGAGCCGGCCAGCGCCATCAAAATCAAATCCTCGCCGCAGTCGCGCACGCCCAGGCACACGGCCTGCGCCAGCTCGTATGTGCGCGCCATCGCGTTGTACAGCGCCCCGTGCGGCTTGACATGGCGCAGCAAAACGCCCTGCGCCCGGCAAAAGGCCGAAAGCGCGCCCACCTGGTAGCGCACATACATGCGCACCTCCTCGGGCGAAAGGTTCATGTCGCGCCGGCCAAAGCCCATCAGATCGGGGTAGGACGGGTGCGCCCCCACCCCCGTGCCGAAGCGCCGGCACAGCTCGACGGTGCGGTTCATGACGACCGGGTCGCCGCCGTGCCAGCCGCAGGCGACGTTGGCCGAGGTGATGAGCGGAATCACCTCGCTGTCCATGCCCACGGAAAAAGCGCCGTAGCTCTCGCCCAGGTCACAGTTGAGATCGATTTTCGGCATGAAAAAGCCTCCCTTTTATTTAAAAAATCAATCCATCAAATCGGCGTTTTTAACGTCGCACACCAGCATGTGCCCCGGCGCGTGGGTAATGGCCAGCCACGGCCGCGAACGCATGACGGCGGCCTGCGGCGTCACGCCGCACGGCCAGAACACCGGCACCTCGCCGGGGTTTATCGTCACCGGGTCGCCGAAGTCGGGGCAGTCGAGGTTTTTGATGCCGATGGCGGCGGGGTCGCCGACGTGCACCGGCGCGCCGTGCACGCGCGGCATGCGCGCCGTCGTGGTCACGGCCAGCGGCACCAGGCGTCCGGGGATGGGGCGCATGGACACCACCATGCAGCCGGAGAAAATGCCCGCGCTTTTGCACGGGATGTTGGTCAGGTACATGGGCACGTTGCGGTTTTCCTCGATGTGGCGGATGGGGATGCCCGCGCGCATGAGCGCCCACTCAAAGGAAAAGCTGCACCCGATGGCAAAGGACACCAGATCGTCGCGCCACAGATGCTCGACCGAGCGCGGCTCGCTGTCCAAAAGCCCGCTTTTGTACACGCGGTACAGCGGGAAATCGCGGGCGATGTCGCTGCCCGGCGCCAGCTCGCAAAACTCGCGCGCGCCCGGCTCGGTCACCTCGAGCACCGGGCAGGCGCGGGGGTTGCGCTGGGCAAACAGCAGAAAATCGTAGGCGTACTCACGCGGCAGCGTGACGAGGTTTATCTGCGCGCAGCCGGGCACCAGCCCCGCCGTCGGCTGCGGCACGGGGTTTTGGCGAAAATACACGCGCAGCGCCGAGGAATCGGTAAACCGCCGCAGCGTACGCGGATCGTTTGGGTTTTGCAAGGCAAAGCACCTCTCTTTTTATGTTATTGGACCAGCTTCCGCAGCGCGTGCAGCACCGCGAGGTTCTGCTCAAGCGACAGGCTGTCGACCGTCGGCTCGCGCCGGCGCGTCACGCCGTCGACGCCGCCCGCCTCCACCACCGCGTGCACCAGGGCGCGCTCCTCGGCGTCGCCGGGCAAAAGCGCACGCTCAAGGTGCAGCGACATCAGAGCGCACAGCCCCCAGCTCCACCAGTTGGACACGCCGGAAACCAGCGTAAAGCGCGCGCGCTCGCGGGCGCAGATTTTGCGGCCGTGCACAACGCTCTTTTCAATATAAGGACGCAGAGCCCCCATGCCCAGCTCGTTGCCGCCGTCGCCGATGGCGACGCTCACCGCGCCGGGCGTGCGCAAAAGCGCGTCGGTGTCGGCGCACAGGCTGTCGATGATTTCGCCGCGCGCGTTGTGGAAATGTCCGTCAAGCCCCTTGCCCGGGCGCTCGATGGCGATGACGTGGGTGGGGCGCACCCGCTCGCTCAGCGCGCGGCAGGCCTCCTGCGCCCCGTCGTTTGGAATGCACACAAGCTGCGCCTGCGGGCAGCACACGGAAAGCGCCGCCGCGGTCAGCGCGCGGCTCTGCTCGTCGGTGGCGACACAGACCTCGCTGCCCAGCGCGTGCATCAGGCGCGCGATGCCCGCCGCGCCCGGCGGGCCGTCGGTTTCGCCCACGCCGCAGCCCGTGACGGGAAAGCCCGTGACGATGATGGTGCGCCGGGCATGGGCCAGGCTGTGCGCCAGACGCGCAAGGTCCTCCCGCGGGACGCAGCCGGCCAGGCCGCGGCCGCCGGCGTCGTGCCGCACGATGTCTTCGATGGCTTCAAAGGCGCGATGCATCAGAAACACTCCCTTTACAAACAGCGTATTTTGGTGCGCCAGACGTGCGTGAGAAAGGCCGCGCACAGCAAAAGCGCAAAGGCTTCGGCCACGGGAAAGGCAAACCACACCCTGCTTACCCCGTAAAGGCGCGCGAACAAAAGCGCGCACGGAAGCAGCACGCAAAGCTGCCGCAGCGCCGAAATGACAAGGCTGTACACGCCGTTGCCCAGCGCCTGGAACACCGAGCTTGCCACGATGGACAGCCCGGCGAGCAGGAAGGAAAGGCTGATGATGCGCAGCGCCGGCACGCCGAGGGCCAGCATGTCGGCCGACGCGTCAAACAGCCCGAGAAGCCACTGCGGCGCCAGCTGGAACAGCGCAAAGCCCAAAAGCGAAATGCAAAAGCCCGAGGAAAGCCCCAAAAGCGCCGCGTGGATCAGCCGCGCGCGGTTTTTGGCGCCGTAGTTGTAGGCGATGATGGGCACAAGCCCGTTGTTGAGACCGAACACCGGCATGAAGACAAAGCTCTGCAGCTTGAAGTACACGCCCAGTACGGCCACGGCGGTGCCCGAAAAGGCGATGAGGATTTTGTTGAGGAAAAAGACCATCACAGAGCCGATGGACTGCATGACGATGGAGGGCAGGCCCACGGCGTAAATGCGGCCGATGGTGCGCCCGCGCGGCCGGAAAGCACGCATGCTGACGGGCAGTTCGGGGTTGCAGCGGTGGTTCAGGTAAATGCCCACGCCGGCGCCCACCATCTGCCCGAGCACCGTGGCGATGGCCGCGCCGCGCACGCCCATGGCCGGCACCGGCCCCAGCCCGAAAATGAACAGCGGGTCAAGCACGATGTTGGTCACAGCGCCGCACAGCTGCGCTACCATCGAAAGGGTGGTGCGCCCCGTCGACTGCAAAAGACGCTCATAGCAGACGGCGATAAACAGCCCCGGCGAAAAGACCGTCACGATAAACAGGTACTGCTCGCCCATGCGCGTGATGGCCTCGCCCGCCTGCTGCGCGCGCAGAAACGCGCCGGAAAAGAAAAGGCCGAACAGCAAAAAGGCCGCCCAGCTCAAAAGCTGCAGAAAAATGCCGTTTTGTGCGGCAAAGCGCACCTCGTCCATGTCCCGCGCGCCCAGCGACCGCGACAAAAGCGACGCCATGCCGACGCCCGTCCCCACGCTGAAGCCTATCATGAGGTTCTGCACGGGAAAGGCCAGCGACACGGCGGTCAGGGCGTCTTCGCTGAGCTGTGCGACAAAAATGCTGTCCACCACGTTGTAAAGCGCCTGGACCAGCATGGAAATCATAATGGGGACCGACATGGAAACGAGCAGCCGGCCGACCGGCATCTCGCCCATTTTGCTGTAGTGGGGCTTTGACATGCTATCTCTCCGTTTCATCCGCCGCGCCGGCGGGCGTCCTGGCTTCATTGTAGGGGAGGCCTGTACAAAAGTCAAGAACCGCCCTGCCCGCCCGCGCGCCGCGGTTGACATAAAAAACCTTTCGCGATATGATTAAAGGTACAGTTTTCATCCCTTTTGGCAGAAAGGAATGGCAAAATGAGCAGTTTTATCACCTTTGACAACGTATGCAAGTTTTATCAGATGGGGCAGACGCGCATCGCCGCGGCCGACCACATCTCCTTTGAGATTAGAGAGGGCGAGTTCTGCGTCATCGTCGGGCCGTCCGGCGCGGGCAAAACCACCGTGCTCAACATGCTCGGCGGCATGGACACCTGCGACGAGGGGCGCATCGTGCTGGGGGACACGGTCATTTCCTCGCTCAACGACCGCGAGCTGACGCGCTACCGCCGCTATGACGTCGGCTTTGTCTTTCAGTTTTACAACCTTGTGCAGAACCTGACGGCGCTGGAAAACGTCGAGCTGGCCAGCGAAATCTGCCGCGAGCCCCTCGACCCCGCCGAGGTGCTGCGCGAGGTCGGGCTTGAGGAGCGGCAGAACAACTTCCCCGCCCAGCTTTCCGGCGGCGAGCAGCAGCGCGTGTCCATCGCCCGCGCCCTGTGCAAAAACCCCAAAATCCTGCTCTGCGACGAGCCCACCGGCGCGCTCGACTACCAGACCGGCAAGTCCGTGCTCGCGCTTTTGCAGCAGACCTGCCGCAAAAGCGGCAAAACCGTCGTCGTCATCACCCACAACCAGGCCATCACCGCCATGGCCGACCGCGTCATCTCCATTAAAAACGGCCGCGCCGAAAATTGTGTGCTCAACCCCGAGCCCCTCCCGGTGGAAAGGATCGAGTGGTAGTGAAAAAAAATTACCTTAAAAATATCATGCGCGAAGTCCGCGCTTCACTGCCGCGGTTTCTGGCCATTTTCTGCATCACGGCACTGGGCGTCGGGTTCCTGGCCGGGCTTTTGTCCACCACCCCCGACATGCTGGCCTCGGCCGACGCCTATTACGACAGCACCCGCCTGATGGACATCCGCCTGCTTTCGACCATGGGCTTTTGCCAGGAGGACGTCGGGGCCGTGGCGGACACCGAAGGCGTGCAGCGGGCCGAGGGCCTGAAAAGCGCCGACCTTCTGGTGTCGCTCGAAAACGGCGACACCGTCGTGGCGCGCATCCACGGCGTCGACATGGACGCACAGAGCGACGGCAGCGCCATAAACCAGCTGGAGCTTACATGCGGCCGCTTCCCGGGCGCTGCGGGCGAGTGCTTAATGCTCGAGGAAAAAGTGCCCGTCGAGGGCGCCGGGCAGGACAGCACCCTGACCTTCGCCCCCGACAACCAGGACCTCGAAGACACCCTGCGCGGCACCGGCCTGACCATCACCGGCGTCGCCAAGTGCTCATATTACATGTCGTTTGAGCGCGAGCAGGCCTCCATCGGCAACGGCCGCGTCGCGCTGATTCTGTTTGTGCCGC
>CANUCM010000021.1 GCA_947856675.1 uncultured Clostridia bacterium | reverse complement strand
CGGCGTCGGCTACCGTGTGGCTATGGCAGGCACGCAGCTTCAGATGAATATAGGTTATTCCCATCAGGTCCTGGTAGATCCCGTTCCCGGGATCACCATTGAGTCCCCGGCGCCCAACAAGATAATCATCAGCGGCGTCGATAAGCAGCTGGTCGGTCAGTTTGCCGCCGACGTGCGCAAGAAAAGGCCCCCCGAGCCTTACAAGGGCAAGGGCATCAGGTATACCGGTGAGGTCGTGCGCCGCAAGGAAGGCAAGACCGGAGCCAAGAAGAAATAAGGAGGTGCGCATAAATGGTTAAGAAGTATGATTCCAATGCCCAGAGGCTGAAGAGGCATAAGAGAGTGCGCGCCCATATTTCGGGCACGGCCGAAAGGCCCAGGCTCGTGGTCTTCCGCAGCGCAAAGCACATCTATGCCCAGGTCATAGACGACCAGGTCGGCAAGACCCTGGCCGCAGCCGCCACCAACGAGAAGGACTTCGGCGCTTACGGCGGAAACGTCGAGGCTGCAAAGAAGCTGGGCGGCATGATTGCCGAAAGGGCTTTGAAGGCCGGTATTGAAAATGTAGTGTTTGACCGCGGCGGTTATCTCTACCACGGACGCGTTAAGGCACTTGCAGAAGGCGCCCGCGAGGGCGGACTCAAGTTTTAAGGGAGGATCTGTAAATGGCTAAGTTAATAGACGCCTCGGCCCTTGAGCTGACAGAGAAGGTAGTTGCCCTCAATCGCGTATCCAAGACGGTCAAGGGCGGCCGTATCTTCAAGTTTTCGGCTTTGGTCGTGGTCGGCGACGGAAACGGCATTGTCGGTTTCGGCCTTGGCAAGTCCTCCGAAGTTCCCGACGCGATCCGCAAGGGCATCGAGGATGCCAAGAAAAACCTGGTGAAAATTTCAATCAGCGGCACCAGCATTCCGCATGAGGTGCTGGGCAAGTTCGGCGCTGCGCGCGTGCTGCTCAAGCCCGCCGCCCCCGGTACCGGCGTCATCGCCGGCGGCCCGGTCCGCGCCGTGGTCGAGATGGCAGGCATTAAGGACATCCGCACCAAGTGCCTGCGCTCGAACAACCCGCAGAACGTCGTCACCGCCACGATGGAAGGGCTCAAGTCGCTGCGCGACGCCCAGCAGGTCGCGGCTGTGCGCGGCATTCCGGCTGAAGAGCTTGTAAAGTGAGGAGGATGTCGCTATGAACAGCTTGAAAATCACTCTGGTGAAGAGCCTGAATGGCCGGCTGGATAAGCACATCGCCACCGCCCAGTCGCTGGGACTTCACAAGATCGGCAATGTTACCGTGCAGCCCAACAACCCCCAGACCCAGGGGAAGATTGCTTTGATCGGCTATCTTCTGAAGGTCGAAGAATGCAACTAAGGAGGGATGCTGCGATGAAACTGAATGAACTTTCCCCGGCCGCCGGCAGTGTCAAGGCCGGCAAGCGCAAGGGCCGCGGCATCGGCACCGGCAACGGCAAGACCGCCGGCCGTGGCCATAAGGGCCAGTGGGCCCGCAGCGGCGGCGGCGTACGCCCCGGTTTTGAGGGCGGCCAGATGCCCCTGACCCGCCGTCTTCCCAAGCGCGGCTTTAACAACGTGTTTGCCAAAAAATACGCCGAAATCAACCTGAACGTCCTGAACAGCTTTGATAACGGCACCGAGGTCACTTTTGAGCTTCTGGCTGAAAAGGGACTGGTCAAAAAAACGCTGGACGGCTTCCGTGTGCTGGGCACCGGTGAGCTGAGCAAAAAGCTGACTGTCAAGGCTGCCGGCATCACTGCCTCGGCAAAGGAGAAAATTGAAGCCGCGGGAGGAAAGGCGGAGGTGATCTAAGCCGTGCTTGAGACCATCAAAGGCGCATGGAAGATCCCCGATCTGCGCAAAAAGCTGCTGTTTGTCATCGCGTGCATCGTGATGTACCGCTTTGGCTATACCATTTTTGTGCCCTATGTGGACACCCCCGCGCTGACCGAAGCTTTCAAGGCGCAGGCCGACACGCTCATCGGCTACTTCAACGTGCTGTCGGGCGGCGGCTTTTCGCAGGCTTCCATTTTTGCCCTGTCGGTTTACCCGTATATCAACGCCTCCATTATCATGCAGCTTCTGCAGGTTGCCATTCCGGCGCTCGAGCGCATGGTCAAGGAGGGCGGAGAAGAAGGGCGCAAGAAAATTGCGTCCATCACCCGGTACGTCACGGTGGTGCTGGCCATTGTCACGGGCTTCAGCTATTATATCCTGCTCAAGAGCTATCAGGTGCTGACCCGCACCGATGCGTGGAGCGCCATCGTCATCATCATGACCTTTACGGCGGGCTCGGCCTTTATCATGTGGCTGGGCGAGCAGATCAACGAAAAGGGCATCGGCAACGGCATTTCGATCATTCTGTTCTGCGGCATTGTCAGCCGCGGCCCCGCGATGGTCACCGCGCTGGTCGAGGGAATGAAGAGCGGCTCGCTTGACATTGTCAGAATGCTGCTCATTTTAGTCATTGCCATTGCGATGATAGCCTTTATCGTGTTCATCACAAACGCCGAGCGCCGCATTCCGGTGCAGTACGCCAAGCGCGTCGTCGGCCGCAAGATGTACGGCGGCCAGTCGACCAACCTGCCCATGAAGGTCAACATGGCGGGCGTCATGCCCATCATCTTCGCCAGCACCATCATCACGGTGCCGGCCACCATCGGCAGCTTCCTGTCGCCCGCCGAGGGCGGGTTCTGGGACCGGTTCCTCAATGCGTTCCAGCAGGGCAGCCCGGCGTATATCATCGTGTATTTCCTGCTCATTCTCGGCTTTGCGTATTTCTACGCCACCATTCAGTTCAACCCCATCGAGGTGGCCAACAACCTCAAGAAGAACGGCGGCTTTATTCCGGGCTTCCGTCCCGGCAAGCCGACGAGCGACTTTATCCAGCGCGTGCTCAACAAGATCACGCTGATGGGCGCTTTGTTCCTGGCGGTTATCGCGATTTTCCCGCTGATTATGAGTAACATCAAGGGCATGGGCGGCCTGGCCATCGGCGGCACGTCGGTGCTCATTCTGGTCGGTGTCGCGCTCGAGACCGTCCGGGCCGTCGAGGGTCAGATGCTGATGCGTCATTACAAGGGCTTCCTCGAGTAAGCCCTGCGGAGAAACTGGAGTTTGGTATGAATCTTGTTTTACTGGGCGCCCCCGGCGCCGGGAAAGGTACGCAAGCCGAAAAGATTCAACATGCGCTGAACATCCCCATCCTCTCCACCGGCAACCTTCTGAGGCAGGCGGTTGCGGCGGGCACCGAGCTGGGGCGCAAGGTGGAAGCCCTGCTGGACGCAGGCAGCCTTGTGCCGGATGAGCTGGTGTGCAGTCTGGTGGCCGAGCGGCTCAAACAGCCCGACTGCGCGCACGGCGTTATCTTTGACGGCTTTCCGCGCACGCTGCAGCAGGCACAGGCGCTGGACGGCATTGTGCACGTCGACGCCGCGCTGTCCATTGAGGTAGACGACGACACCATTCTGCACCGCATGAGCGGCCGCCGGACGTGTCCCAAGTGCCAGGCGAGCTATCATGTTACCGACAACCCGCCCAAAACGGCGGATGTCTGTGACAAATGCGGCGCGCATCTGTCCATCCGTCATGACGACGAGCCCGCGACTGTGCGGTCCCGCCTTGCGGTGTACCATAAGCAGACCGAGCCCATCAAGGAATATTACAGCGCGCAGGGCAAGCTGAAAAAGGTACAGGGACAGCCTAAGCTTTCGGACACGGTACGTCTGGTGTCGGAAGCGCTGGGTGTCGCATTATGATCAAAATTAAATCAGCGCATGAGATTTCTCTCATGCGTGAGGCCGGCCGGCTGGCCGCCGAGGCGAGAGCCCTGGCGGGCAGCCTGGTCGAGCCCGGAATCACCACAAGGGAAATTGACCACGAGGTGCGCAGGTTTCTCAAGCAGTGCGGCTCGGTTCCCTCGTTCCTTGGATACGGCGGCTTTCCGGCCGCGATTTGCTGCTCGGTGAATGACGAGGTTATCCACGGCATTCCCGGCCCGCGCAAAATCCAGCAGGGCGATCTGGTCAAAATAGATGTCGGGGCCATCTACCGCGGCTATCACGGTGACTGCGCCGCAACCTTTGCGGCGGGCCAAGTGACGCCGGAAGCGCAGAGGCTTCTGGAGGTGACCCGGCAGAGCTTCTATGAAGGTATCAAGCAAGCCCGTCCGGGACAGAGA
>CANUCM010000020.1 GCA_947856675.1 uncultured Clostridia bacterium | reverse complement strand
CTGGCCAAAACGGGCGAGACCTATGCCAGCAGCAATTTCCTTATCGGCCTCGAGGGCGAAGTGCTGCTCAACGTTCCGCCCGACGAGGTGGCATACTGCTCCAACAGCCGCAACTCTGACACGCTGTCCATCGAGTGCTGCCACCCCCGGGCCGACGGCGCCTTTACCGACGCGACCTACGACAGCCTCGTCCGCCTGACCGCCTTTTTGATGAACGCCTATGATCTGAAGCGCGAGGACGTCATACGCCACTATGACGTCACCGGCAAGCTGTGCCCTGTGTATTTTGTCGAGCACCCCGAACAGTGGGAAGCCTTTCTCGACGAGGCGGAACAGGCTGCCCGCGAGCTTTCACAGTCCTGAAACGCAAAAAGCCGCACCCTTTGGGCGCGGCTTTTTTTCTTTTGTTTAAAACCAGGCGTTGGCCTCAAAAATCAGCTGTTCGCCGCAGGTGCCGGAAAGATAAAACCCGTCATCCGGCAGCGTGCCCAGCGCAAGCTCCATACTCTGCTCCAGCGCAAGCTCATGGTGATACGCCAGCGTCAGGCCGCGCAGCGGGCGCTTTTCCATCCAGGCGCCCGGCAGCGCGTCGCACACCACATCGGCGTATTCGGCGTTGTTCATGTGCCGGTTGACATCGCAGCGGCAAAAGGAAGCCCGGACAGCCCCGGCCGGCTGCACGCCGTCTGCACGCCGCATGGTCAGCGTGTGGGACGGCACGCTTTCCGGAAGCTCGGGAAAGCCCAGCTCCGCAGGCGCGCAGCGAAGAATGCGCCGGCTTTTCCGATCGACCAAAATCCAGCGGGAATCCACCGAAGCCGCGCTGCGGCCCTGTTCATCCAGCACTTCGGTAAACCGGCAGAACACCGCCCGGCGCGGCGCGGCCGGCCGGGTCACAAGACGCAGCCGCGCGCCGATGCCCATGGTTTCCGTCACGTGCAGCGAAACCTTGGACAGAAGAAACGCCGTGCCCGTCTGCTCAAACCGCTGCGCCGTCAGCCCCCATGCGTCACAGTGCTCCGTGCTGACGCGCTGCACATGCCGCAAAAGACTGCCCGGCTTGACCCTTCCGTTCAAATCGCATTCGCAGTCGGAAAGAACGATTTGCTTTTCATGAAATATTTCTGCCATATCTGTCACTCCACATCGCGCAGCGGCACATATCCCGCCGCCTTCACAAGGGCCTGCCCTTCATCGGACACCAGGAAAGCCACCAGCTGGCGCACTGCCGAGCCTTCCTGTTCATCGGCGCGGAACACCGCATAATACTCGCACGTCGCGGGGTACTGCCCCGAAGAAATGCTGTCTTCCGTCGGCACGACGCCGTCTACCGACAGGATTTTTGACCCGGAAGACGCCGCTGTGTTTTCATAGTAGAACATGGAGCAGCCCAGAAAAGCCGCATCCGCGCGGTATGGCATATCGGACACCACCGGCTCGCCCGACGAGCCGACCTTCAGCTCGCGGGGCGGCTGCACGAGCTGCGCACCCTCGCCCATAAATCCGCTCAGCAGACGGCCCGCCTGCGAGTCCTCCGGCGGCTGGCAGGCAATCACCGCGCCCGGCGTGCCGCCGAGGCTGCCCCAGTCAACCGCGCCGACCGTATACACCGCCCGCAGCTGATCGCCGGAAAGGTTGGTCACGGGATTGTCCTCACCCGTGAGAAATACCAGCGCGTCGCGCGCAATGGCCACCTGCTCAAGCCCTTCGGCCTGCCCGAGCTGCCCGGTAAACAAAATGTCGCACGAGCCGTCCTGCAGCGCGGCCAGCGCCTGCTCCAGCGAGGTGTGCTGCGCCTGCCCGGCCGCCTGCTCGGGCGTCGAGCCCGCAAGGTACTGCGTCAGCGCCTCGGACAGCGGCTGCAGCATGAGCGTCCCGCCCATGCGCGGCAGTGTCTGTGTGCCCGCTTCCGACGTCTGCGGCGTCTGCTCCGGCTCCCCGGCTTCGCCGGCCTCACCGGTCTGCTCTTCGCAGCCCGCACAGCAAAGCAGGAGCAGCAGAAGAAGAATCATCCAGCGCTTCACTGCGCACCGCCTCCTTCCACACCACCAAAGCGGAAGTGCTGCGCCGGAATGTATACGCTGCCTTCTGCTGTATTGGTCCCCGGCAAAATGACGTCAAAACCATACCCAACCATCACGTTTGTCAGCTCCTCCAGCGGCTGCACAATGCCCTTTTCCTGCAAGAGCTGCGTCAGCTCCTCCGAAGGGACAAGCAGGTCGGCCGCCGAAAGCCGGCGCCCGGACACCAGGTCAAACGTGGCATATTCGCTGTATGAAACGCTGCCCGACCCTCCCGATATCACCGTAATATACTGCACGCAGAAATAGCTGCTCAGCGCGTGGTATGTCACATACACCGAGCTGCTGCTGCGGGCTTCCCACTGCGGCAGCATCTCGGGCGGCAGGTAGTCCGGCACGGTATAGCGCGCTTCAATGGCGTCCAGCCCCGCATTGATGGCCGCCAGCACGGACGGCTCTGCGCCCCCGTTCAGGCGGGGTGAATACAGGGTTTCTTCTCCGCTTGCGGCAGCCGGCGCAAACACATGCGCCGAAACCGAAACCCTGCGCTGCAGCGCAAAACGCTCAATCCGGACCTGCTCGGTCAAAAAGGCCGAGGGGTCCTCATACAGGACGCTGCACATGGTATACAGCACTTCGGGCCCCGCGGAAAACACCTGCTCTGACGCGGTATAGGGGTTGTCCGCAGGGAACCACACGCTGATAACGCCCTCTTCCGCCGAGATATACGGATAATCCTGCGGCAGGCCGCAAAAGGCGCGCTTGAGCAGGCCCTGCTCCTTCAGCTCCTCCAGCTGCCCGGAAAGCGCCTCGTCAACCGCCTGCACATACGGCGCGTTTTCAAAAAACAGGTCGCACAGCTTCAGCTGGCGCCCGTCGTACATGTCAAACATGTACTGGCTTCGTTCCTGCGCCAAAACCGGAACCGTTTCAACCGAAATGCTGAGGCCGCGGGCGTCGAGCAGCTGCAGCGTATCGTCCCTCGTAAAGCACAGCGACAGCACCCGGCCCGATACCTGCGCGCTGACGCGCACCTGCCGGCTGACGTATGCCTTTTCCGCCCCGTTTTCCGCCGCCATGCCGCTCAGCGCAGCCGCGTCGACCGAAGGCTCCGCCGAAGACAGCTCCTGCACCTGCGTTTCTATCAGGTCGTTCAGGCGGTTTTGCAGTATCTGGTTGCGCAGGCCCGTGATTTTAATGGACTTCTGCGACAGCACGACGCCGTTTTCGTCCGGCACGGTGGAATATTGCCCGTCTGCCAGCTCATAATACTCGGACACCGCATAGGTGTAAGAAGGAAAAGCCGTCGCTTCCGGCGCAATTTCCCCGGTGCCCGCACCGTCCGCCGGCGCGTCGTTCCAGTCAACGCCCGCAGACTGCGGCATCGAAAAGCGCTCGGGAAGCGACACCTCTTCCTCCTCCTGGGACGGCTGCTGCGGCTCAGACGGCTGCTGCGCCGGTCCGCAGGCACTCAGTATAAAACACAACGCCAGCAAAAACGCCGGCCGCCCTGGTTTTTTCATCAGGAACCCTCCAACATGCGATGGTACAGATCTTGCTTATTATACTCCACTTTGACGCACTTGGCAAAGAAAAAGTTCCTAAGCCCCCCAAAAAGGCAGTAAAAAACCGGAAAGCCTGAAAACAGGCTTTCCGGCGGACAACAGCCCCTTTGAAAATCAGCGGACTTCGCGGGTCCAGCCGTGCGTATCGGGCAGGCGGCCCCACTGAATCCCCGTCAGCGTGTCATACAGCTTCTGGGAAACCTCACCGATTTCAAAATTGTTGATGACGTGCTTCTGGCCCTTGTAATAAATCTCGCCGACCGGCGAAATGACCGCCGCCGTGCCGCAGCCAAAGGCCTCTTCCAGCTTGCCCGAAAGGGATGCCGAAACAAGCTCGTCAATCGACAGCTTGCGCTCGGACACGCGCAGACCCCAGTCGCGCAGAAGCTGCAGGCAGCTGTCGCGCGTCACGCCGGGCAGAATGGTTCCGTCCAGCGGCGCCGTAACAATTTCCCCGTCGATTTTGAACATCATGTTCATCGCGCCGACTTCCTCGACGTACTTCTGCTCGACGCTGTCCAGCCACAAAACCTGGTTGTAGCCCAGCTTCTGCGCTTTTTCCTGCGCCTTGAGGCTGCCGCCGTAGTTGCCGCCGCATTTGGCGTAACCGGTGCC
>CANUCM010000019.1 GCA_947856675.1 uncultured Clostridia bacterium | reverse complement strand
AACCTGCGGCATCCTGCTCCCAAAGCAGGCGCGCTACCAACTGCGCTACACCCGGATATGAAGTTGTGGGGTGGCCTGGGCGTATTCTCCCAAAGCAGGCGCGCTACCAACTGCGCTGCACCCGGTGATATTTTCATGAAATCATGCATTTGGCATTGCCTGCATGCCGTTTCAGCACACTTTTCCCTCTGCCGGCTTCTTCTGGACTTTTTCATCAAACGCGTATAATATTATATCGCAATTTAAATCACTTGACAATCCCTGTCGGTTGGGATACGATAAATAAATAATGCGCATTTTTTATCCAGTGTGATTTATCTTTTGGAGGGATATCTTATGAAGAATGCCGACAAAACCATGGACAAGCTGGTTTCCCTGTGTAAAGGGCGCGGTTTTGTTTATGCCGGCAGCGAAATTTACGGTGGACTTTCCAACACTTGGGACTACGGACCGTTGGGTGTTGAACTGAAAAATAACGTAAAAAAAGCCTGGTGGAAGCGCTTTGTCCAGCAATCTCCCTATAATGTCGGTTTGGACTGCGCCATTTTAATGAATCCTCAGGTATGGGTTGCTTCCGGCCACGTCGGCGGTTTTTCCGATCCCTTGATGGACTGCAAATCCTGCCGCACCCGCCATCGCGCCGACAATCTGATTGAAGAATTTTGCGGACATGAGCCGGACAGCCTGGACTTTGGCGATATGGAACGCTTTATTAAAGAAAACGGCATTAAGTGCCCCAATTGCGGCAGCACAGATTTCACTCCCATCCGCAGCTTTAACCTGATGTTTAAAACCTTCCTTGGCATTACCGAGGACTCCAAATCAGAAATCTATCTCCGTCCGGAAACTGCTCAGGGTATTTTTGTAAACTTCAAAAACGTACAGCGCACCAGCCGCAAAAAAATACCTTTTGGCATTGCGCAAATCGGCAAAGCCTTCCGCAATGAAATCACCCCCGGCAACTTTATATTCCGCACCCGCGAGTTTGAGCAGATGGAGCTTGAGTTTTTCTGCCGCCCCGGCACGGAGCTTGATTGGTTTGACTTTTGGAAGCGCACCTGCATGGATTTTCTGCACGACATTGGGCTTTCTGCGGAAAACCTCCGCTATCGTGACCACGAAAAAGAAAAACTCTCACACTACTCCAACGCGACCACAGATATTGAATATCTCTTCCCCTTCGGCTGGGGCGAGCTTTGGGGTGTTGCTTCGCGCACAGATTTTGACCTGAAGGCTCACCAGACCACTTCGGGACAAAACATGGAGTATTTTGACGCGGAAACCGGCGAGCATTATCTGCCGTACTGCATTGAGCCCTCTGTGGGTGTTGACCGCATGGTGCTCGCCGCTTTGAGCGACGCATACGATGAAGAAGTCGTCGACGCCGAAAAGAATGACACCCGCGTGGTGCTTCGCTTCTCCCCTGCCCTTGCGCCGATCAAATGCGCCATTCTCCCCCTTTCCAAAAAACTCAGCGACCCGGCCCGGAAAATCCACGACGAGCTCTGCGGCTTCTTCTGCTGTGATTTCGACGACGCAGGATCCATCGGAAAGCGTTACCGCCGGCAGGATGAAATCGGCACTCCTTTCTGCGTCACATACGATTTTGACAGCGAAACCGACGGCTGCGTCACCATCCGCGAGCGCGATTCCATGCAGCAGACACGCCTCCCCATTTGTGAGCTGAAAAACTATATCGAGGAAAAAATCGCCTTCTGATTTTACCGCAATTTTTATTCTGTCTGTAACCGCAAGCGGGCCGTATGCCTGGATTCATCGCTCCCGGGCAGCGGCCCCTTGGCACATTTTATCCTGTTTTTTCCTTTTTTCTTTCATTTTTTTACACTTTCTTTTCCTTTTTTCTCCTGCTTGCGCCCTCAAAACCCTTACAGCGACTGGGTTTTCCGGCGTATACAAAAATCGAAGCTTATTTTTGTATATCTTTTGTAACTATTTTGTTTGACTTTTGTTACCTTTATGGTAAAATAAGAATGGAGGTAAGCTGATGAACGCTTCAACACAAAGCTGTGATTTTCCGCTCACTTACAAGGGTCGCCCTCTCATGAGGAAGGACTCCATCATCTATTACGGGAGCATGGCCGACAAATACATCATCATGATGCAGGTCGCCTCGTCCGAGCCGCTGAAGGACGTAAAGCTCTCCGGGCGGGTTTCTGTGCAGCTTCAGCTGACCGACCCCGAGATCAGTTCCCGGGACAGAGTCGTAAAATCCACTGAAAAGGACGGGCTGTACAACGCGCTGGATATCGCATCCGTCTGGCTGGAAAGAGCTTTAAGCGGCAAATAGGCTTTTTCACCCGTCCCCCGCTTTTCCACGGAGGTAATGTATGAAATTCACCAAGGTTCTGCTCGCCGGCGCGCTGACTGCCGCCGCAATGACTGTTTCGGCTTTTGCCTTTGATGTTCAGGGCGGTACAGTCGAAACCTCTTCGGCCGTCAATTTCCGCGCCGGCGCTTCCACTTCGCACGCCGTTTTGGACAAGCTCTACAACGGCGAGCGCATTTGCGTTTTGGATCAGGCTTCCAACGGCTGGTACAAGGCCGCTTTCAACGGGCAGGTCGGCTATATCTGCAATGACTACGTCGAGCTTTCCCCCGTTATGAACATCGAGCCGGGCGCAGCCAAAGTCACCACTGAAGTCCTGAACATGCGCGCAGAACCTTCTACTTCGGCAACCATTCTCACCCGTCTTACAAGCGGCAGCGTTGCCAACATTATCGGCATCAATAACGGTTGGCTGAAGGTTACATACGGCTCCTACACCGGCTACATTCATCCCGATTATGTCCAGGTTGTTTCCAACTCCGCCCTTCCCAACCGCAACGGCGCTTCATCGGCCGCTTCTTCCTCTTCGGCCAGCGGCGTACGGCAGGAGGTTGTAAACTATGCGAAGACCTTCCTGGGCGTTCGCTATGTGTACGGCGGCTCCACCCCTTCCGGCTTTGACTGCTCCGGCTTTACTAAATACGTCTTTGATCACTTCAACGTCAGCCTGCAGCGCACGTCTGCGGCACAGTATTCCACCAGCGTGACCAAGATAAACAAATCCGAGCTGCAGGCCGGTGACCTTGTCTTCTTCAGCAGCACGGCCGGTTCCAGCAAGGTTGGGCATGTCGGCATCTACATCGGCAACGGCTCGTTTATCCACGCGTCCTCGCCCGGCGATGTCGTCAAGATTGATACGATGAACAGCGGCTATTATCTGTCGCACTATGTCGGCTCCGGACGGGTTCTCTGATTGAATTACAGCCATAAAAAAAGCGGTACGCGCCTTCAGCGTACCGCTTTTATTTTTGTCCGCCGTCCAAATCCAGCTGCCCGGCCAGCTGTTCAAGCTGTTCCAATGAAATAAACCCGCTGAGATACCGCAGCAGCGCGCCCGTGCTCAGGTTTTGCGGAAGCCCCAGCTTTTTGAGCAGGGCTTTTTTCTTTTTTGCGCTGTTTGGGCGCCCGCACAGCCCCAGCGAATATAAGTCCGCTGCAGAAATCGGTTCAAACGCCGCTTCCGGCGTCTCGCCGGAAGCGCCGCAATGCCGGATGGCCGCAATCAGTTCTTCCTCGCCGATCCCTTCCACACCCAGATACCCTTCCTTGGACGCTGCGGTCTTTCTGCGCTCTTTCCCCGGTTTTTGCGGGACATATGCATGGTATACTTCCCCCTGCGGAATGACCGTGCGCAGATAATTGCGGATGAGCAGTCCTGCCCCGTCCGGGTCGGTCAGGACAATGATGCCCCGCTCCTGCGCCAGCCGCCTGAGCATGGAAATCAGCTCTTTGTCTTTAAATACCGAAAACCCGTGCACCGGGACAATCAGCGTGTCGAAGATTTGACTGAGCTTGTTTTTGTCGTAACGGCCCTCAACCACAATGGCCTGCCTGACAGGGATCATACGCCGCCCTCCGGCTGCGCAGCCAGCTGCAAAAGCAAAAGCTCAACCGTTCGCTCCGCATCCGGGAGATTGCTTTTAATTCCCAAGTCAGCCTCCAGACAAAGCCTTGCCGCCCGGCGCAGCCACGGAAGCTCCATTTTCCGGCTTGCCTGCAGCAGCAGCCGAGCCGGGTAGGGCGAACGCAGCGAACACAGCTTCATCACATCGCTCTCATTGCCCCGGCTTTCCAGAACCAGCCGCGCGGCGTACAGCCGCTGCAGCTGTTTGGTAATGGCCGCAAGCACCGCTACCGGCTGATTCTTTGCCGCAAACAGATCGCGCAGCAGCGCCAGGCTGTCCTGCCGGCGCCCCTGCATAATGCTGTCTGTCAAGTCAAACACCTGGGCTTCCAGCGTTCTCGAAGCCAGGACATCAATGTCTTCTTTCCGGATTTGCCGGTGCTGCGTACCCGCAGCGATCTTCTCAATTTCCGTAATCAGGTTGGTCATGAGCCCGCCGCACAGAAACACCAGGTGCTGGCACTGCTGCGGAGAGATTTCCTTGTCCAGCGCGGCAAAACGCCGGGAAATCCATGAGGTAAGATCGCTCATCTCCGCACGCACAAACTCCACCATCTGCGCGTTTTTCTCCAAAACCTTCCAAAGCGCCGTCCGCTTGTCCGGCTTAAACTCCTGCGCGTCAAAATAAAAAATCAGGCAGGCGCTGTCCGGCATGTTGGAAAACAGCTCCACAAGCATGTCCTTCATCGCGCCGGACGCGCGCATCAGCGGATAGTCGCGCACCACAACGATTTTTTTCTCTGCGCCAAACGGCAAGCCTTCCACCGCTTCGTGCAGTGAATCCGGCGTTACCTGCTGTTCGCTGAGCCGCTCAACGTTAAAATCGTCCAGGCCTTCTCCCAGCACCTTTTTTATCATGGCGCTGCAGTAATATTCTTTTAAATAGCTTTCTTCCCCATACAGGATGTACAGCGGCTCCAAATGCCCGGCCGCCAAATCGGACTTCAGCTTTCGAAACGCGTTTCCGCCTTTTTTTTCCGCCATTTATTTCACCCGCCAGTTCAGTGATTTCAGTTCAATGCGCTCCCTTTGCGAAAGGCTGTACACATCAACCCCCTCCAGGCTGTGTTCGGACACCGGCATATACCCCGAATCAGCGCACACGACAGCCTGACAACCTGTGTTGTGCAAAAGCAGCCGGCATGCAGGCTCTTCCTGCAGAAAATCATCCCGCACAATGACCACATCCCCGGTCAGTGCCGCACCGTTTTCGCAGGTTACATAGTCCACCGCTGCCGTCTGTGTGAGATCCAGCACCGTGAGATACGGCAGCATGACACGCACTGCACAGGATTGTCCGCTCAACGCAATCCGTTCAACACGCGCGCAGCCCCACTGCAGGCAGCCACTTCCCTCATAGACCGCATCAACCCATGGTTCCGCGCTGCTCCCGGAAGGCGCCAGGCTGTGAAGGATTGGCACTGCTTCGCACAGTTCACGCACACCGCCGCCCGCCCGGGCCGCCGGCGCGCTGACAAGCAGCTCGTCCGCTCCGCCGTACCCCCATCGGTACAGATTGTCTTCCACCCGGCGGGCATTCATGCCCGCCGCACTCAGGCCGCAGTTGACCACACCGACTGTCCCCGCAGACTGCACCAGCAAAACAGCACTTTCACCGGTGTCCAAAATGGCAATCCGCGACACGGCACAGCTCTCCGCCTGCGACAGCAAAAGGCAGAGCGCCGTCAGCGCTGCGGCGGCCGGAAGCACGCGCGCCGTTTGTTCTCTGCGCCACCGAAGCACGACGAGCACGGCCAGCAGCACAGCCAAAACCAGCAGAACATACGGGTTTTCTGCCCCGGCTGTCAACGCCGGATTGCCGCCGAGCACCCGAGCTGCTCCCGTAATATAGGCCAAAACGGGTGAGAGTATCCAATGTGCCGCTGCCGCCGCTCCGGACGGCCACAACAGCGACAATCCGAGTACGGCAATGCCCAGCGTCATCGCGAGGGAAACAGCCCACAGCACCAACAGGCTGGACAACACGGAAAGCACGGAAATGCGCGTAAAGAACACGGCCGTCACCGGCAGTACGCTGACGGAAGCCGCAATCGAAACCGCCGTGCACTGTGTCACATAACGGCCGATTTTTGCCGCGATTCCGCGCCCTTTGATTTTAGGCAGCGACGACAGCACTGCGGGCGAAAACAAAAGGATTCCCAGCGTTGCGGTAAAGGACAGCAGCAGGGACGGCGACAGCAGTGAAAACGGGTTTGCCGCCGCAAGAACCATCAGTGCCGTGCACAGGGCGGTCAACGAATCATTTTCCCTGCGGGCAAAGAACGCGCCAATCGCCATCAGCCACATGACCGCAGCGCGCATGACCGAAGGCGAAAAGCCTGTCAGGCCCGCATAGAGCAAAATCAGCGGGACAGCCGCCGCACTGCCCAGGCGCTTGCCGAGCAGCGCGCATACAAAGCCTGCCAGCACGGAAAGATGCATGCCTGATACCGCCGCGATGTGTGACAGCCCGCTCACGCTCAGCGCCGAGCGGAGCTCGCTGCTCATTCCCTGCTTGTCCCCGCAAATCAGCGCTTTGAGAAGCCCTGCATTGTCCCCCTCGAGCAGCGCATCCACGCGCCGGCCCACCGCTTCCGACCACAGGGAAAGCCTTGCGCGCAGCGACGGCCTGCTCTCCGTGTCAAGCTGCAGAGGCTGCGTCTGCCGCGCAGTCCAGAATACGCCGTCCGGTTTGCGTGTGGACTGCTGCACAAGGCCTGTAAATGTAATGACATTGCCAGGGGCAAGATCCGGAGAGCCGTCGGTCAGATACACCCAAACACTCCCGCGCGCCGGACTGCCGTTAATGCTGAGCAGGTTTCCGCGCGCTGTACCGTATGTGGCATACCCTACGGCGCGCTCGGTCAGCTCCACGCTCAGCACAGCTCCCTTTCCGTCCCACTGCTGCGGCGGACGGAGCACAACAAGAGAAAAGAGCACCGAAAACACCACGCCGACACACAGGCCTGCTGTGACCATGTCGGCGCGGCGGCTGCGTATCAGCCACAGCGCCTGCAGCACTGCCGCACACGCGGCGGTCAAGGCAAGCGTGTTTGCGCTCCCCAGCTCACCGGCCAGAGCAAACACAAAACACGGCGCACAAAAAGCGGCAGAGAAACAAAGCAGCCTTCTGGGCTGCTCTGTTCTGCTCCGCCGCTCTGTGCCCGTCATATTCAGGCCATCGCGCCCAAATCGCCTCCGGCCAGCACATGAAAATGCAGATGATGCACCGTCTGTCCCGCCGGCTCACCGCAGTTGGTTACGACACGAAAGCCGTTTTCAATGCCAAGCTCCCGCACAAGGCGCGAAATCACCGAAAAAATGTGCGCGACGATTTCGCTGTTCTGCTCATTGATGTCGGCGGCGCAGGTCAGCTCGTGCGATTTGGGAATGACCAGAAAATGCACGGGCGCCGCGGGTGCAATGTCATAAAAGGCATAGACCTGCTCGTCCTCATACAGCTTCTTCGAAGGGATTTCGCCTGCTACAATTTTACAAAACACGCAATCCATTGTTTTCCCTCACTTCAGCATAGTTTCGACAAGGTTGTTGACCGATTCCAGCGCCTCTTCCAGCTTGGACGCATCCCGGCCGCCGGCTGTCGCGCTGTCAGGGCGCCCGCCGCCGCCGCCGCCGCACTGCTTGGCCAGCTCGCGGACGATGTTGCCCGCATGCGCGCCTTTTTTCACCGCTTCCGTACCGCACGCCGCCGCAAACTGAACTTTTCCTTCCGGTGTGACCATGGCCAGCACCGCCACCATGTTGGGAGCCCGGTCGCGGATGGAATCGCTCAGGCTGCGAAGCGCCTCGGCGCTTGTTTCGTCTACCCTGACAGCCAGCACATTCACACTGCCGGCCGCTTTGGCAAAGTTCAGCAGCTCAACCGCGCGGAACCGGGCCAGCTTGGCGCTCAGCTCTTCATTTTTATGGGTCAGCTCACGCAGATCCGCCGTCACCTGCGCCGCCTTGCGCACCAGATCGGCCGGTGTCGTTTTCAAAGACTGCGCCGCCGTATTCAGGGCGCTGTCCATTTCATACATCAGCCCCAGCATGCCTTTGCCGCAAAACGCCTCAATACGGCGCACACCGGCCGCAACCGACGTTTCCGACACGATTTTGAGCCCGCCGATTTTAGCTGTATTGGACACATGCGTGCCGCCGCACAGCTCGAGTGAGAAATTCCCCATTGAAACCACGCGGACAGTGCTGCCGTATTTTTCACCAAACAACGCCATTGCCCCCAGCTTCTTGGCCTCGTCAATGGGCATCTCACGCACATCGACGGGCAGGTCGCTCAAAATCACATCATTGACCAGATTTTCCACCGTAAGGAGCTGATCGGGCGATACTGCGGCGAAATGCGTAAAGTCAAACCTCAGCTTGTCCGGCTCCACCAGCGAACCGGCCTGTTCCACATGCTCGCCCAGCACGGTCCGCAGGGCTTTTTGCAGCAAGTGCGTTGCCGAGTGCGCTCTCATAATGGCAGCGCGGCGGACGGCGTCAACCTCGAGCTTCGCATTTTGTCCGAGCTGAAGCGTCCCATCGGTCACCTTCGCCTTATGCATAAACTTTCCGTCGGGCGTTTTATGGGTTTCTGTAATGACAGCGCTGCCGCTTTCCGTGCACAGCCGGCCCGTATCCCCGCTCTGCCCGCCGCTTTCGGCATAAAACGGCGTGTCGCTGACAAACAGCGTCACCTCTTCACCGGCCTGCGCCGCGGAAACCAGTTCTCCCGCGCCTATCATCCCCACAATGCGGCCCTGACCGCTTGTTCCGGCATATCCGGAAAAACGGGTCACGGGGATGTCGCTGAGCGAAACTTCCTCACCTTCCCAGCCGAGCTCCGACGTATTGCCGCGCGCTTTTTTTGCGCGCACGCGCTGCTCGTTCATCAGCTTGTCAAACGCCGCGCGATCCACCGTAAAGCCCTGCTCCTGCAGGATTTCCTCCGTCAGGTCGATGGGGAATCCGTCGGTGTCATACAGGCGGAACGCATCTTCTCCGGAAAGCTCACTGCGGCTCTGCTCCCGCAGCGACGCCATCATGTCCTCCAGCTTGACAAGCCCGCTTTCAATCGTATCGTTAAACCGCTCCTCTTCCGTGCGGATCACGGTCTTGATAAAGGCTTCCTTTTCGCGAAGCTCTGGGTAAGCGCCT
The DNA here is from genome assembly GCA_947856675.1 of uncultured Clostridia bacterium. Lineage (GTDB taxonomy): Bacteria > Bacillota > Clostridia > Oscillospirales > Butyricicoccaceae > Ventrousia. The sequence continues at coordinate 18,913 of CANUCM010000019.1, read as the reverse complement.
TCGTTTTCCTCAATGACCGTCTCGCACAGCTCATACAAAAACGGACGTGCAACGCCGAGAAGCCGCCCGTGCCGCGCCGCTCTGCGCAAAAGCCTGCGCAGCACATAGCCGCGGCCCGCGTTGGACGGCATGACCCCGTCGCACACCATCATGGTGACCGAGCGGGCATGGTCTGTAATAATGCGGATGGACACGTCGCTTTTCGCGTCACGTCCGTATTCCACCCCCGTTATGGCCGATACATGGTCACGGATTTTCTTAATGGTGTCAATGTCGAAGATGGACTGTGTGTTCTGCATGATGCAGGCAAGACGTTCAAGACCCAGACCGGTGTCTATATTCTTCTTTTCCAGCGGGGTGTAATTCCCCTTCCCGTCCGAGCTGAACTGCGTAAATACCAGGTTCCAGAACTCCACATACCGGTCGCACTCGCACCCCGGCGCGCAGTCAGGGCTTCCGCAGCCGTATTGCTCGCCGCGGTCAAAATAAATTTCCGAGCACGGCCCGCAGGGTCCCGATCCGATCTCCCAGAAGTTGTCTTCGCGCCCCAGGCGCACAACATGCGACGGATCTACTCCCACTACGCGCGTCCAGATGTCATATGCCTCGTCGTCTTCCAAAAACACCGACGGATACAGCCGCTCTGCCGGCATTTTCAAAACCTGTGTGACAAACTCCCACGCCCAGGTGCACGCCTCTTTTTTAAAGTAATCGCCAAAGGAAAAGTTGCCCAGCATCTCAAAATACGTGCCGTGCCGGTCGTCCTTGCCGACGCTTTCAATGTCAGGCGTACGGATGCACTTCTGGCACGAAGTGGCACGGGGTGCCGGCGGCGTCTGCTCGCCCGTAAAGAACGGCTTGAGCGGAGCCATACCCGCATTGATAAGCAGCAGGGAATTGTCGTTCTGCGGAATCAGCGGGTAGCTTTTGAGGCGGTAATGCCCCTTGCTCTCAAAAAAGCTCAAAAATTTTTCACGCAGTTCATTCAGTCCGAGGTTTTCCATCTATCCATCATTCCTTCATTGAATTTTCTTTCGAATCAGCGAAAAAGGCGGCGCATACGCCGGGAGCATGGTTTCAAAGTACATCATCGGATGCCGGGCGCAGTCGAGCACCTGCCCGTCCGCATCCCAAAGAGTCCCCAGCGTAAAAGGCTGCACATCACGACCCGGCGCAAGCAGTTCGACGCAGTCGCCCTGCGCGCATTTGTTTTTCTGCTGCAGTACGGCACGGCCGTCCGGCCCGCACGATATGACACAGGCGCAGACATCCCATTCCCTGATATATCCGTCCCGATACTGCTGGCGGGCAGGGCCGAAATAAAAGCCGGTGGAATATTCCCTGTGACTGACCTTCTGCAGCTCCTCCAGCGCCTGCCCGGGAAAAGCCTGCCCCTGCAGCGCCGCATCCAGCGCGCGGCGGTATGCATGGGTCACCACCGCCGTATAATAAAACGTCTTGGCGCGCCCCTCCAGCTTCAGACTGTCGACACCGGCTTCCAGCAGCTGCGGAATGTATTCGACCATGCACAGATCCTGTGCGCTCAAAATAAATGTGCCTTCGCCGGACTCCTCCACCGGAAAATACTGTCCCGGCCGCTTTTCCTCCATCAGGCTGTACTTCCAGCGGCAGGGCTGCGCGCAGGCGCCGCGGTTTGCGTCCCTGCCCGTCATATAGTTGGACAGAACACAGCGGCCGGAATATGCCATGCACATCGAACCGTGCGCAAACACCTCGAGCTCCAGCTCCTTTGGCACCGCGCGGCGAATCGCTGCGATTTCCTCAAGCGAAAGCTCCCTTGCCAGCACAATGCGCGATGCGCCCATCCGGTGCCACTGGCAGGCCGCCGCCTGATTGAGCACATTGGCCTGCGTGCTGACATGAATGCGCAGACCGGGCGCCCGCTCACGCACCAGCGCCAGAACACCGGCGTCTGCAACAATCACTGCATCCGCACCCGACGCGGCAATCACATCGATGGCCCGGGGCAGCTCTGCCAAATCGCCCGGCCTGGGCATGATATTGACGGTGACAAACACCTGAACGCCGCGGGCGTGGCAGTACGCCACCGCTTCGAGCAGCTGCTGCTCGTCAAAGTTCCCGGCGGCCGCGCGCATGCCGAATTTTTGCCCCGACAGGTAGACCGCATCGGCGCCGAAAGCGACGGCATACCGCAGCTTTTCCATATCGCCGGCCGGCGCGAGCAGCTCGGCTTTTTTCACTCCGGTACTCACTGTTCCAGCTTGCGCATTTCCTCAACGGCCGCGTTGTGCTCCTCCAGCGTGCGGCTGAACACATGAGCGCCGGTTTCAGGATTTGCGACATAATAGTAATAATCGTGTTCCTCCGGCTGCATGGCCGCCAGCAGCGCGCCGATGCCCGGATTGCAGATGGCCGTGGGCGGCAGCCCCTTGTAAAGCCGTGTATTGTACGGTGTATCGGTCTGAAGGTCTTCCTCGGTCAGCTCTTCCTTGTGACCGATGACATACAGCAGCGTGGCGTCAATGTCGAGATAGGGGAAGGCATCGCTGTGGTTCAGCCGGTTGTGAATGACGCCGGAAATCCGGGTCTGTTCATCGGCCACCTTGCATTCGCGTTCGATCAGCGAAGCGATATTGACGACCTCGGCAATGGTCATCCCGTTCTCCTCGGTGATCTTAATCATCTCATCGGTGTACTTGTTGACAAAGTTGTTCAGCATTTTGTTGATGACATTGACGGGCTTGTCATTGACATAAAACTCATAGGTATCGGGGAACAGATAGCCCTCCAGCCGGTTTTCCACCATGGGGACATCCGCAAGCATCTCGTGGGAGAAATCATAGGTGTTGGCTGTTTCAATAAAATCATCACTGCCGCACACCCGTGCTTTTTCCATCAGCTCTGCTATCTGCGCGATGGTATAGCCCTCCGGAATGGTCACCATCACCGTTTCCTGATAGGTGGAAGATCGCTGCAAAACCCCGATCATCTGTCCGTAGTCCATTGTGGCATCCAGCTGGAAGGTCCCTTTGGAAAACGAGTCAATGTGCTTGAGCTTGGCGAACAGCGCAAACATGCTCTTATACCGAATCAGCCCGTTTTCTTTTAAAAGCGCGCCCATATCTCCGGGCTTCAGATCCTCATCGAACTCAATGGTTACGGTTTTCTCTTCCTTGACGAGCGCAAACATGTCGTTTGCTATCAAAATGGCTGCGGCGGACAGGATAAAGGACACGCCCAACACCAGCAAAATATAGCTCAAAGCGCTGCCAAAAGCGGCAGAGCGCTTCTTTTTCCGTTTCTGCGTCCCGGACCGCGCCGGCCGGCTGTTTTCCGAACGATGTGTATTGCGTTTGACCGGTTCCATAGTAACCCTCCGTTACAGATAAAAGGACTCGAGAAAGAACAGCAGCACCAGCAGCAAAAATCCCGGCGACAAAAAAGTGAACACCGTTTTCTCAATCCCGCCTCGTTTAAAACGCGGGATCTGCCCTTTCTCTATCAGCTTTTCAAGGCTTCGCATGGCCAGATACAGCAAAATGCAGAAGCACACGACATTGGCGACGACAAAATAGTTCCACAGGCTGAACGCCTCATAGACTTCTGAAAAATAAGCGATTCCCCAGGCATACAGATTGCTCACAAGGTGGGCAAACACTGCCGGCCACACCGATCCCAGCGCCGCGCTGAGATATCCGAAGACCATTCCGGCCGCCAGCGGCCCCGCAAAGTTGGACGGGCTTCCGTGAACCATGGCAAAGCTGAGCGATGTAAACAAAATGGCTGTGCCCGTACCGGCGCTCTCGATAAACCCCTGCAGCGCCGAGCGGAAAAACAGCTCCTCGGCAAATGCGGGCAAAACCGCTGTCACAACCAGCGCCAGCCAGATTCCCTGCCCGCCCATGTACTGCTGCAGTGCCAGGGCGCCCTGCTGTTTCCCGACCGCCTGGCCTCCCAGGGCGCCGACCAGGCAGTTCAGAAGAAATGCGCCTATCGGCGTTGCAAGCGACAAAAACAGCGTAAAGCTTCGCGTATGTCTCGGCGCCCTGCCCAGGCGAAGTGCCGGCTTTTCCTGCCCGCACAAACGCCGCAGCAAAAGCAGTATCCCAAAGGGAACGAGAAACACCGCACTCTCCACCGCAGCAGCCACCGATAAGCCCCCGGGCAATTTGCCCCGCTCCGCAAGGGCCTCAAACCCCATCAGCAGCGCCATGCACAAAGCCGGCATAAACGCCGCAGCCAGGGACGTGTTGTCTTTTTTCAAAGCAGAACCTTCCTTTTCGGATTAGTTGAACAGCACATTCAGATATCCGCAGCCCCGCATCTGCTGCAAGAGCCGCTCCCCGTTCTGTGTCAGGGCCCGTGCACAGCCGTTTTCCTCAGCAGCCGCGCACACCGGTGCAAACCATTCCGCCGCCTGCGCACCCTTCCGGGCCGCCAGCGCCGCCATCAGCTCCCGGCTTTGCCCGCCGAGCGCTTCCGTGGCATGCAGCACCCCGTCCTTCAGCTCTTCCGTCAGCGCAAACGCCGTCACAGCGCCTGCGTCGTCCGTCAATACCCAGGCGTCTTCACCATACTGACGCAGGATAATCTGCCAGTCTTTCTCCGCCCGCACAGCGTGCAGCCCCGTCTGGGCGTCTTCATACAGCGCATCCGCCGCGCGCCAGTCCTCCGGGCGCATGTACCTCGGCTGCGCTGTGCCGCCGTCCGCCGAAACCCGGAAACACTCTCTGGCAAACACCGCCCGATAACCAAGCCGCGCGTAATACGCAAGCAGCGACGGCTGCTGCACAATGAGCACCGACAGCTCGTCACCCCGTGCGGCCGACACTTCAAAGCTGCGGCGCAGCAGCCGGCTCATCAGGCCGCGGCTGCGAAATTGCGGCAGCGTCCCCGCCGCGTAAATGTAAGTTGCCGGCACGACAGCCCCGCCGAGGCGCAGACGGACCGGCAAAAGCTGCACCGATGCAGCCAGCTTCCCTTCCACGCGGCAGACCAATGTATTGTCCGGCCGGTAAACATTGTCAAAGAAAAAGCGGCAAAACCCTTCCTCTCCCGGAAAGCACGCCCGGTACACTTCCATGACAGCCGCCTTGTCCTCCGGGCGGGCAGCGCCGATCACAAGGCCCTCCCCGGCTCTTTGGGCGTCGCGACAAACTTCTCCGTAAACATCGCGGGAACATACGACAGCTTGGCGCTTCGCAGGCCCTCAATGCCCATATCCTCCTCGCGATCGATATACGCAAACTCCGCACACTCATGACGCACAAACTCGCGGTTAATCATCTGATAAGCTCCCCGGATTTGCGCGTCGGCTTTTTCGATCAGCACGTCCAGGGTGTCCGATGTCAGAGGAACTCCCAGCGTATAGGCCGCAATGCGCCCGTCGACCTCCAGCACCCCGCCGCGCAGGTCCAGCGTGTCGTAATGCACCAGCGCCTGTTCAATGGCATACAGCTCATGCTGATATTCCGACCGGTGCTCATCGCCCTTGGTTTTCTGCCACATTTTCTGAAACTCCAGCAGCGCAGAAAAATCCTGCTCGGGCCGAACGGAACGATAGCGCCAGCGCCCTTCAAACGTACTCAGAAACTTCTGAATATGGTTGCGCTTTCCATGGTAACGCTTGCCTTCCAGCAGCGCAAGGTCACTTTGACGATAAATGTAGTCAAAGTTGTCCCGGTCGCTGACAATGTCAAACTTCCCGGGATAGCGCTCGTCCAGCGCCTGCGCCTCCTGCGCCGTCAGGCAGTATATCCGGTACGGCTGCCCCAGGTGCAGGCTGTCGCGGTGCATCTCCTCGTACGCCGCCAGCGTATCGCCCGGCCCCAGCGGCGCCAAAAAGATACGGTGGCCCTGTACCGGAAAGCAGTGGGTATACAGCACGCCGGCCCGCACGCAGGTTTCAAACCCGTAACGCCGGCCCCAGATATACATACTTGCAAAGCTTCTCTCGTTGACGCGTGCCGTGTTGGCACGCAGGCAGCTGTTGACCGCCTCTTTGTCCTTCAGGGAAATAGGCCTGAAGTTCAGCATATTTTCACTTCCTGATTGAATTGCTTGGTTCAGCGCCCCAGCGCCCGCATGACTCTGCGCACAATGTCCGCACTGATGTCTTCCGGGCTGCGGGGCGTTCCGGAAGGCGCGCAGTCAATGCGTGTCCAGCCGCAGCGGGCGCACAAACCGAGAGCACTGTCCCGGCAGCGGGCCAGATATTCATGATCGGTTTCATGAATGTCACCGGCATCCCCCTGCCGTCTGTGCAGCAGCTCCAGCGCTTTTTGCGCCGGCATGTCCAGAAAAAAGACCTCGTCCGGCTCCGGAAGTCCCAGCAAACGGTACTCGAAATCAAACAGCCAGCGCAGGTATTGTTCGCGCTCGTCCCCCTGCAGCTTTGCCGCCTGGTGCACCGCGTTGGATGTGGTATAGCGATCGCAAAGCACCGGCACACCCGCCTGGTAATCAGCCTGCCAGTCGGTTTTGTAGGAAGCGTAGCGGTCCACGGCATAAAACGTCGACGCAGCATAGGGACCCACATCATCCGGCCGAGAACCGAACTTCCCGCCGAGATACATGCGTACCAGCGCAGACGACTCTTCCGCATACCGGGGGAACACCACTTCCCTGTGGTGTATCCCAGCTTCCGTCATGGCCCGGCACAGCAGCTGAAACTGTGTGGATTTTCCGCTGCCGTCGGTTCCTTCAATCACAAACAGCTTACCGGCCACACCGCTCACCCCGCAGGCGCACCTCAGCCGCTTTTCCGCAGCTCATGCTCCCTTCGCTGCACGGGCCATACAAACAGGCCGGGCCGGCCTTTTCAAACAGCGACGGCGCCGCGTTTCTGCAAAGGGCCAGCATTTGCCACGCCAGCTCCCGGATTTCCCATTGTGCGCGGTTGCAGCAGCGCAGACGGAAAAAATTGAGAAGCGAGCGAGCGTTCATGGTGACGATCATTTTGGTTTCACACGCATTGGGCAGGACGTACCGCGCATCTTCAATGGCGGCTTTTTCGGTCTTTTTTGCGATTTCTTTTTCACTCAGCCCCTGTGACTCAAACTCTGCCCGGCGCTGCGCGGCCAAAAGCTGCGCAAGCTCATCATACCGCTGCTGCAGAAGCTCCATTGTATCTTCAAAAAGAGCGAGAGCCTGCGCATTCTTTTCAATTTCCGGCGGCACGACATAAGAAAATGCGTCCTTGCGCACATACCGCTGCGACTGCACGCTGAAGGATGCAATGCGGTGCCTTGTGATCTGCGCCAGCAGCGACCGCGAAACGCCTTCAATGGCAAACGTAAAGCTTGCATGCTCAATCGGGCTCTCGTGCCCGATTTCGCCGAGCATGTGCAGAAAACGCTGCGCCGACTCGTCTGTCATCCCGTCCAGCAGCGCTTCGGCACCGGCGTCGCTGTAACACATTTTCGCCGCGGCCGACACCACGTGTTCCGGCATGGGCGTATGGGCCACCAAAAACACTTTAAGCATTTTTCTGCCTCCCCTTTGCCGCAAACGCAGACAGCAGATACACCGGCAGGCGCATCACGCGCCCAATGCGCTTGGGCTGGCACAACAGACGATACAGCCATTCGAGATTCAAACGGATAAACAGCTCGGGGGCACGGTTGACTTCACCGGCCAGCACATCCAGCGTGCCGCCCAGCCCCGCCATCAAAACGGGCGTCAAAGCGTCTCCCCGCAGCGCCATGAACTGCTCCTGCTTGGGCGCGCCCAGGCAGACAAACAGCACATCGGGCAGCGCATCGTTGATTTGCTGAATCACTTTCTGGTCATTTGTATAATATCCATTCAGCGTACCCGCTATCAAAAGCCCCGGGTACCTTTTTTTTACATTCTCTGCCGCCTTTTCCGCAACGCCGGGCTTCGCGCCAAAGAAAAATACGCTTTTCCCGGTGTTTTGCAGGCGATCGAGCAGCGCCTCGGCAAACTCAAAACCCGGCACCCGCTCTTTCAGCGGATGGCCCAGAATCCGCGAGGCGTATACAACGCCGATGCCGTCCGGCAGCACAAGCTGCGAACGGTTGACGATTTCGCACAGCGAGCTGTCGCTTTTGCACAGCTGTGCTATTTCCGCATTGGGTGTGACAACACGGCACTTCTTCCCCTGTTCAATGTACTGCATGGCGATGTCGACTGCCTCGCCCAGCGTGACATTGTCAAATCCGATTTCCATGACCTGTGTACGAATGTCGCCCATCTCCTTTTTTCTGCACGCAGGGCGGCAGGAATTATGGCGGCAGAGGCACAAGCACACTGCCCCATATTGAAATATTTTACCTCAAAACCCTCTGCTAAACAAGTACAAAAAGCAAAAAAACGGGAGAGCCCGTTTTTTGAGGCTCCCCCGTTTTCGCATTTCAAAACGTCAGTTGGTGCTGCTCAGCTCAAGGTAGTACGTGCCGCCCGCCAGGTCAAAGATGTAGTCTTTTGCATCACGGAACTTTTCGCCTTCACGCACGGAGGGCGAGTACACCGTTCCGCTGTCCACAACATAGCCTTCCGTGTCAAACAGCTGCCAGCTGATTTTGCACGTGGCACCCTGGCCGCTGCCGCGGGCGTCATAGGTCTTTTCGCCGGAGAAATACATTTCAACCGTATAAAGGCCATCATAGTTTTCTTCGATCTCCACACGGAAATCATTCACCCGCCAGGAAGATTCAATCCGGTCATCGTAATCATACTCATTCAGCGGAATGGGCAGGGAGTCACGCAGAATGATCTTCACGGTCGCCTTGGTTATATGCACCGAGCACGAAGCCGTCTGGCCGTTGGCCGTTGTCGCCGTAATCCGGCAGTAGCCCTCGCGGTTTGCCGTCACAACGCCAGTGCTGCTTACGCTCGCCGTACCGTTGGAGGCCGTCCAGGTCACTGTTTTATCCGTAGCATTGGAAGGCTGGATCGTAGCCTTCAGCTGATACGTATCGCCGGCCTGCAGCTCAATCTTCGTCTGGTTGAGCGACACGCCGGTCACCTCGACAGGAGCCGGGGTCACGGTTACCGTGCACCGCGCGCTCAGGCCCTTTGCGGTTTCGCAGGTGATCGTGGCACTTCCGGCCGCAACGCCGGTTACCACGCCGCTGTTAACCGTTGCCACGCTGGTGTTGGAAGACTTCCAGGTCATCGCCTGGGGCGTCGCGTCCGCCGGGGTCAGCGAAGCCGTCAGGGTCTGCGTCGCACCCGCCGCAAGGGTCAGCTCCGTCGAGCTCAGGACAACGCCCGTGGCCGGGACCGCTTTCAGCGTAAGCGACTGACGCAGGGCGGGGACCGCCATGCGGGTGACAATGGTCGCCACTTCGGAACGCATGATGTTGCTCTGCGGAGCAAAGGTGCCCAGCGCGTCGTTGCCGGTCAGAATGCCGCCGCGGTACAGCATGTAGATGCTGTCATAATTTTCCGCGCCTTCCTGCACATCGGGAATCATGCCGTCGTCCACGGTGTTCATGGCTTCCAGCGCTTCCGCCGGGAAGGCTTTTGCCAAAATAGCGGCAAACTGGCTGCGGGTTGCGCTGACATTGTAGTCACTGAACTCGCCCTGTTTGATGATGCCGTTGTCTACCGCGTAGTCCACATACACGGCATACCACGGGGCGCCCTGCACAAAGTTGGCAGAACCTGTATTGTAGATGCTGTGCAGCCGGCTGGCCAGTGCCAGCGTTTCCGCAATGCTGATTTTGCCGTTGGGCGAAAAAGTCGTATCGCTGTCGCCGCGTACAAGGCCCAGCTCATAGGCCGTCTGGACATTCTGCGCATACCAGCCCGACACGTCCGTAAACTGTCCGGCCGTATACGTGTTGACCTTCTGGAAATTATCCAGCCCCGCGCCCGCCGCAGACATAGACGCCATGCTGCCAACCAGCACGACTGCCAACAGCAGGCTTACCAATTTCTTTTTCACTTTCCTTCCTCCTGTTCACAAAGTCTGTAATTTGACCATAACACAAAAGAAGTACTGCGTCAAGTGGCCCGCGCCTGCAAGCTCGAAATCGTCTGCCGTCCGCGTCTTCCGCCTACTTTTTTTCCAGGCGCAGAAGAGGCCGGCACACCCCGACAGCCACCAAAACGGCAACTGCAATTTCCAGCAGACAGTTGAGCGTAATCAGTGTCATAAAGACATCCTTCAGCGCCAGCGTGTCAAACAGGGCCCACATACAGCCTAAAACCAGCACGGTGTGCAGAAGCGTCGAAAGCCCCGCGCTGATGGCAATCGCCGTGCCGCGGCTTTTCAGCCGGGACGCCAAAAGCCTGAACAGCAGCGCGGCCGCAATGCCCAAAAGGATTCGCGGCCCGATGCACATGACAACAGACGCCAGCGGCGACCCGCTCAAAAACGGGGAAAACGCCTGGTCCACAATGCTCGTCGCGGCGGTTGTCGCCTTGTACATGCTCAGCAGACCAAAGGTCAGTCCCAAAATACCGCCGTACAGCGGCCCCATGACAATGCCGCCGACAATGACGGGAATGTGCATGATGGTCACGGAAACCATGCCCGGCAAAATGATAAAGCCGAGCGGGGTAAAGGATAAAATCAGCTGGATGGCCAGCAGCAGCGCGAGCTGCGTCAGCCGCAAAGTATTGGTTTTGTGCATGGAAACTCTCCTCTTTTTCTGCCGAAGCATTTATTCGAACAAAGCGCGCCAGCGCCTGCGCAGTTCTTCCCGGAAATCGGGGTGGGCGATTGCAATCAGGTTTTCGGCCCGCTGCTGGTTGGTCTTTCCGCGCAAATGCGCCGCGCCATACTCCGTGACGACAATGTCCACGTCATTGCGGCTTGTCGTAATGATTGCGCCTTCGCCGTGCTGTGCAACAATGCGCGACAGCGTACCCCGGGCCGCCGTGGACGGCATGGCGATAATCGACCGCCCTCCGCGGCTCATGGCGGCGCCGCGCACGAAATCCACCTGCCCGCCCACACCGCTGAACTGGCGCGCGCCGACTGCTTCCGAACATACCTGGCCCAGAAGATCGACCTGCAGGCACGAGTTGATGGACACCATATTGTCCTGCCGGGCTATCACCTGCGGATCGTTGACATAGTCAATGGTCCGCATTTCAATGAAGGGGTTGTCGTCGACAAAATCATACAGCTTTCGGCTGCCAATCAGAAAGCCCACGACGCATTTGCCCCGATCCAGCGTTTTTTTGCGGCAGGTGATGACCCCTTTTTCAATCAGGCTGACCACCCCGTCGGAAATCATCTCGGAATGGATGCCCAGGTCCTTTTTGTCCTGCAAAAACAGCAAAACCGCATCGGGAATGGCCCCGATCCCCAGCTGCAGCGTATCTCCGTCGCGAATGAGCTCCGCACAGTGTCTTCCGATGGCCTCCTCCACCGGGCCTATCTTTGCGCCCGGAAGTTCCGGCAGCGGCTCATTGTACTCCACAATGCAGTCAATGTCATCCACATGGACAAAGCTGTCTCCCAGCGTGCGGGGCATATGCTTGTTGACCTGCGCTATCACAAGCCCTGCCGTGGCGACCGCCGCCTGAGCATAATCCACCGAAACGCCCAGGCTGCAATAGCCGTGCCGGTCGGGCGGCGACACCTGCACCATCGCCACGTCAAACGGATTGCGCCGAATCCACTCAGGCAGCTGGTAAAAAAACGAAGTTGTAAAATCCGCCCGCCCCTGCTGTACCGCCGTGCGGGTGGATGCCCCGGCAAAAATGGTGTTGTGGCGGAAGACCTCCTGCTTTTCCGGCGCGCAATACGGGGCCGCTCCCAGGGTCAGCACGTGGAAAATTTCCGTTTTGCGCAAGTCGTCCCGTTTGCACAAGGCCTCCAGGAGCACAGAAGGCATGCCGGCGCCCTGTCCTGTGACAATCCGGTCACCCGAACGCACCCGCAGAACCGCCTGCTCGGCCGTCATGCATTTTTCTGCATATCCTTTCGGTTTTTCAGGCATAAAATAACCTCCCGGTTTATTGTGTGTCAGTTCTCTCTCTTCAGCCTTAAAAATCCAGCTGTATTGTAGCATAAAGCCCTGCAAAAGAAAAGCGGCGAAGCACATATTTTGCCGTAAAATCCACATACTGAAAAACAGTGTCCCACAAGCGTCAGGAGGAGTTTTATGCTGGTTCCCTTTTTGCGCACACTGATTCTCTACATTTTTATTATCGCAGCCATCCGCCTGATGGGAAAGCGGCAGGTTGGGGAAATGCAGCCGTCGGAGCTCGTCATCACGATTCTTGTGTCTGCCGTGGCCTCCGTCCCCATGCAGGATATCGACATCCCCCTCGCCCACGGCCTTGTGCCCATTCTCACCCTCATCGGCGCCGAAGTAATAATTTCCTCCATTTCCCTGCACAGCCTGGCGTTTCGCCGCCTGCTGTGCGGCAAGCCCGTCGTCGTCATTGAAAACGGCCGTCTCAAGCAGCGGGCCATGCGCAGTCTCCGGCTCAGCCTGGACGATCTGCTCGAAGACCTGCGTCTCAAGGACGTTTTCGATCTGCGCGATGTGCGCTGCGCGCAGGTGGAAACCAACGGGCAGCTCAGCATTCTGCTGGAATCCGCCGCGCAGCCTGTCACCGCTTCCGCGCTTTCGCTGGCGCCCCGCGCGCAGGACCCCTTTCACCTTCTGATCTCGGACGGGAAGTTTCTCCCGGAAAATCTCGCGCTCATCGGAAAAAGCCGCAAATGGCTCGACAGTGTGATGGCCGCCTGCGGAGCCAAAAGCTTTTCTGAAGTTTTCTTTTTGTGCGCTGACAAAAACGGCAGCACGATTTACGCCAGAAAGGAGCGGTGAACATGGGACGGCTGGCCGTTGCCATCGGATGCATCATTGTCATTGCCGCAGGCGGCATACTGAACCTGCTGTTTACCAGCTCTCTGTGCAACGACATGCTCAGTCAGATTGAAATTTCCCGCCGGCAGGTGGAGCGCACAGGGACCGACGACGCACACGCTTTGGCACAGGCCGCCGATTTGTGGAACCGCCGCTCCGTATACCTGTCCGCCTTTATCGGCCACGATCGCATTGACGACGTCACGACCTCTTATCGGCGCGCCCTGGCCTTCGCCCGTCAGGAGAGCTTTGACGAATATCTCGCCGAACTGCTCGAGCTCGAGGCCCTTGTCCGCGTGGTGCGCGATTTTGACAGGCCGACTTTCCGCAGCATCCTGTAAAAAAAGCGTTTTGCCGCCCAAGGCGCAAAACGCTTTTGTCCGTCACTGTCCCCGCTTTTCCAGCAGCTTGGACAGCTCCTCCATAAATGTATTGATATCCCTGAACTGGCGGTAGACGGAGGCAAAACGCACATAGGCCACCTCGTCCACATCCTTCAGGTGTTCCATCACCAGCTCGCCAATGTATTCAGAACGCACTTCCCTGCTCAGTGTATTCTGGATTTGCTGCTCAATATCCTCTGCAATCTGTTCCAGGGTTGACAGGGGCACCGCCCGTTTTTCGCAGGCTTTGACCAGACCCGCCAGCACCTTGTTTCTGTCAAACGTCTGCCGGGAGCCGTCCTTTTTAATCACAACCAGCGGCAGGCTTTCCACCGTTTCATAGGTGGTAAAGCGCTTGGCGCATTCCAGACATTCTCTGCGCCGCCGCACGCTTGTCCCCTCGTCCGCAGGCCGGGAATCCACAACCTTGCTTTCCGGGCAGCCGCAATACGGGCATCTCACCGCGCCCTCTCCCCTTCCTCTGTCAAGACTTCTGCTTACATTATAACAGAGCCTCTACCACTGCGCAAGATAGTCGTCGACAACGTCTGCCAGCGTCACAGGCGTTACCGCTCCGGCCGCTATCCGCGCGGCCAGCTGCAGCGCTTCGCTTTCGCTGCATGTGATCCCCTGTATTTCCGCCGTTTCGGCGCGTTCGCCCGGCCCGGACATTTCCACACGTATTCCATATTCCGTCATTTCACCTGCATCAAACCCCTCTGCCTGTACAGGCCGGCTCACAAGGCTGTACGTCAGCGTGATACACCCCTCCTCTGTTCGAAGCTGTACCGTTGACTTGTGCGCAATGACCGGCATTCTACTTCCTCCTCTCATCATCGGCTGCAATTATTTTACTGTAGTTTTATCTGCTTTTCACTAAAAATCGTCAGACATTTTTCGACAATTTTCGACCAAATATTTCGCTTTGCGATAAAAAAACCGCCAAAACGCATGTTTTGGCGGTTTTTCCAAGCTTTTTTCTTACATTTTTCTTACTATTTTATTTTTTGCTCTTCTGCATGAGCGCCCACATCGGCCCGGCCAAAAATGTCGAAGAGTAAGCGCCGGCCACAATGCCGATAATGATGGGCAGCGAAAAGGTCCGGATGGACGGAACGCCCAGCACAAACAGCGCCACAATGGTGAACAGTGTGGTCAGCGTCGTGTTGATGGTTCGGGTCAGGCTTTGCCAGACGCTCACATTCACAAGGGTTGCCGCGTTTTCCTTCGGCAGCAGACGGCGGTTTTCGCGGATGCGGTCAAAGGTCACGATGCTGGCGTTGATGGAATAGCCGAAAATAATCAGTGCCGCGGCGATAAAGCCCGTGTTGATGGATATGCGCAGCACCACGCAGGCGCTCAGCATGACAAGCACGTCATGCACAATGCAGATGACCGACGACGCGCCGCTTGTGAAGCTGAAGCGGAATGTAATGTACAGCAGCATCAGCACCGAAGCCACGCCCGCCGCTTTGAAAGCCGACGTGCGCAGGTCCTTGCCGACCGCCGCGCTGACATTGTCCACATCCAGCCGGTCATCGTCCGTAATGGAAAACTGCTCTTTCATGCTGTCGTTAATGGCGTCGCGCATTTCCGTGGGGATGTTGTGCGTTTTGATAATGACCTCCGTGCCGTCCCCTGCCGTCACAACCGACGACGCCGCTTCGCCCGACACGTCTTTCACAAGCTCATGAATCGCCGCAATGTCCTCTGCCGAAACCTGGCGGTGCAGTGCGTACTGCATGGTCGTGCCCCCGACAAAATCGACATCCAAATTAAAAAGATTCAGCCCAAAGGGGGCTCCCAGCAGTGCAACCAGCCCGGGTAAAATGCACAGGGCGGCAATCACGGCGAACACAACGAATCTTCCGACAAAATTAAACTTCACAGTATTCTGCATCACGCTTTCCTCCTTTCCCCTGCACCGTACAGCGCGCGGTTTGTCACTTTCAGGTCAACCAGGCGGTTGAGCAGGAAGCGCGTGACGGTCAGTGCGGTAAACATGGAAATCACAATGCCGATGCCCAGCGTCATGGCAAATCCGACAATGGTGCCGCTGCCCAGCAGATACAAAACGATGGCCGCTATCATTGTCGTGACGTTGGAGTCGAGGATGGCCGTAAACGCGCGGTGGAAGCTCGAATCCACGGCAGAGCGAACGGTTTTTCCTGCGCGAAGCTCCTCTTTCAGCCTCTCAAAGATAATGACGTTTGCGTCAACCGCCATGCCGATGGACAGGATAATGCCTGCAATGCCGGGCAGGGACAGGTTGACGTGGAATACTGCCAGGACCACCGCTTCAATCGCGATGTAGAACAGCAGCGCCACCGAGGCCACAAGACCCGGCAGCCTGTAATACGCAATCATAAACACGATGACAAGCAGCACGCCGATAAGCCCGGCTTCCAGGCTGGTTTCCAGCGCTTTCATGCCCAGCTGCGCGCCCACCGAACGCATCTGCACCTGTGTAAGGGAGAACGGCAGCTGTCCAGCCTCGATGACATTGGCAAGCCAGCCTGCGTCCTCGGCCTGGAAGTTGCCCGAAATAATTACTTCGCGCCCGGTAATGCCCGTGTCTTTAAACTTGGTCTTGTCCACATAGGGCTGCGAAACCACCTGATCATCCAGCATGATCTTGATGTAGTTCCCATCGTCCTCCCGGTTGGCCGCCGCTTTGGTCGCCTCGGTAAAACGTTCGGCTCCCTCTTCGGTCAGCGTCAGCAGAACATAGTTCTGGCTCAGCCCCGTCGAATCCAGCGGCCCGTACATCGCTTCGCTGCTTTCCACATCGGTTCCGACCAGAATGACATTTTCGTCCGCGTCGCGGAACTCAAGCTGCGCCGTCGAGCCCAGCTTCTGCACCGCTTCCTCGGGGTTGGAAATCGCCGGGATTTCCACGGTGCACCGCTTGTCGCCCACTTTGTAAATTGTCGCTTCCGACAAGCCCAAATCGGTCAGACGCGCACGGAGCATGGCCTCCACCGTGTCCATCCCCGAGCTCAGCTCGTCCGCTGACACGCTGTCGTCCACGTTGGCCTCAAACGTAATGATGGATCCGCCCACCAAATCGAGCCCCAGCCGCACACCGTTTTCGGTGTCCCGCACGCTCGGTATCCTGAAAAAGCCAAAGTCCAGGCCATTCCAGGCGGTGAAGCACAGCAGGGCAATAATCAGTATCATTGCCGCAAATGAAAGGATTGTTTTTTTCATTTTCCAGCTCGCCTCCTTTGTAGCACAAAGGGCATTATATAACACGATATTGCCCGCCGTCAAACAAAAGATCTCACCCGTTCCGCATTTTGGGTGCTTGCGGCACAAATACACTTTTGATATACTGTATCCAGTATATTGCTGTGCAAGGAGGCTTTTCATGTTTATCCGTTACCGAAGCATCGCAGCATGTCTGGTTTTGTCCATTATTACCTGCGGCCTGTACGGCATATTCTGGTTTATCACCCTGACCGACGATTCCAATGCCGTGTCCGGGCAGCCCGGGACTTCAGGCGTCGCCGCGCTGCTGCTGACGCTCGTCACCTGCGGGCTGTATTATTTTTACTGGTGCTGGCGGCTCGGGGAAAAGCTCGACTGCGCCCGTGAGTACAACGGCGCCGCCCGCGCTTCGCTTGGGCTTGTGTTCGTACTTCTGAGCATTTTCGGGCTGGGCATCATTTCCCAGGCGCTGGCTCAAAATGAGATCAACAAATACGCTTCCGCCTGATGTGCGCCGGCGTCTTGCACGCCTGATCATCACTGCCTGCGCCGTTTTTCTTTGCGGTCTGGGCTACGCCGCACTGTGCCTTGCCCTCGGAACCGCGATCCCCTGCCCGTTTTATTCCGCAACCGGCTTTTTATGTCCCGGCTGCGGCGTCACAAGAATGTGCCTGAGCCTTCTGCGCCTGGACGTGCGCACGGCGTGGCAGCTGAACCCCGGTCTTTTTCTGCTTTTGCCCGTGCTTGCAGCCGCTGCGCTGCGGCTGGCTTTCCGCTACGTCAAAACAGGCAGTCTCCGCCCCGGCCGCGCCATGAACCTCGTGCTGTGGGCCTGTGTTGTATGGCTTCTGGCCTGGGGCGTTTTGCGCAACGTCTGCACATAAAAAGGCGCCGGATTTCCCGTCGCCTTTCTTCCTTGTATAAGCCCCGCGCGGCCGATGCGGACTGATAATAACCCGCTTTTGCAGGTGGGTTGGCTCTCCGTCCTTTGAACCGCTCCCAGCTTCCGCCCAGAGGGCGGGAGGTCTGCAATCGGGGACGGAAGGACGCCATCCCGTTTCATCACTTTGTAGGTTAAATAAAAGCGCCGCTGTCGCACCGCGCAGGGAAGGTTTTGCACTTACTGCTCCGAGTCTTCGTCCTCGAAGCTGTCCTCCAGCCTTTCGCTGAAAATCTGGAACATTTCGTCCAGCTCATCCTCATCATCCAGGGTGACCAGGATTTCTTCCCCGTCTTCTTCCTCGACTTTCATGATGATCAGCTCGTAGCTTTCCGAAAGCTCCATTTCCGCCGGGATAAAGGCAAAATAGGTATTGCCCTTGTACTCCAATGTATCAAGATGCTCAAGCTCCAGCTCGTTGCCATCTTCATCGGTCAGCGTAACATAGTCGTTGCCGTATTCTTCGCTCATTTGTCCGCCTCCTGTCCGGGTGCTTTCGCACACCCTTTCTGCACTTCTATTATACGCAAAAATCCTGTAAAATCAAACCCCTTTTTGCCGCCTTTTTGATTTTCAGACTTTGCAGAATCCACTGTTGACAAGCGGCTTTGGCCCTGATATAATACTCTGGAAAAGAAAGCAGGATAAACCGTCCTCACCCTCATGGATTAAGAAAGGGTCAACATGTTTCCCCCCGCGCCGCGGCGGCGCGCCGGGTTCTTTTGTTGTGTTACGGGCGGTTTTAACCGCTCGTTATTTATTTTCAGGAGGTGCTTCATATCAGCAAACTGGACCATCAGATCAACGAAGAAATTCGTGATAAGGAAGTCAGACTTATCGGCGAGGACGGAACTCAGCTCGGCGTTGTCCCCATTGACGAAGCCCAGCGCATTTCCGCCGAAAAAGGCCTGGACCTTGTGAAAATCGCCCCGAAAGCCGAACCGCCCGTCTGCCGCATCATGGACTACGGCAAGTTCCGCTTCGAACAGGCCAAAAAGGAAAAGGAAGCCCGGAAAAACCAGCGCGTCGTCGATATCAAGGAAATTCGTCTGTCTGCCAAAATTGACGTGCACGACTTCGAGGTTAAGGCCAAAGCCGCGCAGAAGTTCCTTAAAAACGGCGATAAGGTCAAGGTTTCCGTGCGTTTCCGCGGGCGTGAGATGGCGCATACCTCCATTGGTCTGACCATTCTCAAGCGCTTTGCCGAAGCATGTGCCGAGACCAGCACCGTGGAAAAAGAGCCGAAACTGGAAGGCCGCCAGATGCTGATGTTCTTAGCCCCCCTGAAGAATCAATAACCGGCCGACCTGCCGACACAAAAGAGAGGAGTTTACACCCATGCCGAAGATAAAGACCCATTCCGGCGCCAAAAAACGTTTTTCCGTTACCAAGACCGGCAAAATTAAAATGTCCAGCATGAACCGCCGCCACGATATCAAAGGCTGCAAAACCCCCAAGCGCAAACGCCAGCTGCGCAAAGCCGGCTATGCCGGTTCCGCCACCGCGCCGCAGCTCAAGCGGCTCATCCCCTACAAATAAGATTGACAGGATGCTTTTGATACATGGCTAGAATCAAAGGCGCGATGATGACGCGCAAA
>CANUCM010000018.1 GCA_947856675.1 uncultured Clostridia bacterium | reverse complement strand
TCGCAGCTGCGGCAGCCAATGCAGGCGCCTGGCTGCTTGTCCGCCGGAATGGCGGCAAGCGCCATGGGCGCAATAAACCCGCCGCCGGTAAACCGGTGCTCATTGTACAGGGAAAGCAGGCGGGGAATGTCCAGCCCCTTGGGACAATGGCTGGTGCAGTAACGGCAGGCGGTACAGGCCAGGGCTTTGGCGCCCAGCATTTCTGCGCCCAAAGCCACAAGCGCGTTCCATTCTTTGTCCGTCAGCGCGTCTTCCGCGCTGAAAATGTCCAGATTGTCCCGCAGCTGCTCCAGGTTGGACATGCCGGAGAGAATGACCGTCACACCGGGGATGCGCTGCAAAAAGCGAAAAGCCCACGCGGGAAAAGACCGCTGAGGCGCCAGCGCCTGCAGCACCGCGCCTTCTGTTTTTTCCAGGCGGGCCAACCGCCCGCCCCGCAAAGGTTCCATGACCCACACGGGAATGCCGTACTGCTTTAGCAGCTCCACCTTTTCCCGTCCGCCCTGAAACTCCCAGTCAATATAGTTGAGCTGCAGCTGGCAAAACTCCATATGTTCCCCGAAAGCTTCCAAAAACCGCTTCAACACCGGCATCGCGCCATGGCAGGAAAACCCGAGATGCCGAATGCGCCCGTTTTTCTTCTGCTCCAGCAAATAGTCCAAAATGCCGTACCGGGGATCCAAGTAAGCCTCGATGTTCATTTCGCACACATTGTGAAACAGATAAAAATCAAAATACTCCACCCGGCACTTTGCAAGCTGCTCTTCAAAAATTTCCCGAACCTTGCCCATGTTCCCCAGATCATACCCGGGAAACTTGTCGGCCAGATAAAACCGGTCTCTGGGATACGCCGCCAACGCCCGGCCGATGGCCGGTTCCGACGCGCCCGCGTGGTAGCCCCAGGCCGTATCATAATAGTTGACGCCCCGCTCCATGGCCAAAGCCACCATCTTTTCCACGGCGGCCTGAGCCACCACCGCATCATTGCCGTCCACCACGGGCAGCCGCATGCAGCCCATGCCCAAATTGGAAAGTTTCAAGTCCTGGAATTGTTTGTAAATCATAACGTCAGCTCCTTTGCTTTATTCTTTGGCCGCCTCGTTGACACAGCGTATGGCATTCAGGCTGCGGGGATAGCCAATATACGGCAGGCACTGGGAGATCACATCGATGAGAAACACCTTGTCGTTTCCCATGCGCAGGTTGGCGGCGGCATGGCTGACAAGCTGCGGTTCACAGCCGCCCTGCGCGGCCAGAAAACAAAACGTAATGAGCTCCCGCTGCCGGTAACCCAGGCCGCCCCTTGTATAATAATCGCCGAAGCAGTTGTCCGCAAGCCAGCGGTTGATATGGCGGCTCTCCTCCGGCCCGCTGTTCTGAAAGCCCCGCATCTGCGGTCCGAAAATGTCCACCTGCACCGCATTGCCCGCTTCGGCCCGGTTTTTTTGCGCCGCAGTCCCCTGCGCCGGCAAAGGCAGTGTCACCCCCTGCGCTTTCAGCACCCGGTTGGCCTGGCGCAGAAAGGGCAGCATCCGCCCCAGCCCCAGATACGCCGCCGCCTGGTAAACCAGCTCCCGGAGCTCCACCGGTGTCACGCCGCACCGCAAAGCCCCCGGCACCAAAGCGCAAAAGACGTCGGTCCCCTGGCAGCCCATGACCGCAGCCAAAACCGCCAGAAAACGGGTCTTGTCATCCAGACGGCTGTTTTGTATCACTTCATCAAAAGCAAAGTTGGCAAACAATGCAGAAAATTCCGGGTCGCTCTGCGACAGTCCGAACGGGACCTGCCCAAACCTCGTTTCACAAAACCGCTTTGCAGCCGCAGATAATTCCATAAATCCTGCCTCCTGACCTGTTCTGTATTCATTCCACAATTTCGGCAAATGCCTCAAACTCTCCATCCATGCCGGCCAGCAGCTCCAGGCCGGAAACCACCCTCCCCATGGGAACCAGGTCGGAAGAGCTGCCGGCGTCCTGGTAAAACACTGCCAGGTTCCCCCAGGGGACGTACAGCGCCACATCTCCCGCCTGCGGATCGCAGCCGCGCGAAGCGCCTTCCGCAGACAGCTCCCGCGGGGGATAACTGATTTTTTCGGCGCCCGCGTAATCCTCAAACACAAGGGATGCGGGCAGCATGCTGAAAAAGTCCCGGACGGCCGCATTGTCCTCCATCTCCAAAATGGCCTCACCGCCGTCAAAGGTCAGCCGGATTCGGGTCTGGACATCCCCGGAGGCCAGCAGCCCCGGAAGATTCAGCCCTTCCACCCAGGCCTCCACCGTTTCCCGGGATGCGCTGCCGCTGAAGCGCTGCCCCGGCAGCCAGTCGGCGTCCGGCGCCAATGCCTGCAGGCCTTCCGCGCTGGATCCGATGCCGCTGGATCCGGACGTGCAGAACGGCACGATGGCCGCGCCGTCAAAGCGGCAGCTTTCCAAAAAGGTGTACAGGATTTTCGGCGCCTGGCCCCACCAGATGGGATAGCCCAAAAACACCACATCATAGTCTTCCGGGTTTTCCAAAACACCGGCAACCTCGGGCCGGGCATCGGGGTCGTTTTGCTCCAGGCCGGCGCGGCAGTCGTCACGGCTGTAATCCAGATCTTCACTGGTGTAGGGCGTTTCGGGCGTTATCGCATAAAAATCGGCGTCCAAAACCGCCTGAATGTGCCGGGCGACACGCTCCGTATTGCCCGTGGCGGAAAAGCAGGCCACAAGCACGCGGCTTTCTTCATCCTTTTTTGCCTCTTCGCCCTCTTCCGGCACGGGCCGGATATCGGCCAAAGCGCCCTGCCCGGCAGACCCGTCTTCCGGGGCAGGCCGTCCGTCATATTCGCCGCTCTTTTCACAGGCCGGCAAAATCAGCAAAACCAGCACTGCCAGTATGGCCGCAACTCGATTCATTTCAACGCACCTCCCTGTGCTTTGCGGATTTCATGCCGCAGATAATCCAGACGCCAAAGCTGGCGCTCTTTAAAGTGGATTTCGCTCAATGCCGCGCTCCGCCTTTCTTCCAGCATCTGCAGCCGCTGTCTTTCTGTGTGCTTCTGCTCCAGCAAAAGACGCATGTAAACCTCCACTTCCTCTGTCGTAAAACCGATGTCGTGAAGCGTCATGATGGTGCTGAGCCGTTCCAAATCGGTGTCATCGTACTGCCACTGCCCCATGACCTTCCTGACGGCCCCGCACAGCCCCCAGCTCTCGTATTCCCGCAGGATATGCATGGGAATCTGATAGCGTTCACTTGCCTCCTGTATCGTCATAGCCAAAAGCCTCCAAAAAAAATGCAGGTGCCCTTTCCGGACACCCACATTGTAAAACGCTTTTGCATTTATGTCTAATACTTATTTTGTATTATAAAAAATACTTAAAAGGCATTTTTTATATATTCCAGCAGCGCCGCCATCGCGGGCGGGAAGGTTTCTGTTTTTTTCCAGGCCAGCACGGTGCTGGCCTCCAGGGGCGGCGACAACGGCAAAAACCGAAGGCCTTCATAGCTGCAGCGCAGCTTAACGGTCAAAAATGCGCCCATGCCGGCCCTGGCAAGCTGGGCCATATTGTAAGGCAGGTTCCCCGTGGCAGTCACCCGGCCCGGCTGGCCGTACGAGCCGAACCAACGCTCCAGTTCCCTCTGCACCGGGCCCCGCTGGGTAAAAATCAAAGGGGCCGACGCCAGATCTCCGGCGCTGACCGCCGTTTTTTGCGCCAGGGGCGAGTCTTCCGGGACATAGACGCCCCACTGTTCCTTTACGGGCAGGCGGATAAAATCATATTTGCTGATGTCCACCGGCTCCAGCAGCAAGCCCAGATCCAGGATTCCGCCTTCAATGCGCTCCTTGGTGTTGTCAGCGTTGCCGCTGTACAGCTGATAGGTCACCTGCGGATAAAGCGCCTGAAACGACGCCAGCAGCTGTGCAAGCAGCGACATTCCCTCCAGATCTCCGCTGCCTATGGAAATTTCTCCGCGCAGCTCCGGCGCTTTGTGAAACTCCTGCTCCGTTTTGTCCGCCAGATCGACAAGCTCCTGCGCCCGGCGGCGCAGCAGCATCCCCTCATCGGTCAGGACAATCCGGTACCGGCTGCGGTGAAACAGCTGCACGCCCAGCTCCTGCTCCAGCTGCATCAGCTGACGGGACAGCGTAGGCTGGGTCAGATGGAGCAGGGCGGCCGCCTTTGTAATGTTTTCCTCCCGGGCCACCGCCAAGAAATATCGCAATACACGCAGTTCCATCCTTCCGCCCCCTTTTTCTCATCCTAGCACATTCCGGGCGCTGCTGCAAGAAAAAATGCTTTTTGAGAATATTTTCGCTTATAAAATGTTAATTTTGCACGTTAAAAGCCCGTGCGCCGCCCATGCGCTGTGCGGCTTTTCCGTTTTGGCCGTGACGCAGAAAGCGGCAATCCCGATGTGGGATTGCCGCTTCCATGTCATCCTTGTATGGTTTGTGCAAACTCAGCCCTGCTGCTGCTGCTCCTTGATTTTCGCAAAGCAGTCGCTGCAGTAAACCGGGCGATCGGTCTTGGGCTCGAAGGGCACTTTCGCTTCCTTGCCGCAGGCGGCGCAGGTGGCGGTAAAGTACTCTCTGGGGCCGCGGGCCGCGTTCTTGCGGGCGTCACGGCAGGCCTTGCAGCGCTGGGGCTCATTCTGGAAGCCGCGCTCTGCGTAAAACTCCTGCTCGCC
>CANUCM010000017.1 GCA_947856675.1 uncultured Clostridia bacterium | reverse complement strand
AGGAGGTGAAGGCTTTGTCCATTGCATCCGATATTCTTCGGGGACACACAGAAACCATTATTCTTGCCCGGCTGCTGCGCTCCGACAGTTACGGCTACGAAATCAACAAATCAGTCCAGCAGGCGACCGGGGGGCAGTATGAGCTCAAGGAAGCTACCCTGTATACCGCATTCCGCAGACTCGAACAAAATGGCTACATCAGCTCCTACTGGGGCGATGAAGGCAGCGGTGCGCGCCGCAGGTACTACCGTATCACACCGTCGGGGAAAGAGTTTTATTACCGCAGCCGCGACGAATGGGACCGCGCAAAACAAATGATTGATACCCTGATTCAGGAGGTTTGAAAAATGAAATACAAAAAGAAAACAGAGTTTCTCCGCTGCCGCCGCGCGCAGGATATGCTTGATCCAAGGCAGGAGCTGCTGCAGCGTTTCCCGCTGGAGTTCTACCGCATTATTTACAGAGGCTTTTAAAGGAGGCAGCATAATGCACGAGCGAATCCGCAACCATGTCACCAGCCTGCTGGCGTCCGCTCCCGACTGTCCGGAACGGGCCGAAATCACCGAAGAAATGACCCAGAACCTCACGGAAAAATATGACGATCTCATTGCCCAGGGCCGTGATCCTGACGATGCATACCGCGAAGTGCTTTCCGGGATTGGCGATGTCAGCGAAATCATCCGCTTTATCCGCGACGCATACAGTGAACGGCAGGAGCGTTCGCAAAGCAGCGCCACAACCGCACCCTTCGGCGATTTTGAAGATCGTGTGCGCGACTGGGGCGAACAGCTGGCCAAAAACCTCGAGGAGCCCATCCGCACGATGACCTCGGACATCAAAGCGGCCGCCAAGCAGTTCCAGGCCAGCGCAAAGAGAAACGGCCGTGATTTCCGCTATGATTATACGCTGGAACCCGACGGCATCGAGTCGCTGCTTGTCGAGCTGCGCTCGGGCGATTTCAGCATAAGCCTCAGCCCGGATGAAAAAATTCACGTCACCGAGTATTCCCGCGCGCAGCTGCGCGATGATCAGCGGCTGTCTTTTGACCAAAAAGGCGACTGCCTGCGCATTTCCCAGGGGCGCAATTATGTGGGCTTTTTCCTGTTCGGGTTCGGCGTTTTGACCTCAGACGTCCATGTCGAGCTGCCTGATGTCCTGTGGAAATCCATCCGCGCCACCGGCGTTATGGATGTCAATGTCAGCTCGCTTCGCTGCCGCTCCCTGTATCTCAAAAGCACCTCGGGCGACATTTGCATCGAAAACATTGACACCGGCTTTTTGTTTATTGAAAGCATCAGCGGCGACGTGGGGCTTTCGGGCCGGGCCGACAGCGCCGACATCCGCACCAAAAGCGGCGATCTCGACCTGCACAGCATGAGTGTCGGCGAGCTTTCCATCGACAAAATCGCGGGCGATCTCAACTTTTCAGGCCAGGTCAGCACCGTCAGCGTGAAAAGCAAATCGGGCGACACGCACCTTGTAACCCAGTCGCTTCCCAACAAGCTTTCCATTGATTCCATTTCCGGCAATGTGCGCATCACCTTCCCTGAAAACAGCGGATTTTCCCTCACCTACAGCCGGGTTTCCGGCAACCTGAAAAGCGACTTCAATCTCATGACCCCGCTCAACAGCCGCAGCGGCACCGCTGTCTATAAAAACGGAAGGGAGCCGGCGTTCACCATTTCTACCGTCAGTGGCGATATCAACATTAAACGAGCGTAAATTTCGGCCGCAAAGGAGTGGAACCCTCATGAAACCCACTGCTCTTCCCGCCCGGGAATCGATGAACCTGTGGCTGTCTGTTGCCGGCCAGGGCGTTTCCTCTCTGGGACACTATCTCTTTTCCTTTTCCATGGGGCTTTATGTACTCTCACTGACCGGTTCTGCCCAAAGCTATGCTGCGACAGTTGCCTTTTCCCTGCTTCCGTCCGCCCTGTTGTCCCCCATTGTGGGCACACTGGCCGACCGCATCAGCAAAAAGTTCCTGATCGTTGCAAGCGACGTTTTAAGCAGCCTGCTGCTGCTGTCCTTCTTTCTTTTTGTGCGCACGCAGGCGCTCACTGTCGGTTCCATCTATTTTGTCACCCTGCTCATGAGCCTGCTCAGCCCGTTTGTCAGCGTGCCCTTTACCGCTGCGGCGCCGCGCCTTGTGAGCGACGCGGCGCTGCCCCGGCTGGTTTCCTGCCGCACCGCCGTCATGAGCATTATCCAGGTTGCCGCCCCCATCGCAAGCGGCGCCGTATATGCCGTTCTCGACACCCGAACCTTTCTGCTTTTGGCTTCAGCCTTCTATGCGATGTCTGCGCTGTCTGAGCTGTTTATCGACTTTAATTTCTCCCCCATGAAGCAGGCCGACGAGGCGCCCTCCAGTTTTCTGCGCAACCTGGCCTTCGGCGCGCGGTATCTGCTCTCCTCCCGCCTGCTTCTGTACATCATGGGTTTTTGCATGATGCTCAACCTGCTGCTTTCAGCGGTTGACGCGCTGCTTCCCTTCTCGATTCTCGAGATCCTCCATTTAAAGGAAAGCACCTACGGCCTGATAATGGCCGGGTTTTCCGCCGGAAACCTCCTGGGTTCTGTGTATGTGGGCCGGCTGAGCGTCAACTTTTCGCGCCGTCTGCTCACGGTCTGTGTTTCAGCCTGTGCTCTGACTCTGTTCGCAATGGCTTTCCCCATCGGCTTCTCCCTGCCTTCGCAGGTTGCGGCACTGCTGCTTCTCCTCGCCTGTGCGGCAGTCGGCGTGCAGAGCGCCATTTTAAACATCACATCCAACGTCTTTTTGCAGCGGCTGGTTCCCGGCCCGCTTCTCGGGCGCATCAACGGCTTTCTGATGATGGTTTCCATGCTGTTTACCCCCGTCGGAATGCTGCTGTTCGGCACGCTGGCCGACCACTTCTCCCCGGCGCTGATTTTCAGCGTATGCGGCGTGTTTGTCGGTGTCGTCGCACTGCTGTGCCACCGTATGACAATTTTGGATAACGCTTTGCCATCTTCCCCGCCGGAAACGCAGAAAGGGCGCGCGGCTTAAGCCGCACGCCCTTTTTTTATGGTACCGCCCGCAGGTGCAGGCAATAAAAAAACCGCTTTCGCGGCATTTACTTCCCTCAGCTTATTTCTCGCTGATATACGCGTCTTCGTCCCGGAAAATCAGTTCATCCACGTCGCACACGCAGTACCGGGCGAGACTTTTATCGTCTTTTCTCATAGAAACCTCCTTTCTCACTCTCTGCAAGCACAGTATACCCCAGTATATGCCGCCCTTCTACCAGCGATGTGTGATTTTTTTGTAAAGTTTTTGTAAACCTATCCTGTCAGAATGCCGCGCAGCATGGCAATGGCCCTGCGCTCCACACGCGAAACCTGCACCTGGGATATGCCCAGAGCCTGCGCCGTCTTCTGCTGTGTCATGTCGCGGAAAAACCGCAGCGCCAGGACGGAACGTTCCAGCTCGGGCAGCCGAAAAAGAGCCTGGTGCAGAGAGATCTGTTCCACCAGCGCTTCCTCTTTGTTTTCACCCAGGACGTCCCCGAGCGTAAAATCCTTGCCGCCCAGCTCGGCATCCAGCGAAAAGGTGCCTGCCGCCGCATTTTCGCACAGTGCCACTTCTTCGGCCGACAGTCCGGTTTCACTGCACAGGTCACTCAGCCTTACCTCGCCGCCCTTTTCGTTTTCCAGCCTGGAGCGCGCCGCGCTGATGCGCGCTGCGTTTTCCTTGATGCTGCGGCTGACCTTCACCATGCCGTCATCGCGCAGAAAGCGCTTGATTTCTCCCGCGATTTTGGGCACAGCATAGGTGGAAAGCTGTGTGCCGTACGACGCGTCGAACCCCCGCACCGCTTTGATAAAGCCGATGCTGCCAAGCTGAAACAGGTCGTCCGGCTCCACGCCGCGCCCCGTAAACCGGCGCACAACGCTCCATATGAGCGCCGCGTTGCGCTCAATCAGCTGATCAAGCTGTTCATTTTCGGGTTTTTCGCTCATTTTGCACCGCCGCAAACGCGCTGTGACAGCGTTTTGCGCATGCGCACCGTCGTCCCCTTTCCCGGCGCCGAGCGCACGCTGAGGCTGTCCATAAAGCTTTCCATGATGGTAAAGCCCATGCCGCTGCGCTCGCTTCCGCCGGTGGTAAACAGCGGGGTCCGGGCGGCGCGGACGTCCTCGATTCCGCACCCTTTGTCTTTTACGACAATTTCCACGGCGGCCGGCTCCAAAAGCTTCAGCGTCATGCTCACGGTCCCCACGCTGTCGCGGTATCCGTGTACAATGCAGTTTGTCACCGCTTCAGAAACCGCGGTCTTGACATCTCCCAGCTCATCCAGAGTCGGGTCCAGCTGTGCCACAAACGCCGCGGCCGCCGACCGGGCAAAGGCCTCGTTGCTCGAACGGCTGGGAAAACGCAGCGTCACGCTGTTGATCACCTTTTTCATATATGTACTTCCTCCGTCAGATGAATGATATAATCCGGCCCAGCCCGGCCGCGTCCAGCACGCGCCGGGCCTGCTTCTGCGCGCCTCTGACGCAGAAATGCCCGCCGGCTGCGCTGGTTTGCTGAAATGCCCGCAGCACCACGGCAATGCCCGAGCTGTCCATAAACCCGACTCCCGTCAGATCCAAAATGACCGAGCGCGGCACGTTTTCGGCGATGCTCTCGCCTATGCTGCGCATGGCATCAAGCGCTTCGTGATGCCCCAGCTCGCCCACCAGCTCAATGCACAGCGCAGACCCTTCCCGTTTTTGGTTTACTTCCATGTTTTCACCTCTGTTCCTGCCTCTGCAGGCTTGTCCTGCACAAAAAAATAATGGCGCATCCCGTGTGGGACACACCATTATTTTACAAAAAAGACTCTGTCGGTTTTTAGGGAAAGCCCGGCTTTTACCGCTTTTCAAAAGCGCGTTTGCAGTCGCCTATCATGTACAGCGAGCCGCAGGCAATGACCACGCCGCCGCTTCCTGCCTTCTGCACGGCCTGCTGCGCCGCGGCAAAGGGATCTTCCTGCACCATGACGCAGGCGCAGTGCCTGCGCGCTTCCGCGGCCGTTTCTTCGGCGCTCAGCGCGCGGGGCGAATCGGGCCGCGCGGCAATAAACACGCTGCTGCGGGCGGCCACACGGCCGATGCACGAGGCAAAATCCTTGTCGCGCAGCATGCCCATGACCGTCACAATCTTCCGCCCGGCAAAAAACTCATCCATGGCACGGCACAGCTGCTGTACCGCGTCGGGGTTGTGCGCTCCGTCTATCATGCACAAGGGCTCACGCCGCACCACCTCGAGCCGGCCGCCGAAATGAGTGTTGGCCAGGCCCCAGCGGATGTCCTGCCGGGAAATGTTCCAGCCCGCCGCATTCAGCTCCTCGAAAATGGCCAGCACGGTCAGCGCATTGTACACCTGATATTCCCCGCGCATGGAAATAAAATATTCCTCACCCTTATACCGGATGCGCGAGCCGTCAAACCCGCTTTCCAGCACTTCAAGCCGGCTGACATCCGGAATGTTGGGTACAATGCCGAGCTCGCGGCAGGTTTTTTCCACCACGGCGCGCGCGCCGTCATCCAGCAGCGGATATACGGCCGCCCGGCTGCCTTTTTTGAGGATTCCGCACTTTTCAAAGGCGATCTCCGCCGTTGTGCTGCCGAGGATGTCGGTGTGATCCAGCGAAATGGACAGTATGGCGGCACACGCCGGAGCGTCAATGACATTGGTGCTGTCAAAGCGCCCGCCCAGCCCGACTTCAAACGCCACCACGTCGCAGCCCTTGTGGGCAAACCAGCTCAGCGCCAGGGCCGTGACAATTTCAAACTCTGTCGGCTCGCTGCCCTCTGACTTCATTTGCTCAATCAGCGGCAGCATGGCTTCCAGTTCATCGGCCAGCTCCTGCTCGGGGATCATCTGGCCGTTGATTTGCATTCGCTCACGAAAGTCCACCACAAAGGGAGAGATAAACATACCGGTCTTGTACCCGGCTTTTTGCAGCACGGCGGCCGTCATGGCCACCGTACTGCCTTTCCCGTTGGTGCCCGCCACGTGCACAAAGCGCAGCTTGTCCTGCGGCCGCCCCAGCAGCTCACACAAGCGGCGGATGCGGGAAAGGCCCAGCTGTGACCCCAGCCGGGTCGCTGTATGAATCACAGACAGCGCTTCTGAATACTTCATGGCTTCTCCTTTACTTTGCAAGCTGCGCAAGGCTTTCCGTGAGTTTGTCCCGCACTTCTTCGAGCCGGGCACGGCGCTCCTTTTCGCCCTCGACCACCTTTTGCGGCGCCTTGCTGACAAAGTTTTCGTTCTGCAGTTTCTGTGTGATGCGCTCAATCTGGGCGCATACGCCGTCCAGCTCCTTGCGCAGGCGCTGGCGCTCTTTTTCCATGTCGACCAGGTCGCTCATCGGCATATAAACCCGCGCCGTTCCCGCCACAAGCGACACCATGCCCGCCGTATCGGAAGGGGCCTGCGGCTGCACCGTAAGATGCGAGGCATAGGCCAGTTTTTTGAACATGGGCTGCGCTTTTTCATACAGCTCCTGCTTGTCCGTGGCAATGATGATTTCCGCCCTGCGGGTCGGCGGCACGTTCATCTCCGCCCGCCGCGCGCGCACTGCGCGGATGACGTCCATAATTTCTTCCATTTCGGCGCATTCCTGCTCAAAGCGCAAAGACGGCTGATAGCGCGGCCACTGCGACACCATGATGGAGCTGTCGCCTCCCCGCAGGCCCTGCCACACCTGCTCGGTAATATACGGCATAAACGGATGCAGAAGCTGCATCACGCCGGTCAGCACATGTCCCAGCACACGCTGGGCCTGCTCTGAGGCGCCGGCCTCGGCGTCCTGGCCCAAACGGGGCTTGCACAGCTCGATATACCAGTCGCAGAAGCTGTCCCACATAAAGCTGTACAGCTTGTCCGCCGCGACGCCCAGCTCATACCTGTCGAGGTTCTCCGTCACTTCGCGCACAAGCTCGTTGTAGCGGTGAACAATCCACTTGTCCTCCAGGCTGAGGCTTTCGGGCAGTTCAAAGTCAGGCACGGTCAGGTTCATCAGCACAAAGCGTGAGGCGTTCCAAATCTTGTTGCAGAAGTTTCGGTTGCTCTCCACCTTTTCCACCGAGAAGCGGGTGTCGTTTCCGGGGCTGTTGCCCGTAATGAGCGTAAAGCGCAGCGCGTCCGCGCCGTACTTGTCGATGATTTCCAGCGGATCGATGCCGTTGCCCAGGCTTTTTGACATTTTGCGCCCCTGTGCGTCACGCACAAGGCCGTGGATATACACGGTTTTGAAGGGGCGCTCCTTCATCTGCTCCATGCCCGAGAAAATCATGCGGGCAACCCAGAAAAAGATAATGTCGTAGCCGGTGACCAGCACGTCGGTCGGATAAAAATACTCAAGCTCCGGCGTTTTTTCCGGCCAGCCGAGGGTGGAAAACGGCCACAGCGCCGAGCTGAACCAGGTGTCCAGCACATCCTCGTCCTGATGGATTTTTGTGCTGCCGCACTTGGGGCACTGCGTAACCGGCGTCTTGCTGACTTCCATGTGCCCGCACTCGTCGCAGTAATACGCAGGAATCTGGTGACCCCACCAGAGCTGCCGCGAAATGCACCAGTCGTGCACGTTTTCCATCCAGTTTGTGTAGGTTTTGGTAAAACGCTCCGGCACAAAACGGATTTCCCCGTCTTCCACCACGCGGATAGCCTCTCTGGCCAGCGGCTCCATCTTGACAAACCACTGCGCCGAGGTCATGGGCTCGACGTCGGTGTGGCAGCGATAGCAGGTTCCCACGTTGTGGCTGTATTCTTCGGTTTTGACGAGGTAGCCCTGCTCTTCCAGATCGCGCACGATGGCCTTGCGGCACTCCAGGCGGTCCATGCCCTGGTACGGGCCGCCGTTTTCGTTGACACGGCCGTCCTCATCCAAAACCAGAATGGACTCAAGCCCGTGGCGCTGACCCATCTCGAAGTCGTTGGGGTCGTGGCAGGGCGTCACTTTGACGCAGCCCGTGCCAAAATCCATTTCGACATACTCATCTGCAAAAATGGGAATGGAGCGGTTCATTATGGGCAGAATGGCGTGCTTGCCGATCAGGTGACGATAGCGCTCGTCCTTGGGGTTGACGGCAATGCCCGTATCACCCATCATGGTTTCCGGGCGGGTCGTTGCGATGACCAGGAAATCATCCGTACCCTCGATGGGGTAGCGGACATGCCACAGGTGTCCGCCTTTTTCGGTGTATTCCACCTCGGCGTCCGACAGCGCGGTGCGGCAGTGCGGGCACCAGTTGATAATCCGGCTGCCCTTGTAAATCAGGCCTTTTTTGTACAGGTCGACAAAGACCTCCTTGACCGCATTGGACAGGCCCTCGTCCATGGTAAAGCGCAGGCGGCTCCAGTCGCACGAGGAGCCCAGCTTGCGCAGCTGGCTTAAAATGCGCGAGCCATACTTGTTTTTCCAGTCCCACACCCGCTCGATAAATTTCTCGCGGCCGAGGTCGTAGCGCGTCAGGCCCTCCTGCGTGCGCAGGGCTTCTTCCACCTTGATTTGCGTGGCGATGCCGGCGTGATCCGTGCCGGGAAGCCACAGGGCTTCATAGCCCTGCATGCGCTTAAAGCGGATCAGAATGTCCTGAATGGTCTCGTCAAAGGCGTGACCCATGTGCAGCTGCCCCGTGACGTTCGGGGGCGGAATGACAATGGTAAAGGGGGTTTTCTCAGGGTTGACTTCTGCCCTGAAAAAGCCGCTGCTTTCCCAATAGCGATACAGCCTGTCCTCGCACTCGTGCGGGTCGTAGGTTTTTGGAAGCTCACGGTGCTGATTCATCATTTGTCCTCCTGTGTATGATAAAAATGTTTTTTCCCGCCGCGGCGCGCCAAAAAAAGAAAAGGCTTCGTCCCTGCTGGGACGAAGCCTTGCATGCTCCGCGGTACCACCCAATTTCGCGCCTTCGGGCGCGCACTCCGGGCGCTGACACGCCCTGCTCCTTAACGCGGAAAACGGCACAGCCTACTGTATTTCAGCCTGCAGCTCGGGGACGACCTTCGGCACGGCTCTCACGGACGCTTACACCTGCCGCGTCCTCTCTGCGCATCAAAACCGGCCTACTCCTGCCCGTCATTGCTTTTCATACACTGTTATTATATTCGCCGCTGCCGCGCTTGTCAAGCGCCTGCCGCGCGGGCGTCCCGGCGGGAAAGCTTTGCTCTATGACGGCGCACGGATAAAGGGTGCAAAATACGCATACTCGCACACCGCGCTGCAGCGCACAGGCCCGCACCGCGCAGAATGAACACAGCTCACTTCCCGTGCTGGACGGCGCATGGCAGCCTTCGCACCGGGCCGGCTGTCCCGTCTGATACGCGGGGCAGCCCTCACAGTCAAACCCGCAGGGGGCAATATGCGCCATCAGGCTCTTCCTTTCGTCTGAAAATGCTCCATGCCGACAGGCGAGCCCATAAAGGGCACCGGCTCATGAGGCCGTGGCGGCGCATCGGGACAGGCATGCGCCGAGATAAACACATCGCCCCCGAGCCTGCCGCCGCGGCCTCTCCACAGGCATCTGCACGGTCCAAAATGTCATATACATCCAATACTTCGCGCAGCACGTCCTCCGCCTCCCTTTTGCATTATGATAGCATACCGGTTCCGGCTTGACAACTGCGGCGCAGTTCTGTATGCTGAAAAGGATAGGGAACGCTTTTTTACACACAATAAAAACATTCTTTGTGTAAGGAGCGTTATTATGCAGGCAATCCGACTTGCCGGCGTCCTTGTTGTCATTGCGGGCTTTGTGCTCAAAAAAGATACGCTGGCCACCATCGTCGCCGCCGGGCTCGTCACCGGCCTTGTTTCCGGTATGAGCGCAGGCGAAATTCTGAACACGCTGGGCTCCGCCTTTTTGTCCCAGCGCATTGCCACCCTGTTTGTTCTCACCCTGCCCGCCATCGGGCTTTGTGAACGCTTTGGGCTGCGTGACAAAGCCACGGATTTTATCAGCCGGCTCAAAAGCGCCACAACCGGGCGCGTGGTTTTGTTTTACCTTGTCATCCGCGCCTTTGCTTCGGCTTTTTCCCTGCGTGTCGGCGGCCATCCGCAGTTTGTCCGCCCGCTGGTCGCCCCCATGGCGCTGGGCGCTGCACAGGCGCGCTTTGCCCCGCTCTCTGAGGATACCGAAGACAAAATCAAAGGCCTGTGTGCCGCCGCCGACAACTACGGCAATTTTTTTGCCCAAAACTGCTTTATGGGCGCCTCCGGCACACTGCTCATCGTCACGACGCTTACAGAACAGGGCTTTGCCGTCGACCCTCTGCACATTGCCGCCGCGAGCATCCCTGCGGCAATCGCCGCCGTTCTCTGCGGCGCGGCTTACTGTCTGCTCTTTGACCGAAAGCTGAAGGCAGGTGCCGCCCAATGAGCATTCCCGACATTCTGGCCGAAATCTTTTATATTCTGATAGGCGGCCTGTTTTTTCTGACCGGCCTCGCCGCCCTGCGCGGCGAGCGCTCCCGCCAGCGCACCGGCACCGCGCTTTTCTGGTTTATTCTCGCGTTTACTTTTGTTGCCGGCCCCTGGCTGCCCGCCGCCGTCACCGGCGTGTGTATCGTCATTTTGGCTGTTTTGACCGCGCTCGGCATGGTCCGCCCCTGCTCCCCGGGGTCGCCTCCGGCTTCTGAAACCCGCCGCAACGCCGACCGCTTCGGCTTCCGCGTGGTTCTCCCTGCCGCTGCACTCGCCGTTACAGCCGTTGTCGCAGCCACCTTTCTGCCCTTCGGCGCAAGCAATGCCATCGGCATTTCCGCCCTGTTTGCCCTGATTTTCGCCCTGGTGCTCTTTCGCGTTCCCGCCGGCGAGATCCCCCGTGCCGCAACCCACGACGGCGTTCGCCTTATCGACAACATCGGCCCCGTCGGCATTTTGCCGCAGGTTCTGGCCGCACTGGGCGCGCTGTTTACCGCCGCCGGTGTCGGTGAGGTCATTTCCTCCGCGGTGTCCTCCGTCATCCCGCAGGACAGCCGTCTGGCCGCCGTCGCCGTCTACTGCATCGGCATGGCGCTGTTTACCGTCATTATGGGCAACGGGTATGCCGCTTTTTCGGTCATTACCGCCGGCATCGGCATTCCGTTTGTCATTGCTCAGGGCGGAAACCCCGTCGTTGTCGGAGCCCTCGGCCTGACCGCCGGCTACTGCGGCACCCTCGTCACTCCCATGGCCGCCAATTTCAACATCATGCCGGCCGCACTGCTGGAAATGCGCGACAAATACGGCGTCATCAAAACCCAGGCCCCCGTCGCCGCCGCATTGCTCGCCATTCACATCGTCCTGATGTATTTTCTTGCATTTTAATGAAATGAGGTGTTTGTATGAAAGTCCTGCTCACCGCCTTCGACCCCTTCGGCGGCGAAACCATCAACCCCGCTCAGGAAGCCGTCCGGCTGGTTCCTGAAACCATTGGAGAGGCACAAATCATCAAACTGGAAGTGCCCACCGTGTTCGGAAAAAGCATTGAAACCATGCTTTGCAAAGCCCGCGAGGTCCATCCCGATGTGATTTTGTGCATCGGCCAGGCCGGCGGCCGTTATGACATTTCTCCCGAACGCGTCGCCATCAACATAAACGACGCCCGCATCCCCGACAACGAAGGCAACCAGCCCATCGACGAGCCCATTTTCTCCGACGGCGCCCCAGCGTATTTTTCCAACCTCCCCATTAAAGCCATGGTGCAGGCCATCCGCAGCTGCGGCCTGCCCGCCAGCGTTTCCAACTCCGCCGGCACCTATGTCTGCAACCATCTCATGTACGGCGTCCTGTATCACATTGCGCGCGAAATGCCCTCTGTCCGCGGCGGATTTATGCACGTCCCCTACGTTCCCCGCCAGGTGGCTCAGCGCGCTGTTCCGGCGCCCTGCCTTTCCGAATCCGACATCGCCCGGGGCATTACAGCCGCCATTTCCGCCATTTTGGAAAACTTCGCCGACGTCAAAACGCCAACCGGCAAAGAACACTGATTTTTCCGCCCCGGAAACATTGTTTCCGGGGTTTTCTTTACAAATTGTTCATTGACAACAGCCTTTACCTGCGGTATTATATCTCTTGCCCTTATACGTAACATTGTTAATCATTAACATAGGAAAGGAACTGCTTTATGACTCACTCTTCCCCGCAGGCAGAACAGCTTGTGCATGCTGTTTTGCGTATGCGGAAAGCCAATTTCTCTGCTTTTTTCTGCTCGATGACCCGGGCGGAGTTTTTTACCGCGGAATACATCCACGCGTATGCAGCCAGGCATCCCGATGAGCCGGGCGTTTCGGTTTCCGAGCTTGCGGCGCTTTTGCGCATCCGTCCGCCCGCTGTTTCGCGCACCATCCGGCCGCTTGAGCTGCGGGGACTGCTCAAGCGCTCCGAAGACCCGCAGGACCGCCGAAACACACGTCTTTCCCTGACGCCGGAAGGCGAAGCCGTGCGCGCGGAAATCTGCGCCCGCATGCAGCGTTTTTCCGCCGTGTTCGCCGAGCGCATGAGTGCACAGGAGCTGGAAACACTTGTGCGCCTGCTGAACAAAACCATGGATATCTGGGATGAGCAGCTCAGAAAGGAGACCTCCGAATGCTGAAATTACTCAAATACCTGCGCCGTTACACGGCCGCTGTAGCCGCCATTTTCCTGCTGCTGGCGCTGCAGGCTTTCTGCGACCTGTCCCTTCCGCAGTACACTTCCGACATCGTCGACGTCGGCATCCAGCAGGGCGGCATTGAATACGCCGTGCCCGAGCGCATCCGCCAGAGCACGCTGGACGCGCTGCTGCCCTTTATGACGCAGGCGCAGCAGGAGCTGGTTCTTGCGTCGTACCGCGCAGAGGACGACGGCGTCATGCTGCTGACAGCGCAGGAGAGCGATACCCTGGAACAGCTGGACGAAGCCTTCGGCATCCCCATGCTGTGCGTATCCTACCTGCAGGAAAACCCCGATGCCCAGTCGGCCCTTGAGCAGTCCGGCATGTCCGGCTCGATGGCGCCCGAAGCTGTGCAGGCCATCCGCAGCCAGCTGGAACAGTCGCTCGGCGGCAACACCGACACGCTTGTCCGCCAAAAGGCTCTGGAGTTTGTCAAATCTGAATACCAGGCCCTCGGCATGGATCTTAACCGCATTCAGCACGGTTATCTCATCCGCACCGGCGGCAAGATGCTGGGCGTCACGCTGCTGATGGCCGCCGCCGCCGTCACGGTCAACTTCATGTCCTCCCGCCTGGGCGCCAAAGTCGGCATGGAGCTGCGCACGAAAGTCTTCTCCCGCGTCGTATCCTTTTCCAACGCCGAGACCGACCGTTTCTCCACGGCCTCGCTCATCACCCGAAGCACCAATGACGTGCAGCAGGTGCAGATGGTGCTGGTTCTCGGTCTGCGCATGGTACTGTATGCTCCCATCCTGGGCATCGGCGGCGTTGTGCGCGTGCTGGGCACCCACACCGGCATGACGTGGATTATCGCCCTCGGCGTCGGCCTGGTGATGGTGCTCATCGCCGTTCTGATGGGTACGGCCATGCCCAAGTTCAAACGCATGCAGCTTTTGATAGACAAGGTCAACCTCGTGTCCCGCGAGATTCTCACCGGGCTGCCCGTCATCCGCGCTTTCAGCCGCGAACAGCACGAAACCCGCCGCTTTGACGCGGCCAACTCCGAGCTGATGCGCACACAGTTGTTTACCAACCGCGTCATGACCTTCATGCAGCCGTCGATGATGCTGCTGATGAACGGCATCAGCGTGCTCATCGTCTGGGTCGGCGCACAGCACATTGACGCCGGGAACATGCAGGTCGGCGACATGATTGCCTTTATCACCTATACCATGCAGATTGTCATGTCCTTCCTCATGATTTCCATGCTTTCCATCATTCTGCCCCGCGCCGGTGTCGCTGCAAAGCGCATCAGCGAGGTCATTGAAACCGAAAGCTCCATCCTCGACCCCGAAGCCCCTGCCGACGCCCGGCTCGACAACCCCGAAGGCGTCATATGCTTCGACGACGTGTCCTTCCGCTACGCCGATTCCGACGCCGACGCGCTGGAGCACATTTCCTTCACGGCGCGCCCGGGGGAAACCACTGCCATCATCGGTTCGACCGGCAGCGGAAAATCCACGCTGCTCAACCTGATCCCGCGGTTTTTTGACGTGACCTCCGGGCGCATCACCTTCGACGGCATTGACATCCGCAGCCTTTCCCAGCACAAGCTGCGCAGCCTTTTGGGCTATGTCCCGCAAAAAGGCATTCTGTTTTCCGGCGACATTGAAAGCAACCTGAAGTTCGGCGGCGATGACATCACCGACGAGCAGATGCGCCGCGCCGCAGACATTGCCCAGGCCACGGAGTTTATTGAGCAGAAGCCCGACCGGTACCACACCCCCATCGCACAGGGCGGCTCCAATGTATCCGGCGGGCAGAAGCAGCGCCTTTCCATCGCCCGCGCCATTGCCAAGCAGCCGAAGGTCTATCTGTTTGACGACAGCTTTTCCGCGCTGGATTACAAAACCGACAGCGCCCTGCGCCGCGCGCTGGCCAACAACGTCCGCGACGCCGCCGTCATCATCGTGGCGCAGCGCATCAGCACCATCGCCCATGCGCAGCAGATCATCGTGCTGGACGAAGGGCGCGTCGTGGGAAAAGGCACCCATGAAGAGCTGATGCGCTCGTGCAGCGAATATCAGGAAATTGCAAAATCACAGCTCTCTGAATCTGAATTGGGAGGTATGCCGGCATGAATCGTCCTCAACAGCCCGCCCAGCCGCACCGGCCCATGCGCCGCGGTCCCGGCCGCGGCATGATGCCCGGGGAAAAGGCCCGCGATTTTAAAGGGTCTGTGCGCCGCCTGGCGCAGCACATGTCACATTTTAAGCCCGCACTTCTGGCCGTTGCCGTTCTGGCCGCCGCCAGCACCGTGTTCAGCATTGCCGGGCCGAAAATCCTCGGCCGCGCCACAACCGAGCTTTTTACCGGCCTGGTCGCCAAAGTTTCCGGCACAGGCAGCATCAATTTTTCCAAAATTGCATCCATCCTGCTGTGGCTTTTGGTCCTGTACGCTTTCAGCGCCGTACTGTCCTTTATCCAGGGCTGGATCATGACGGGCATCACGCAAAAAACCTGCTATGGCCTGCGGCGTGAAATTTCAGAGAAAATCCACCGCATGCCCATGAAATATTTTGAATCCAAAACCGTCGGCGAAGTGCTCTCCCGCATTACAAACGACGTCGACACCCTTGGACAGAGCCTCAACCAGAGCATCACCCAGCTCATTACCGCAGTGACCACTGTCATCGGCGTGCTGGTGATGATGCTCAGCATCAGCCCGCTCATGACCCTCATCGCCCTGCTTATCCTGCCCGTTTCCGGCGCGCTGATTGCCATTGTCGTCAAGCGCTCGCAAAAATACTTTATTGCACAGCAAAACTTCCTCGGCCAGCTCAACGGCCAGGTGGAGGAGGTTTACAGCGGCCACAATGTCATCCGCGCCTTCAACCGCGAAAAA
This sequence comes from uncultured Clostridia bacterium, assembly GCA_947856675.1. Lineage (GTDB taxonomy): Bacteria > Bacillota > Clostridia > Oscillospirales > Butyricicoccaceae > Ventrousia. The sequence continues at coordinate 12,053 of CANUCM010000017.1, read as the reverse complement.
GCCGTTTTCAAGGACTTTGACTGGACCAACCACAGGTTGTATGAATCGGCCTGGAAATCGCAGTTTTTGTCCGGCCTGATGCACCCGGTCATGGTTTTCATCAGCAACCTCGGCTATGTGGCCGTAGCGCTTTCCGGCAGCCTTCTCGCCGTGCGCGGCGCCATTTCGGTCGGCGACATCCAGGCGTTTATCCAGTATGTCAAGAGCTTTACCCAACCCGTGCAGCAGGTCGCGCAGATCACCAACCTGCTTCAGTCCATGGCCGCAGCCGCCGAGCGCGTTTTTGAGTTTCTGGCTGAGGAGGAAGAATCCGAAGACTGCGAAAAATCTCCCGTCGATGCCGGATCGCTGCGCGGCAGCGTGGAGTTCCAGCATGTGCGCTTCGGCTACACCCCGGAAAAAACCATTATCCGGGACTTCTCCGCGCACGTCGAACCGGGGCAGACCGTCGCGATTGTCGGCCCCACCGGCGCCGGCAAAACCACCATGGTCAAGCTGCTGATGCGTTTTTATGATGTAAACGACGGACGCATCCTGGTCGACGGCCATGATGTCCGCGAGTTTTGCCGCAGCGATCTCCGGCGCGCTTTCGGCATGGTGCTGCAGGATACCTGGCTGTTTAAGGGCACCATTATGGAAAACATTCGTTACGGCCGGCTCGACGCAACCGACGACGAAGTCATCGCAGCCGCCAAGGCCGCGCATGCCCACCACTTTATTCAAACGCTGCCCGGCGGGTATCAGATGGAGCTCAACGAAGACGCCACAAACATCTCCCAGGGCCAAAAACAGCTTTTGACCATTGCCCGTGCCATTTTGGCCGACAACCGCATTTTGATCCTTGACGAAGCCACCTCTTCGGTCGACACCCGCACCGAGCAGCGCATCCAGAAAGCCATGCTCAACCTGATGCGCGGCAGAACCAGCTTTGTCATCGCCCACCGGCTTTCGACCATCCGCGACGCCGACCTCATCCTGGTCATGAAGGACGGCGACATCGTCGAACAGGGCACCCACACGGAGCTTCTCGCAAAAGGCGGCTTTTACGCCGAGCTGTACAACTCCCAGTTCGAAGACAGCGCCGCGTAGTCCCGCACCCGAAAAGACGGGCGCGGCACGCACCCGGGCAAATGCCCTTCAAACAGCGCGTCCGGCGGCAGAAACCAATTTTCTGCCGCCGGACGCGTTTTCTTTTTCCGCGCTCTGCTACTGCACGCGCAGCATGCGGTAGCCCACGCCGATGTGTGTCTGGATGTATTGCGGGTGTGACGGTACCGGTTCAATTTTTTTGCGCAGCGTCGCCATAAACACCCGCAGGGAAGGCGTGTCGGAAGGCAGGGCGCTGCCCCAGATTTCGCGCAGGATGTAGTTGTGGGTCAGCACCTTGCCCGTGTTTTTGGCAAGGAGGCACAAAAGCCGGTATTCTATCGGCGTCAGATGGATCTCCTTTTCCCCCACATACACGCAGCCTGCCGCATAGTCAATGGTCAGCTCCCCGTTGCGGTACACGCTGGCCGCGTCGCTGACTTTTTCCGTGTCAAAGCGCACCCGGCGCAGCGCAACGCGCAGCCGTGCCAACAGCTCCTCGACGGAAAAGGGCTTGGTCAAATAATCGTCTGCCCCCGCGTCCAGCGCTTCCACCTTGTCGCGATCCTCGCTGCGGGCGCTCACCACAATGACCGGCGTGTTGCTCCAGGTCCGGAGCTTTTTTATGATGTTCACCCCGTCCATATCGGGCAGCCCCAGGTCCAGAATAATCACATCCGGCCGGAAGGACGCCGCGTCCAAAATGGCCGCCGCGCCCGTCCTGACCGCGTGGAACTGGTATCCCTGCATCTCCAGCGTCGCCGAAATGAGGTTGCTGACGGCCGTGTCGTCCTCCACGACCAGAATCTGCGGTTTATTCATGGGCATTCTCCTCCACTGCGTCCAACGAAAAATAAAATATCGCCCCGTGCGGCGTGTTTTCCCTCACGCCGATTTGCCCGCCGTGCGCCATAATAATGGAGCGGCACAGCGAAAGCCCCAGGCCGAGCCCCCGGCGCCCGTCACCGCGGGTATTGTCCTCTGTATAAAACATGTCAAACAGCTTTTCCCTGCTGTCTGCGCGGATACCCGGGCCGTCATCCGCGACCTCCACAATGGCCTTGTCCCCCTGGCGGCGCGCAGACAGCGTAATGTGCGAGCCGGGCGGCGTATATTTCACTGCGTTGTTCAGCATATTGATAACCACCTGAACAATCAGCCGCGCATCCATCCGGGCCATCAAAAACTCCTCTTCCAGCCGGACGGAAATGCTGTGCTCCGCCGCCCTGCGATCGAGGTGCTGCATCGCCTCCTGAAACACTTCCTCAAACAGCTCGGCCTCCATGCGGATATCCATGCTCCCGTTTTCAATCCGCGTGACCGAAAGCAGGTTTTCAACAAGGCGGATGAGCCACATGGCGTCGTCGTAAATCGCGGTGTACAGCTGCGCTTTCTTTTCTTCGCCCAGGGCCGACGCGCTGCTCATCAAAATCCCCGCGCTGCCCGAAATGGCCGTCAGCGGCGTTCTGAGATCGTGGGAAATGGTGCGCAGCAGGTTGGCGCGCAGCTCCTCCTGCCGCGCCCTGAGGGCCATACGCTGTTTTTCCGCGTCGAGCGCGGCCTTTTCAAGCGCCAGACCGCACTCTCCCAGCAGCGCGATGAGCATGCTTTTTTCAAAGGTCTCCATTTCACCTTCGATGGCAATTCCCACCACCGCAGGCACCGTACCCTGTCCCCGCACCGCCATGTACAGATGCTTCGCCTCGGGAAAGGTATTGGTGGTCGCTCCGGCATGCTTGTTGTTTTGCAAAACCCACTGCGCAATTCTGCGCTCCTCTGCGCCGTCGGACGCAAGACTGTCCCCCGGCGCCCTGAACACCTGCACATCCGAAAGTTCGCCGCCTTCGTTAAGGTAAAACAGCACGGTGCGGCCCAGCAGCTTGACCATCTGCTCGGCCGAAACGGTTACGATGTCCTTTCGGCTTCCCGCTTTCTGCAGTTTCTGGCTGGTTTCGAGCAGCACTTCCGTGCGGTAGGCCTTCCGGGCCGTCTGACGCGCCTGCTTTTTGATTCTCCCGGTCAGCGAGCTTGTAATAAGACCCGCGGACAGCATAATGACAAAGGTCAGGGGATAGCCCACGGCGCGGGCGCTGAGCGTAAAGCGCGGCTCCGTAAACAGGAAGTTAAACAGCATAACGCTGATTAGCGACACCAGGACGCTCCATATCCGCTCGCCGGTCCACACCGCCGTAACGAGCACGCCCAGGATATACACTGTTACCACATTGGTGTCCCCGAGGCCGGCGCTGTCCAGCAAAAGCCCCGCCGCGCTGACCAGCACCAGGACAATGGCCGTGCGCAGCGCGTCCGCACCCGACAGGCGGATTTCCCCCGCCTTGATTCCCCTGCGCGGCCGGTACGGCGGGGAGGAATCCGGGATGATATAAATATCCAGGCTGGGCGCCAGCCGGGTCAGCCGGTCGACAATGCTGCGCCGCGGCCATATTCCCCGGCTGTTGCTGCGGCCCAGGACAATTTTGGACACGCCGCTGACCCTGGCGTATTCGGCAATCTGCGCCACGATGTCCTCGCCGTACACCGTCGTGATGTGCGCGCCGAGATCCTCGGCCAGCTTTCTGTTTTTTGACAGTCTGGCGGCATCCGCGCCGCTCATGCTGCGCATTTGAGGCGTTTCTACATACAGGGCGGTAAAACCGCTGTGAAACGCTCCCGCCATTCTTGCCGCGGCGCGGATCACGCGCGCGTTGGACGGCGAGCTCGACAGGCAGATCATCACATGTTCCCCCGCCGGAAGCACACCCGGCCGGGGCGGCAGAGCGGTGCGGCCGATGTGGTCGGCCGCGCGCCGCAGCGCCATTTCCCGCAGCGCACACAGCCCCTCTTCCCTGTCCGGCTCACAATCCGGCAAAGGGGCGTCGACCAGCTGAATTTCCGCCGCCGAATCAAACATGATGTCCGGCACGCGTTCCGCCGCGGCTCCCCCCGACACCGCTCCGGCGATGTCATACAGGCTTTCCAGCTCTCCGACGTTCAGCGTGCTCCACACGTCAATCCCCGCGCGCAAAAGCTCCTGCACATCCTGGTACCTGTGCCGGTGCCGGCAGCCGGGCGCGTTTTTATGGGCCAGGCGATCGATCAGCAGGATGTCCGGCCGCAGCCTGAGCGCCGCGTCCAGATTCAGCTCCTCACACCCCCGGACGCGTGTGCATTGAATCACGGGAAACCGCTTTGCCAGCGCCTGCTCCTGCTCATCTGCCCCGGGGCACAGGAATCCCGCCTGCACATCCAGCCCCGAAGCCATGGCCGCAGCCGCCGCATACAGCATGGCCCGCGTTTTCCCCACGCCGGACGCATATCCGAAAAAGATCTTCAGCCGTCCCTGCCTGTTCGGCAATTCCCTGTCTGCTTTCACGCGCCCGCCCCTTTCTTTTTCCCCCATTATACCATCTGGCGCCGGAAAACCAAAATAATCTTAACGCAATCTTTATACGCCGGTGGTTCCTTTAACAACACCTTTATTTTGTCTGTGCTATGCTATGCGTAGTCTATCCCTGCATTTTGCTTTTTGGAGGTTTTAACATGTCGCCCCTTTTCAGCAGCCGTATCCGGCCGGCCCACATCATTGCCGTCGGATTCCTGCTGCTTATTTTAACGGGTGCCCTGCTTTTGACGCTGCCCGCCGCCACCCGCAGCGGTGAAAGTGCTTCTTTCAGCGACGCTCTGTTCACCGCCACTTCTTCCACCTGCGTAACCGGGCTTGTCGTCCACGACACATTCGAATACTGGTCCTTTTTCGGACAGCTGGTGCTGCTTTTACTGATTCAGGCCGGCGGTATGGGCGTTGTCACCATGGCTGTGGCCGTCGCGCTCATCATGCGCCGCCGTATCGGGCTTAAGCAGCGCTTTGTTCTGCAGGAAGCCATTTCCGCTCCCCGCATGGGCGGCATTGTGCGCATGACCGGTTTTATTCTGCGCCTGACCTTCGCGCTCGAGGGCCTGGGCGCATTGCTTCTCGCGCTGCGCTTTTGTCCCCAGATGGGCTTTGTTCAGGGCATGTGGTATGCCGTTTTCCATTCCGTTTCGGCATTCTGCAACGCAGGCTTTGACCTCATGGGCGTCACCGCCCCGTACGCTTCCCTGACCGGATATGTCGGGGACCCCCTGGTTTCCCTGACCATCGCGGGCCTGATTGTCGCAGGCGGCCTGGGCTTTTTTGCCTGGTCCGACATTCGCGATCACACATGGCATCTGCGCTCCTACCGCCTGCAGACCAAACTGGTTCTGAGCGTCACGGCCGCTCTTTTGCTGCTGCCGGCGCTGTTTTTTTACTTCTTTGAGTTTTCGCAGCCCCAGTGGGCTTCCCTGACCCAGAGCGAGCGCATTCTGGCCTCTGTCTTTCAGTCGGTCACCCCCAGAACCGCCGGGTTCAACACGGTCAATCTCGGGCTTTTAAGCATGCCTTCGGTTCTGCTCATGATTTTGCTGATGCTGACGGGCGGCTCTCCGGGTTCCACCGCCGGCGGCTTCAAAACCACCTCGCTGGCCATGCTGTTTTTGTCCATCCGCGCCGTTCTGAGCCAGCGCGACAGCATTCAGGTCTTTCACAGGCGCATCCCGCCCGAAGTGCTGCGCAATACCGTTGCGCTTGTCATGCTGTACGTCATACTGTTTCTCAGCGGCGGCATCCTGCTGTGCTGCTTTGACGACGTTTCCCTGTCGCAGGCGCTGTTTGAATGCGCTTCCGCCATCGGCACCGTCGGGCTGACGCTGGGCATTACCCCCGAGCTGAGCGACGCATCACGCCTCGTCCTGATTTCACTGATGTACTTCGGCCGCGTCGGCGGCCTGACCATGCTCTACGCCATGACGGGCAGCCATGTCCCCGTTCCGGCCCAGATGCCGCAGGAAAAAATAGCGATCGGTTAACAGGAGGTTTTTTTATGAAGTCTGTCCTTCTCATCGGCCTGGGGCGCTTCGGCCGCCATATGGCCATCAAGCTGCGTGAGCTGAAACATGAGGTGCTCGCCATCGACCGCAGCGAAGAACGCGTCAACGAAGTGCTCCCGTACGTTACCAACGCGCAGATCGGCGACGGCACCAACGAGCAGTTTATCGCGTCGCTCGGCGTGCGCAACTTTGATTTGTGCGTCGTCGCCATCGGTGACGACTTCCAAAGCTCGCTGGAAACCACCGCGCTGCTCAAAGATTACGGCGCCCACTTTGTCGTCGCCCGCGCCAACCGCGATGTGCACGCCAAGTTTCTGCTGCGCAACGGCGCCGACCGCGTCGTATACCCCGAAAAGGAAATGGCCGTGCGCTCTGCCGTGCGCTACAGCTCCGACAATGTCTTTGACTACATCGAGCTCACGCCCAGCCACTCGATTTACGAAACCCCCGTCCCCGATTCGTGGGTCGGAAAAACCATCGTCCAGCTTTCCGTCCGCACCCGCTACCATATCAGCATTCTGGCCACAAAACGCGGTGGACGCCTTGAGCCGCTGCCCAAACCCGACCACATGTTCCGGGCGGATGAGTCCATTCTCATCCTGGGCGCCAACCAGGATATCCAGCGCTTTATCCTCCGCTGAGCGGCTCTTTACCTCATTTTAACGCGCCGGCCAAAACCTTAACACCATTCCCAGAGCATTTGCGCTACACTGAATGTAAAGGAAGTGAGCGTATGCGTGAAATGGTTTTTGTCGTGTTGCTGGCCGCTGCCGCCGGCTTTGGCTTTGCCATTATGCACTGTGCCGACCGCTTTCTGAACGCCGGAAATGTCCGGCCCGAAAGCCGCCGCCCGCATTTTCCCCGCTGAGTTCCTGCTGAGTTCCTGCTGAGTTCCTGCCAATGAAAAACGCCGGAAAGCTCTTTGGCTTTCCGGCGCTTCTTTTTTATACCTCGCCCGACATCTGCAGCAGCAGCCATCCCTTGGGATAATGCTCCTGCATAAACTGCCGCCCGTTTTGCTGCAAAAGACTGCAAACGTGTGCGTTCCATGCGTCAAAGTACTCCTGCCCCGTAGACGCTGCGCACTTGATCGCCTCGCCGCCCGTCAGCTCGAACATCACGCTGCTCATCAGCCAGCCCCGCAGATCGGTTTGCCCGCCCTGCAAAAACTGCCCGAACACCCATCGCAGCGTATCATCGCCGTATTGCAGAAGCTGCCGGTATTCTTCCGGGGCATTTTCCGCATACCATTGCGGTGCAGACTGCTCCGATGCCGCCGCAGTCAGCACTTCAAAAAGCCGGGCGATTTCCGCCTGCGCGTCCGGCTGCTCCTGCGCCTGCCCGGACGGGCTGTCCGCCTCCTGCCGCTCGCACACAAAGGGTATACACCGGCTGCCCGTTATAAGATACACCACGCTGCCATCCGTGCCGCTTCGGAAAATCGGACAGCCCAGGTAACGCTCCGGAATATTGACCCCCTGGCCGTCTTCCTGCGGCTGCCCGCCCGTTTCGCCCATACTGGTCAGGCGCGCAACCTGCCTGCTTCCGTTCGGCAAATCCTCATCCAACAGGGTGCTGTACGTATACACCCGGCCGTCAAGGCTGAGCTGCATGGGGTAGGTGCTCCGGGTCGTCAGGCACAGCGCAGCAGCCGCAGCGCACACCGCAGCCGTGCCCGCGAGGACCCATTTACCCGGCCGCTTCCACTGCAGCACCGCGCGAATCCGCTGCCGGATTCCCGTTTCTCCGAAGGCCAGCGGGCAGGCCGCCGCCGTGCGCCGGGGCGCGCTGCACTGCAAAAGCGCCCGGGAATACTCTTTGCGCTGAGCCGTTTCCATCGTTTTGATGACACGCTCGTCACAGGCCTGCTCCACATCCCTGCAAAACAGCAGGTACGCAGCCCACACCAGCGGGTTGAACCAATGCACCGCAAGCAGCACAAACCCCAGGGGCTTCCACCAGTGGTCGCGCCGCGCAAGATGCGCCCGCTCGTGGGCCAACACATAATGTGTTTGCTGCGCATTCATATCCGAGGCAAGGAAAATCCGCGGCTTTGCAATTCCCAGAATAAACGGCGAGCGCGCCGCGTCACACACCCATACGCCGCCGCCCGCGGGCACGGCTTCTGCCATTTTCCGCCGCAGCCGGTATGCACTCAGCAACGCATAGGCCAGCATGCATACCACGCCTGCCGCCCACACCAGCGCCGCCGCTTCTGTCAATACCTGTAAAGGGTTTACACTTGCCCCCGCTGCAGGCGACATGCTGTGCGCGAATCCGGGGTTGAGCGCACGGTCGATCGCGTCCACCCCGCTTTGCAGAACCGGCTGGCTCTCATACAGCATGCCCGCCGGAAGCGTCTGCCCGCTGGGGACAAGGCTCAGTTTGCCCGAAGGCCACACCGGCACGGCAAGCCGCAGCGCGGCAATCCCCCAAAGGGCACAGCGCATGCCGGCCGGCGCTTTCCTGCCCGCCGCCCGGAGCACAAGGACGATGAGAATGACCCATGCGCCGGCGACACTCATGTTGAAAACCGCCAGAAAGACCGCGCTCATCTCTGTGCCTCCTCTCCCCACGCATCGATCATGCGGCGCAGCTCAGACACCTCCTGCTCCGTCAGCTTCTTGCGCGAAGCAAAGGCCGCCACAAACGCAGGCAGCGACCCGTCGAATGTCTGCTCCACAAACTGCTCGCTCTGCATGGAATAAAACTCCTGCCTGCTCAAAATCGCAGAAACCACCGCGTTTTCTGTGCGGAAAAGGCCCCGCTGACACAGACGCTTGAGAACGGTATACGTCGTGGTGCGCTTCCAGCTCAGGCGCTGCGCACACAACTCGACAAGCCGCGCCGTGGAAAGCGGGGCGTTTTGCCAGACGATGTCGGCAAACTGCGATTCCACAGCTCCCAGCCTCAGCTCATTCATGGCAATCCTCCTTTGTCTATTGCTTGTAGACAAATATAGTCTACACTATATAGACACCGTTTGTCAAGCCTTTCCCGCAGCGCGCGCCGGAAAAGCCGGCCGCCCATGAAAAAAGCCCGGCGGCGCCGGGCGGAGAAGACCTGGGTCAGGCTGCGGAAACCGCGCTTTTTTGGCGGAGCCGGCGCAGAAGTTCCGCGGGAAAGAACATCAAAATCATAATGGCCGCAATGAGAACGGGAAAGCCAACAAGGTGGTTTCCAAAAGTTTCTTCAAACCAGAAAAGGGGATTTCCTTCCGGCGCATACATAAGGAACATGAAGTTTGTGTCAAGCAAAAGGTTCACCGGGTAAATGACAACTGCCAAAACGGCCAGAAACCCGAGACAGAGCGGGGCATCCTTCATCCGGGGCCGGATGTCGCCGCCGGCCGTGAGCATAATGGGGTATATGGCCAGCAGGATATGGACCGTAAAGCTGTGCAGGTGCATGAAGTTGGCCAGCGGCAGCTCCGCCCACGTGGGGAACAAAAGTGCCGCTATGGCCGCCGGGATGCAGACCGTATAAAGAAAGCTGCTTAACAGCCGGGACGGTCTGGGCGCATGCAGGGCAATGAGAAGAATGTTGATGCTGCACAGGTGCAGCGGAAGATACGTCGCAAGATAATTTCCTTCTGCCAGCAGGCAGAGGGTCTTAAACGCCTCGTCTGCAATCAGCAAAGCGGCAAATATCAGGCGCATCCGCCGCCGTCCTGCCGGGCAAAGCCGCCGATAAAGCGCGGAGCAGAAAATCGCCGCAGCAAAAAACAGAAGCAGCCAGGCAAGGTGCAGGGCGCCGAAGCGCGGAAATCCCATGCCGGCGGGAATGGTTTCTTTCGTACAAAGAAAATACTGCATGCGCGAATGCTCCTTTGCTTTCAGCGGATCCTCATTTTTCCGGATCTTTTTGGCCCAATCACCCTGGTTTTTGTATAAAACCAGGATTTAATAAGACTACTATACCGCATATGCTTTTTGTATTCAAGTTTTTCCCGCAGGGCGGCGAGCGTAAAAAAATGCCCTTGTCAAAAGACAAGGGCATTTTTGGAGCTGGAAACGTGACTTGAACACGCGACCTGCTGATTACGAATTATAATCCGCTCGAAAAGTCTACAAGCGGCTACACACGAAAAGCCTGATTTCATGCGGGTTTGCGGCGTTTTCCTCAAAGTCTACGAATAGGTGCGAAAGTCTGGTCTGGTGTTCATAAGCACCAAACAAGCACCAAACGAGCACCGCGCAAAAAGGCCAGAACGGGCCACTTTCTACCCGGTTTGCCTTGCGTGGTTATGTAGAGAAAAGGAGGAAAACATGAACTACTACGTTACTGCCGATCTGGATGCACTGAGACGCGCGAGATGCTCTTCGGGGTATTCTCAGCGAGAGATAGCGGAGCGCATTGGAATGTCAAAGATCCGATACCAGAACTTAGAGAACGGTAAATATCCGCGGACAAAGGTCGAGAGCGCCGAGGCAATCGCCGTTGTACTGCAAACGGATCCCGAGGTGATCTTCCCCATGTTCATGTCGGTGAAGGCTGCACACGACGCAGCGGAAGCCGAGAGGGTGGATGCGGAAAATCTACAAGCCTATGCGGTCGTCGTTGATCCTGATGCTGTTCGAAGCGCGGCCGAAGCCGCCGGCGTTTCTTTCCCTAATATCTGTGAAAATGTGCGCTACTCACTTTCTGAGGCGCAGGGGATTGCCAGCAAGCTCAGCGCCGTGCCCGGCGTGCTTTTCCCGAATTACGGACGAGTTGCTGAGAAGGCCGAGCGCCAAAAAGCACCGTGCTGGAGTGGCTCGTACACTATACCGATGGATCGGAGCTTTTTGGTCACACCAGATTCGGCAGCGATTAAAAAGTCACGGATCTCCGCAAAAATGCACCAAATTGAGCTTTCTTTTGCGGCAGGACTCTACAAGAACGCCGTGTTCCTCATTGAGTCCGGCAAGGAACCGTGCAGCATCGCTCGTTCTTCTGCCGAGGCCATCGCTGCCATTCTGAAAGAGCGACCCGAAAATTTGTTCCCCGATTACCTCCAGAAAAAAGCGGAATATGAGCGGAAGATGGAAAGCCGCCGAAACGTTCCAGCCTTAGAGCTTGCTGAGCTTGCCGAAAAATACCTCCCTCTTGTTCGATCTATCGCTCACAAAAAGAGCCATGTGATGGGCTGCGATTTTGACGAGGCATTGAGTATTATGCTCGTTGCTTTCGCGGAGGCACTGCGGAACTGGGGAGGCTACGGAGCGTTTTCGGATTTCGTCACGCGTGTACTTGATCGTGCTGCCGTTGCAGAAGTACGTCGCCAAACCGCTCAGAAGCGGAGCGCTTTCGTAGTAAGCCTAAATGATCCGCTGTTTTATGACGATCGCGATGATCTCCGTGAGCTGGCCGACTGTCTGGCCTCGCCATACGACCTTGAGCTACATATCGAAGTCCGCGAGGAGCTCCGCTATCGGCTGCATCACGCCGATCCAGAGACACGCAGGATCGCCACCATAGAGCTCGGCCTCTGAAATACTGGACAGCATCCGAATACAGAGCCCCGCCTCTCAATTTGAGGGGCGGGGCTCTTTGCGTCCTATGTGCTCTACCCGGTTTGCCTGTTCCTTTTAGGATCTCGGCGCTATGATTAAGTCATCAAAGCAAAGGGAGGCGCTGTCTATGGACTTCGGGCCGCTTTTCATCACGGCAGGGATCGCTCAGGCCGCCCGCGACGACGCCGGCTTCGTGTCAGAGATCCTCGAGTGCCTTCGCAGGTACCAGCTCGGCGACTGGGGTAATCTTTGCCCCGAGGATGTGCAGTTCAACGCGGAGGCGCTCAGGACGGGCGCCCGGATCATGGGCGCATACACCACGAAGCAAGGCGGGAAGATCTGGATCATCACAGAGGCGGCAGACGACAACGGCCGGCGATCTGCTACGACCGTTCTTTTCCCTGACGAGTACTGAGAGGGAGGTAGTGCCGTGAGCTGGAGAGGGTACGAAACAACGAAAGAGGCCGGCGCGCGGTGGGGCGTCTGTTCGATGTGGGTGAGTCAGCTCTGCAAGCAGGGACGAGTCCCGGGCGCTGGCAAGATCGGCGGGATCTGGCTGATCCC
>CANUCM010000016.1 GCA_947856675.1 uncultured Clostridia bacterium | reverse complement strand
CGCAGCGTGGACAAAACCGGGTTGGGCGCCGTCTGGCCCAGGCCGCACAGCGAGTTTTCCTTAATGTAATAGCACAGCTCTTCCATTTCAGTCAGATCGTCCATGGTAGCGTTGCCGGATGTGATCTTCTCCAGCATCTCCAAAAGGCGGCGGGTGCCGACGCGGCAGGCGGTGCACTTACCGCAGCTTTCGTCGACGGTGAACTCGAGGAAGAACTTGGCAATGTCGACCATGCAGGTGTCTTCGTCCATGACAATCAGGCCGCCCGAACCCATCATCGAGCCGATGGCAATCAGGTTGTCATAGTCAATCGGCGTGTCGATCAGGCTGGCCGGGATGCAGCCGCCCGACGGGCCGCCGGTCTGGGCCGCTTTGAACTTTTTGCCGTTGGGGATGCCGCCGCCGATATCCTCGATAATCTCGCGCAGCGTCGTACCCATGGGAATTTCAACCAGGCCGGTGTTGGTGATTTTTCCGACCAGCGCGAAGACCTTGGTGCCGTGGGATTTTTCCGTACCGATGGACGCAAACCACTCGGGGCCCTTGACGAAGATCTGCGGGATGTTGGCGTAGGTCTCGACGTTGTTGAGCACCGTCGGCTTGCCGAACAGACCCTTGACGGCCGGGAAGGGCGGGCGGACGCGCGGCTCGCCGCGGTGGCCTTCGATAGAAGTCATGAGCGCCGTCTCTTCGCCGCAGACAAAGGCGCCGGCGCCGAAGCGCAGCTCGATGTCAAAGTCAAAGCCGCTGTCAAAGATGTTCTTACCCAAAAAGCCGTACTCGCGCGCCTGCTTGATAGCGATTTCAAGGCGGTGAATCGCAATGGGGTATTCGGCGCGGACATAGATATAACCCTGGTGCGCGCCGATGGCATAGCCGGCGATGGCCATGGCCTCGATGACAGCATGGGGATCGCCTTCGAGCACCGAACGATCCATGAACGCGCCCGGGTCGCCTTCGTCAGCGTTGCAGCAGACGTACTTGACCGGGCCGGGGGACGCCGCGGCAAAGGACCATTTTTTGCCCGTGGGGAAGCCCGCGCCGCCGCGGCCGCGCAGGCCGGAGCGCGAGACGACGTCGATGGTCTCTTCAGGCGTCATCTGGGTCAAAACGCGGCCCAGCGCCTCGTAGCCGTCGACGGCGATGTATTCTTCGATGTTTTCCGGGTTGATGACGCCGCAGTTGCGCAGCGCGACGCGCATCTGCTTTTCATAAAACTTGGTGTGGTTTAAGCTGCGGATGCTGTTGTCTTCGGGATGAATGGTCTCCTGGTACAGAAGGCGCTTGACAATACGCCCCTTGACGAGGTGCTCCGAAACGATTTCGGGGATATCCTCCTCGGTGATGTGGCTGTAAAAGCAGCCTTCGGGGTATACAATCATAACCGGGCCGAGCGCGCACAGGCCGAAGCAGCCGGTCTTGACGACCTTCACTTCTTTTTCCAGCCCGTTCTTTGCAAGCTCGCGCTCCATGGCCTCAATGAGCTTGGCGCTGCCCGACGACGTGCAGCCGGTGCCGCCGCAGATCAAAACGTGTGCTCTGTACAGTTCCATGCCGCACCTCCCTTATTGTGCGCTGCCGATGGCGTACTCGTCGACGACGACGCCATTGACAAGATGATTTGCAACAACCTTGGCCACCTTTTCGGCGGTCATTTTCACATAAGTAACCTTTTCCTGGCCGGGCACATAAACCTCGACAATGGGCTCGAGGCGGCACAGGCCGATGCAGCCGGTCTGCGTGACGATGACATTGTCCAGCCCGCGCCTTGCCACTTCTTCGACAAAGGCCTGCAGCACGGGACGGGCCCCGGCCGCGATGCCGCACGTCGCCATGCCGACGACGACGCGGATATTATTGGGATTTTCCTTGCGCATGACAACGCTGTCCCTGGCTTTTTCTCGGATTGCTTTCAGTTCGGCGAGAGATTTCATCTATTCGTGCACCTCCACAAGTTGCTTTTCCTGTTCGTTGACAAACTGACGGATAAACGCAAGAACGTCGGGATGGTCGAGCGGGACCTCCTCAAGCTGTGTTTTAAGCTCGTCCGTGTCGAGCTCAAAGCCGCCTCCTGGTACGCTGCGGCGGTAAACAAAATGGATGTCGGGCCGCTGCTGAATCAAAAGCTGCATGGTGCCTCCCATGTCGCCCAGCGGGGGACAGTCGATGTGCCCGAGTACAAACCGGGCCTCAACCGATGTGCCCTGCCCCTGCCGGCTTTCGATGGAAAGCCCGCCGCCCGTCAGCTCGGCCGCCATTTTCAAAAGCGGGATGCCCAGCCCCACACGCCGGGTTGTCCGGCTCGTGGCAAAGGGCGAACAGACGCGCCGCAGCATTTCCTCGCTCATGCCGCAGCCGTCATCCTCAACGCTCAGCCGGCGGATGCCCTGAGCGTCATCACAGACACTCAGCCTGACATTGGCGGCGCCGGCCGACAGTGAGTTTTGCGCCACATCCAGCATGTGAAGCGACAGCTCGTTCATGGCTGTTTATTCGTATTTTGCCAAAACGGCTTCGGCCTCTTCCGGCGTCAGCTTGCCGTAGACGTCGTCGCCGACGGTGAAGACCGGCGCAAGGCCGCACGCGCCGATGCAGCGCGTCGCGTCCAGCGAGAAGCGCCCGTCGGGCGTCACGCCGCCGACCTCGATGCCAAGCTTGCGCTGGATGCGGTCCAGAATGGCCTGCGCACCCTTGACGTAGCAGGCTGTGCCCAGACACACGGAAATGGGATGCTGCCCCTTGGGATTCAGGGCAAACTGCGAGTAGAACGTGACGACGCCGTACACCTCGGACAGCGAAACGCCCAGCCCCTCGGCGATCATGATCTGCACCTCGATGGGCAGATAACCGTAAATCTGCTGTGCCTCCTGCAAAACGGGCATCAGCGCACCGGGGACCGCCCGGTATTTTTCAATAACGGCCGCGAGCTGTGCCTCCTGTTCCTTTGTGCCGTTGAAAGGAACAACGGTTTTCTTTTTTGCCATAAGTGCCCTCCTTTTGTCATTGCCATGCGGGATGTCAAAAAATAGACAATAAACTTCAATTATTATACATCACTGCTGCCGTGATTGCTAGGGGTTTTCGCGAAAAAGTTGTGAAAAAAAACAGTATTTTTACGAAAGTACAAAAATTTTTATGCCATTCGATAAAAGTATCCTGATATATTGTGCTGTTTGCCCGACTTTTCCCCTTTTTCTTCGGCGCTGTGCACATATGCAGCCTGTCCATACATATGCCCCCGCGCGCCCCGCCATACATAAAAAAACGGCCCGCCGCGGCGGGCCGTTCCGGTTCAGTTTTGAGGGGGCTGCGGCTTGCGGCGCAGCTTTGTGCGGTTTCCGTGCTCGTCCTCGACGTACGTGTTTTCCAGCGTCCCGATGACGCTCTGGCGGATTTCGTCCAGAAACTCCTGCCGCAGGGCGTGCTGCTCCTCCGCCTCTTCGTGCGTCAGCCCCTCGGGGCCTTTGGCTTTTTTGGCCAGTTCGTTGATGCGGTCAATTTTTTCCTTTTCCATATATTCTCCTTCAGTTGTGCACCGCGTGCTTTACAAGCTCGCGCATGTCGGCGCTGTAGGGCACGTTGATGCGCACCAAAAGCTCGGGGTCGTCAAACTTTGCGCTTTGCGCCAGCTGAAAACTGGCGCCCATCTCGCGGTACATGGCAAACACCTGCCCGTTGTAATCGCCAAACGGATAGGACATTCCCCACATGCGCTTTTCGCCCAGCTCACGCTCAAGCGACTGCACCGAAGATTCCAGCCAGTAGCGCTGCTCCTCGGGCGAAAGACCCGTGACCGCCTCATGCGTTGTCAGGTGGGTGTACACGTGCACAAGCCCGCTGGCCTCCATTTCGCGGCACATATCCCAGGTCAGATGTCCCGGCTGGTTCATCATTCCGGTATTGGCAAAAATATCGGCATACACGCCTTTTTCCTTCAAAACGGCAAAGGCCTGCGTGTAATTGGTTTCATACCCGTCGTCAAACGTCAGGATAAAATACTTTTGCTGCGGATCAAACAGCCCCATGCGGTACGCCCACAGGGAAATGGACCGGTAGCCCATGTCGTGCAGATCGTCAATATCGCGCGCCAGCTTGTCCGCCGTGGTGTACAGAGAATCCTGCTCGGCCGTCGGCTCGGTGCCGTCGGTCAGGGTGTGGTACATAAA
>CANUCM010000015.1 GCA_947856675.1 uncultured Clostridia bacterium | reverse complement strand
GCCGGTGTGGCGGAATGGCAGACGCGCCTGACTCAAAATCAGGAGGGAAACCGTGGGGGTTCGAGTCCCTTCACCGGCACCAGCTCGTCGCAAGCGATATATCGCTTGTGACGAGCTTTTTCATTTTATTGCAGGGGGCATCGCGCATGATGTTATCGCACGCACCGGGCTTTTTTGCAGAAAAGTTTGATTTGCGTCCGTGCCGCTGCGCAGAGTAAAGAAAAAACCGGGACTTTGAAAAAAGCCCGGTTTGGTTCTATATCTTTATGCCAATAAAAAGTCAGTGCTCGGCGTGGTCGGAATCGGCCTTGGTGCGGTGTACGGTGCCGAAGGGGTGCTGCGGCGGCCCGTAAACGGACGACACCCGGAGCGCGCAGCCGCCGCAGTTCAAAATGTTGTGCCACGTTCCGCACGGTATGAAAACAGCGTCACCGGTGCGGAGACGGCAGTGCGGGCGCAGTGATTCGGGGCCGGTCCCCAGGTATACGGTGGCTTGGCCGCTTTCCACACGGATGATCTGATCGGTATCGGGATGTATTTCGGCGCCGATTTCACCGCGCGGCGGAATGCACATCAGGGTCATCTGCAAATGACAGCCCGTCCAGATGGCCGTACGAAAATTGCGATTTTGGTGCGCCGAGCGGACAATGCTCGTGCAAAACGGTTCATTGCCGTGATCAGAGCAGGGGCAGCAGCAGGCGGATGGGGCATTCATATGTGAGTCCATAAACAGCATTCTCCTTTATTATGTTGCTGTTTCAATCTATGCTGCCGCTCGGGCTGCTGTGCATATAACCTGCAGAAGCGGCACAAAACCGCGCGCTTTTGCATCAAAAAGCCCTGCTCAGCCTGATGCTGAACAGGGCTCTGCCATATTATTGAAATCTCTCGGCCAGGTGGCGGGACAAAACGGCCAGGGAAGAGGCCATGTTTTCATTTTGAATCAGCACTCCCGGCGGAGCGGAAAGGCGCACGGGAGCAAAATTCCAAATGGCAAGAATCCCGCTTGCAACCAGGATATCACAGGCCTGCTGTGCTGCGCTGGCCGGCACCGTCAGTATGCCGATATGTACGCCCAGGCGGGCACAGAGATCCGGAAGCTTATCCATCGAAAGGATGGGTTTCCCGGCACATTTCTGATTGGACAGCTCGGGGTTTGAATCAAAAGCCGCCAAAATGTGCAGCCCATAGTGCTCAAAGCCGCTGTAGCCCATCAGTGCCTGACCAAGCTTTCCGGCCCCGACGACAATGGCATTTGTCACGTCGTCATAACCAAGGAAGCTTTCGAGAGCCTTGATGAGCTCTGCGGTGACATAGCCGGTTTTGGGACGACCGGTACAGGGAAGATAGGCCAAATCTTTCCGGACCTGAACGGGACCAAGGTTGAGAGCTTCGGCAACCGCGGCAGAAGAGATATTTGCAGGAGCGTTTTCCCCCAGCCCTTTTAAATAAGACAGATATACCGGCAGGCGCAGCAGCGTTTGCCGTGGGATAGAAGATATCGCCATGTGAAAAATCACCTCTGAGCACAGTGTAACAAAAAATCATCGAAAAAGCAATAGGAATATCGATAGAAAGATATCTCTATTGACAAGGTTGAGGTTTTGTGCTTCATGGTGTACACTGGAGAAAACGGAAAAGTGAGGCTGAGGGATGAAGACGGACGGCGTACTTTTTGATTTGGATGGAACGCTGTGGGATTCGACAAATGGAGTCACCATGGTGTGGAACAGGGTCGCGCAGGAGCTGTGTCCGGGCGTTCGCGGCCCTGTTGAGCAGCAGGAAGTGCGGAGCTGTATGGGGCTGCTGCTGCCTGATATTGGCAAAAAACTGTTTCCCGGGCTTTCCGGGGAGCGTCAGCAGCAGATTGTAGATACATTTTGCGCGCGGGAAGTGGAGCTTCTGGCGCAAACCGGAGGGCAGCTGTATCCCGGGCTGCGTGAAACGTTGGAATCTCTTTGCCGAAGGTTTCCGCTGTTTATCGTCAGCAACTGCCAAAGCGGATACATCGAGTGCTTTTTGAAGGCGCACGATATGGGGAAGTTTTTTGCCGACATTGAATGCGCGGGAAATACGGGGCTTCCCAAATGGGAAAATATCCGGCTTGTGGCAAAGCGCAATCGTTTGAGCGCGCCGGTATATGTAGGGGATACCGCTTTGGATGGGAAGTCGGCACGGCAGGCCGGCGTGACTTTTGTGCATGCGCAGTATGGTTTTGGCGCGTGTGACGATGCGGACTGTAAAATCAACAGCATTGGCGAGCTTTTGACAGTGCTGGAAAAATAACAAAACAGGAAAGAAGGGGAATCTTTATGGAAAAATCAGGTCTTTCTGTTCGGTATGGTCTTGTATGGGATTCGCTGAACGACGAGCAGCGTGCGGCGGTTATGGAAGTCGGCGAAGATTATAAGCGCTTTATGGACGCATCCAAAACCGAGCGGCTGTGCGCGCGGGAAATTGTCCGGCGGGCCCAGCAGCAGGGCTTTTCCGAGCTGCAAAGCAAGAAAAGCCTGAAGCCCGGGGACAAAGTATACAGCGTGAACCGTGGAAAATCGGTAATGCTGGCCGTTATAGGCAGGCAAAACGTGGCACAGGGGCTCAGCATTGTCGGCAGCCATATTGACTCACCGAGGCTTGACCTGAAACAGAACCCTTTGTATGAAGACGGAAGCATGGCGCTTTTGAAAACGCATTATTACGGCGGCGTGCGGAAATATCAGTGGGTGGCACGTCCGCTGGCTCTGTGCGGTACGGTGGTGCTGCGCGACGGAAGCATTGCAGAAATTGAGGTTGGCAGCGCTCCCGGCGATCCGGTTTTTTACATCAGTGACCTGCTTCCGCATTTGTCGGCCGATCAGAACAAGAAAACCCTGGCAGAGGGGATTACCGGCGAGGATCTCAATGCGGTGGCCGGAACGCTTCCGGGTGCGGAAACCGACCGGCGCTTTGCCACCGGCGTTCTGCGTCTTTTGAACGAGAAATACGGGATGACGGAAGAGGACTTTGTATCGGCAGAGCTGGAGCTGGTGCCGGCGGAAAACGCGCGGGATGTGGGCTTTGACCGCAGCTGCGTTGCGGCATACGGCCATGACGACAGGGTGTGCGCATATACGTCCATGCAGGCGCTGTTTGATGTGCAGGAGTGCGAAAAAACTGCGGTGGCGCTGTTCGTCGATAAAGAGGAAGTGGGAAGCATGGGCAATACAGGCATGCATTCCCGGTATTTTGCCAATGTGGTCGGGCAGATGATCCGGCTGCAGGAGGGGGCTTGCTCCGGCTTTGATGTGGACCTTGCGCTGGCAAAGAGCGCGCTGCTGTCTTCCGATGTTGCTGCGGCTTTGGATCCGAACTATCCCACGGTAGCCGATCCCAGAAATGCTGCGGTTTTGGGCAAGGGCGTTACGCTGGTCAAATACACGGGCTCCCGCGGGAAATCGGGTTCGAATGACGCCTCGGCGGAGTTTATCGGCCGGGTTCGCCGGTGCTTTGGCGAGGCCGGAGTGGTGTGGCAGACCGGAGAGCTCGGAAAGGTCGATCAGGGCGGCGGCGGAACCATTGCCTATATCCTGGCCAATTGCGATATGGATGTTTTGGATGTCGGGGTTCCGGTCTTGTCCATGCACGCCCCGTTTGAGCTGGTATCCAAGGCAGACGTTTATATGACGATCCGGGCTTACCGGGCATTTTACAAAAGCTGCTGAAAAATCTGCTGCAGGCGGCGCTTATAAAAACGGCACGGCTTTGACCGTGCCGTTTTTATGGTCCGGACGGCAAAAGCGGAGCTGAAAGAGCAGAGAATATGACATTGCAGCTACCGGTTCACTTTATGATTTTCTCAAGATTTTTCCAAGCAAAAATTAAAATAATGACGCGGTCATTTTGTTATACTGACATGGATGTCACAACAGTCGTTGTCTGTTCGGAGGTGCGCTTGTGGACATCCTTACAATATTTCAGGCAGTTTCCCGATGGGGGATTCCGGCCTTGTTGGGAGGAATTGCGTTTTTGCTGCTGCTTGCAGCAGGGTACTTGACCTATAAAAGAGTGCTGCACGGCAAAAAAACCTTTACAAAACTGCAGCTGGCCAGTGCGGGTTTGCTGTGCTGCTGGCTGGTTTTGGTGCTTGGGCTTACTTCATTAAGCAGGGGTTCACACTTTACCGGATCCTTTAATCTCGATTTTCTCAGCGGCTATATCAGCGCGTGGAACAACTGGTCTGTCACCGAGCTGCAGCTGATCCTCTTTAATATTCTGATGTTTGCGCCCCTGGGCTTTCTGCTGCCGCTGTTATGGCGCAGGGCGGAAAAGCTCTGGGTTACACTCGGTGTTTCCTTTGGTTTGACCGCGCTCATTGAGGTGTTTCAGCTTTTGACCGGCACCGGTATTTTTGAGCTGGATGATTTGTTCCACAATTTGCTGGGCAGTCTGTTTGGATATTTTTGTGTCATGGCAATTGTCACATCCGTCCGTGAAAAAAGAGTTCGCTTTGCTCCCGTTGCGAAAGCGCTGCTCATTCCCTGTGCGGCAGGTCTGGTGTTCGGGGCGGCAGTTTACGCTTACGATCATCAGCCCTACGGCAATATGAGCATTGTTCCGGCGATTCAGCAGGATAT
>CANUCM010000014.1 GCA_947856675.1 uncultured Clostridia bacterium | reverse complement strand
CCCAGCATGACCGGCCCGATTTCCCCGTTGCGCACCATTTCGTTAAACCGCAGCGCGATGCGGGTGCGGCCCTCCGCGTCCTGGTACAGAATGCGCGCCTGCGTGCCCACGACCAGCCGGTTTTTCTTGGCATCGCGGATCCAGACGTAGTTGTCGCGGTCCTGGAAACGGCGCTCGGGGTCGATGCAGTCCATGGCGGCGTGATCGGTTTTGTCCAGGTCGCTTTCCTTGCCCGACAGGCAGACCCAGCGGAAGGGGCCATAGCCGTAATCGAACAGCATGGGGCCCATGATATCCTCAACGTAAGAGGGGAAAATGAAGCCGTCTTTTTCGTCGACGCCGTTTTTGGAAATCTCCTGCACACCGGCGTCAAACACCGCCTTCATAAAGGAATTGCCGTAATCGAAGAAATATGTGCCGGCTGCCGCCAGCTTTTTAATGGCTTCAAAATGCCGGCGCAGCGACTGATCAACCAGCGCGGCAAAGCCCTCGCGGTCAGAGTGCAGCATTTCCGTGCGCTGCTCAAAGGTCAGCCCCACGGGGCAGTATCCGCCGTTGTACACATTGTGGCACGAGGTCTGATCGCTCAAAAGGTCGATGGCAAAGCCGGTCGCCGCCGCCTTTTCAAGCAAATCCACAATGTTGCCATGATAGGCGATGGAGATGCTCTCTTTTCTTGCGGCGTAATCACGGGCCAGCGCAAACACCTCGTCGAGATTGTCGGAAATGCGCTCAACCCAGCCCTGGCGGTACCGCGTTTCGATACGCGAACGGTCAACCTCGGCAAAAATGCCGACGGCACGGGCGATGTTGGCCGCTTTGGGCTGCGCGCCGCTCATGCCGCCCAAACCGGACGATACAAAAACCTTGCCCGCAAGATCGCCCTGCGCCGGCACGCCCAGGTATTTGCGCCCGGCGTTCAAAATGGTGTTGAACGTCCCGTGCACGATGCCCTGCGGCCCGATGTACATCCAGCCGCCGGCCGTCATCTGGCCGTAGTTGGCAACGCCCATCTGCTCGGCAACTTCCCAGTCCTTGAGATTGTCAAACATGCCGACCATCAGGGCATTGGTCAGGATGACGCGCGGAGCCTCCGGCCGCGAGGGGAACAGGCCGACCGGATGTCCCGATTCGATGACCAGCGTCTGGTCCTGCGTCAGCTCCTCGAGGTATTTTTTAATGAGCCGGTACTGCAGCCAGTTCTGGCAGGGCTGCCCCGTTTCGCCGTAGGTGACCAGCTCATACGGGTACAGCGCGATGTCAAAATCAAGGTTGTTGTCAATCATGACCTGAAAGGCCTTGCCCTCCAGGCATTTTCCCTTATATTCGTCAATGGGCTTTCCGTAAATGCGCCCTTCGGGACGATAGCGGTATGCATAGATGCGCCCGCGCGTCTTCAGCTCCTCGAGAAACTCGGGCGCCAGCGTTTCGTGCAGCTGCTCGGGCACATAGCGCAGCGCGTTTCTCAGCGCGGTTTTGGTCTGTTCGGGCGTCAGGCAGTAGCCGCGATCCGGCGCCCGGCGAATGCCCGGCACAAACTCGGGCATGGGCGGCAGCTCGGCTCCCAGCTTGATGGTCATGGCGCTGTCAATACTCTGGTTTTTCATTCTGTTCCCTCCTGAACCTGTCATTCGGAAAGGAGTCCGCGCCCTTTCAGGCGAACACCTTTATCTTATCAGTTTCTCCGTTCTTCCGCAATTCGAAATAGTGCAACATCTTATGCTGCGGTTTTTGTTACTTAAGCCGCCCGCACACCGCTTCTGCGGCCTTGAGAACGGCACCCGATTTGATCATTTTGTCACATTTGACCATTTCTCCATGCATCACGACGTCGTTGTCAATGACAGCGACCTCGCTGCGCACCCTGTCGTACACCGCACGGGTCGCCGGCGCCAGCTTTTCCGCCCCGCGGAACGACACGGCCTGCGCCGCGGCAAACAGCTCGATGCCCAGCACCTTTTCGCTGTTGTCCAGAATCATGCGCGCCTTGCGCGCCGCCGTCGTGCCCATGCTGACGTGGTCCTCCTGGTTGGCGCTCGAGGGGATGGAGTCCACACATGCCGGATGTGCGTACACCTTGTTTTCCGATACCATGGACGCCGCCGCATACTGCGTGATCATAAAGCCGGAGCACACTCCGCCATGCGCCGTGAGAAATGCCGGCAGCCCCGAAAGCTGCGGGTTGACCAGGCGCTCAAGCCGGCGCTCGGACACATTGGCCAGCTCGGCAATGGCCATGCCGGCCATGTCCATGGCAATGGCCACCGGCTGGCCGTGGAAGTTGCCGCCGGAAATGGCCTCGTCCTCATCGGGGAAAATGAGCGGATTGTCGGTCACGGCGTTGATCTCGCGCGACAGCACATCCCAGCAATAGCCCAGCGCATCGCGGCTGGCGCCGTGAATCTGCGGCATGCAGCGGATGGAATAGGCGTCCTGCACCTTGTCGGGGTTTTTGTCAAAGGCCAGATTG
Source organism: uncultured Clostridia bacterium (assembly GCA_947856675.1). Lineage (GTDB taxonomy): Bacteria > Bacillota > Clostridia > Oscillospirales > Butyricicoccaceae > Ventrousia. Next base: position 245 of record CANUCM010000014.1, on the reverse strand, counting down.
CTGCCCTCCAGCAGCCGGAGCAGGTTTTCTGCCGTATCCTTCTGCCCCTGGTGCCCGCGCAGGTCGTGCACCTTATGATCAAAAGCCTTTTTAATGCCAAGCGACGCCTCGGCCGTCAGCGCTCCGACCACGTCCGCCGTCTTGCACAGCTGTACGGCGTCGTAAATGACCGTGCAGCCGATGGCCGTCATGATCTGCGTGCCGTTAATGAGCGCCAGCCCCTCTTTTGCGGCCAGCTCCACCGT
>CANUCM010000013.1 GCA_947856675.1 uncultured Clostridia bacterium | reverse complement strand
GAACCTGTGACCCCATGCTTGTAAGGCATGTGCTCTCCCAGCTGAGCTATGCTCCCTTGTTCCGCAGCGACGAGAACTATTATACACATTCCACCGTCTGTTGTCAAGACATTCGTTTTATTTTTCGGGATCTTTTTGCTCTCTCAGCAAAGCCATCAGCTGCTCGGGCGAAAACACATATTCCGTATCGCAAAACTGGCAGGTCACACGGGTTTCCTTCTGTTCTTCGGCAAGCCGCTGCAGCTCGCTGCGCCCCATACTCAAAAGCGCCTGCTCGACTTTTTCCCTGGAGCATTTGCATTCGTACGCGACTTCATGACACCGCAGGATTTCCGGCTCCAGCCCCTGCAGCAGCTCTGTCATGACCTGCTTGATGTCCCGTGTCTGCAAATGCCCCGTCACGCTGCCGAACGCCGCGATTCGCTGCTCGAGCAGGTCTATCACCTGTTCTTCCGCCCCCGGCATGAGCTGTATCAGAAAGCCGCCCGCACAGCACACCGACTGATCGCGCCCGACCAGCACGCCCAGTGCGCACACCGTCGGGATCTGCTCGCTCTCGGCAAAATACGCCGCCACATCCTCGGCAATTTCCCCGCTGCGCAGCTCCACCTTGCCGGAAAACGGCTCGCCCTCTCCGTCGTCACGGATGACCGTCAGCACGCCGTCGCAGCCTACGCCGCCCCCGACGTCCAGCTTTCCATCCGGCCGCAGCGGCAGCTCCAGTGCCGGGTTTTGCAAATATCCGCGGGTGTTTCCGCAGCTGTCCGCCACCGCCGTAATCGAGCCCAGCGGCCCGCCGCCGCGAATCTGCAGCGTGACGGAGCCTTTCTCCGACTTGAGGTCGTCGCCCATCATGCTGCACACCGTCAGCGCGCGGCCCAGTGCCGCAGTCGCCAGCGGCATCGTATGGTGGATCTGCCGCATGCGCTCCACCATGCCGCACGTCTGCACTGCCGCAAAGCGCACCATGCCGTGCGCCGCCATTCCACGAATCAAAAAATCGCTCATACCTGCTCCTTACTTTCTTCTTCCGGCGCCCGCCGGTTGGGTGTCACTTTCTGCGCCGCAAAAAACAGCCGGCCCGTTTCCTCCCGGGCTGCGCGCAGGCTGAGACCGTCAAATACGCCGCGAACACAAAATCCCGCCGTCTCCAGCTCTTTTTCCAGCACGTTTCGCGGGTATGCGCGCTGCAGATGCTCCTCCGTTTGCCTCTCGTATACGCCGCCGCGCTCAAAAAACAAATCCACCGCATGAACGCACAGCCTGCTTTTCGCATCCCAGCCGTACCGCCATGCGCCAAACCAGCCTTCTCCTTCGTCCACGCTGCACACGCCGTCCATTTCCCGAAACATCGCCGGCGTCTTGACGTCAAACAAAAACAGACCGCCCTGCTCGAGAAACAGCGAAACCCTCGCAAACGCCCTGCGCAGCTTTCGGATATCGGTCAGGTAATTGATGCTGTCCAGGCAGCACACGGCCGCCTGCACGGTCCCGTACAGATCCAGCGAGCACATGTCCTGGCAGATAAACACCGGCGGCTGCGCAAGCTCCCGGCATTTTTCCCTTGCAACGCTGAGCATGTCCGGCGAAATGTCCGCCGCTATCATCTCATAGCCTTTCTGTGCAAGCAGCGCCGTCAGCGTCCCCGTGCCGCAGGCAAGCTCCAGAACAAGCGACGGTTTTTGCCCGTACCGGCAGAAAAGCCGCTCAATCTGAGCGGCATATTTTCTGTATGGCACATTGTCTGTCAGCGCGTCGTACAGCCCGGCCAACGCCGAATACTGCATCATTTTTCCTGGATCCGCTCCAGTGCCGTGCGGTATCCGCCTTTTCCGTAATTTAAACATCGGTTGACACGGCTGATGGTGGCCGTGCTGGCGCCCGTCATCTCAACAATATCCGTATAAATGTATCCCTCGTTGAGAAGGCGGGCCACCCAGAAGCGCTGTTTAATCGCCAGCAGCTCAGATACCGTGCACAAATCATCAAACAGCTCATAGCACTCTTCCACGGTTTCGAGCTTTAAAATCGCCTCAAACAGCTTGTCCATGTTCTCATCGCGAATGCTGTTATTCATGCAGTTCCCTCATTTCTCTGGATTTTTGAAAGCCCGCCCGGACGCGCCGCACGCCTTTCCCCGTATCATATCATTATTTTAACCAATTTCTTATGTAAAGTAAAGCATTAAATGTGCTTTTTGCCGGATATTGTCTGACTGTCTGAAAACGCTTCCTCCAGGCTCGCAAACACAGGACAGCCGCAGCGCTGCAGATCGCCGAAGGCCTGATGCCCGCAGCTGACCAGGATGCAGTCGGCTCCGACGGCCTGCGCCATTTCCCAGTCGTGCACCAAATCCCCGACAACCAGAACGCGCCGCACCGCCTGCATGCCGCGGCGCCACGCGCGCGCCCTCTCGATTTTGCTTTCGGCCAGCAGGTTGTCCGCCCCCAGCACCGTGTCAAAGTACCCAAGCCAGCCGGCGGCGCGCAGCGCGGACAGCAGACGCCCCTGTTCAAACGAGGAAATCACCGCCTGGCGGCAGCCGGCGCGGGCCAGCATTTCCAGCGCCTGCTGTGCGCCGGGCGCCGGGCGCGAAAGCGCAAAGTGGCGCGCGTACCCTTCGGCAAATTCCGCGCTGAGCGTGTCAAAGGACACCTCAGAAAGGTCAAACAGCTTTTCATAATACCGGATTATGGGCATTTCCATCAGCTCATAATACCACTGGCGCGTCATGGGCGGACGGCCGCGCTTTGTGAGCATGTCGCTGACCGCCGCCACTGACACGTCCAGATCGTCAATCAGCGTGCCGTTGAAATCCCAAACGACATGGCTGTAGCGGTGCAAATCCATATCAGAACAGCCTTCGTTTGGCCCGCAGCCCAGTCGGGGTAATGGCAAGGCCGCCCTCGGCCGTTTCGCGGATGCAGGAGGGCAGGTTGCAGCCAATCTGGTACATGGCGTCGATCACCTCGTCGGGCGGGACAAAGCTTTCCACCCCCGCAAGGGCCAGATCGGCCGCCGCAATGGCCATGCACGCGTACATGCCGTTGCGCTTGATGCAGGGCACCTCCACAAGGCCCGCCACAGGATCACAGGCCAGGCCCAGTGAATTTTTCAGCGCGATGGCCGCCGCATGCGCGCTCTGGCGCGCCGTGCCGCCCATGACGTCGCACAGCGCGGCGGCGGCCATGGCGCAGCCGCTGCCCACCTCGGCCTGGCAGCCGCCCTGCGCCCCCGAAATGGTGGCGCGCGTGGCAATGACCGCGCCGATGCCCGTGGCCGTGATCAGGGCGTTGACCGCCTCACGGTCGGTAAAGCCGTATTCCTCCTGTGCAGCCAGCAGTACACCCGGCAAAACGCCGGCCGCCCCCGCAGTGGGCGCGGCGACAATGACGCCCATGGCCGCATTGTATTCGCTCGTGCCCAGCGCGTACGCCATGGCGCGCGCCGACAGCGACCCCAACAGGTTTTTGTGGTTTTTAAAGTATTTGTAATACCGCGCCGCATCCCCGCCGGTCAAGCCGCTGACCGACTTCAGCTCGCTGGAAATGCCGCCTGTCGCCGCGTCGCGCATGACGGAATACGTATGTTCCACGCGCTCGCGGAGCTGTTCGATGCTCATGCCGCTGTCCGCCTGCTCTTCGCGCAGCACAATCTGCCAAATCGGCTGGTTGTTTTTGGCCGACTCGTCCAGAAGATAATCTATGCTCGGTATATTCATGTTCTTTCCGTCCGTTCTTTTAGAATTTGGGAATGGATACCACACCCGCCACGCTGCCGACCTGCCGCAGCGCCGCTACCGTTTCACCGTCCACCGGGACGTCGGTTTCAATAATGGTAATGACATCCCCCTCGCGCTTGTCGCGCGAAAGGCGCAGGTTTCCGATGTTGTAGCCGCTGCCCGAAAGGGTCTGCGCAATGCCGGCCAGCGTCCCCGGCGTGTCCTTGTGAAACACGATCAGCGTATCATACAGGCAGGCCGCATCAATGGCAAAGCCGTTGAGCTCCACAAGGCGCATGGCCCCGCCGCCCACGGAAATCCCCCGAAGGTTGATGCTCCGCGTCGCCCCCTGGGCCTCAATGCGCACCGTGTTGGGATGGTACCGGGGCTCCTCCGCCGTGTCAATGACATACTCCATCCCCCGAAACTGCGCAAGCTGAAGGCTTTCCCGCACCTTGACGTTGTCGGTGTTGAAGCCCAGCAGGCCGCCTATCACCGCCTTGTCGGTTCCGTGCCCGCGGTATGTGTCGGCAAATGACCCGTAAAAAATCACGCGGGCCTTTTTGACTTCCTCCCCGAGGATAATGCGGCAGGCAAGGCCTATGCGGATGGCGCCCGCCGTATGCGACGACGACGGCCCCACCGTGATGGGCCCAAGAATGTCAAACATATTTACACTCATACTGCTTCACCGCCATCAAGGAAAGATACCGCGGATGCGCTTGGCCGTACATACCCGCTCCAGGGCGATCAGATAGGCACCCATCCGCATGGGAACGGCATTTTTTCTCGAAACTTCCCACACTTCATCGTAAGCTTTGAGAATAATGCTTTTCAGCATACGGTTTATCTCAAACTCATCCCACATCAGCGACTGCACATTCTGCACGCGCTCGAAGTAGGAAACAATGACGCCGCCCAGCGTCGCGACAAGATCCGGAATGACCATGCATTCCTTTTTTTCCAAAATGACGTCAGCCTCGGAAGTTATCTGCGCGTTGCCGCCCTCAATGACAATCTGTGCCTTCACCGACTCCGCGTTGCCCGCGTGAATCCGGTCGGACGTGGCGCAGGGGATCAGAATCGTGCACTCAGAGGCAATCAGCTCATCATTTGTAATGTGCTCCGTGCCCACTTCCTGGTAATCGCATATTTTGCGCCCGCTTTCCACGTGCGCTGTAATGGCCGGAATGTTAAGCCCTTTGCCGCTGCGGACAGCCCCCGTCGCATCCCCCAGCGCAACCACGCGGATGCCCTCTTCAAACAGCCGGTGCGCCACTTCCCGGCCCACCTTTCCAAAGCCGAGCACCGCTGCGGTGCACCGCTCGTCCTCCAGCTTCAGCCGTTTGAGGGTTTCCTGCAAAATATAGCTGACACCCCGCCCGGTCGCCTCCGTACGCACAAGCGAACCGCCCAGCTGCTGCGGCTTGCCCGTGACAATGCCCGGCACGGCATGCCCGCGCATCATGCTGTAGGTGTCCATAATCCAGCCCATGATCTCTTCGTTTGTATTGATGTCCGGCGCGGGAATATCCTCATCCGGCCCGATAATGGGCAAAATCATGGCCGTGTACCGGCGCGTCAGACGCTTCAGCTCATTTTTTGACAGCTTCGAGGGATCCACCGTAACGCCGCCCTTGGCCCCGCCAAACGGCAGGTTTGCCAGCGCGCACTTCAGCGTCATCACCCCGGCCAGCGCCTTCATTTCATCGTGGTTGACACTCTCGTGAAAACGCACGCCGCCTTTATACGGCCCCAGCAGGCTGGAATGCTGCACACGATAGCCCTTGTAAATGGCGACCGTTCCGTCATCCATCTCCACCGGGATGGACACTATCAGCTCGCGCTCGGGATATTTGACAAACTCGTAGGCCGAACGTTCAAGCCCCAAAAGCTCCGCCGCCCGATCCACTGTCTGTGTGAAGCTGAGATAGGAATTGTTTTCGTGTTCCATCGCAACCACCTTTGTAAGTAATATACATTTATTGCTGTGATTTTTTGTGTGTTTTGCTGCATTTTTGGGTTTTCATCCGTTTTTTGCCGCTGCTCATATTATAATCGATTTTACATCATTTTATCAAGCGCTTTTTTGTTTAGTTGTTTTGCTCATATTTTTTTATGTTTTTTGTTTATATTTAAGGGCGCCGTACTGTGCAGCACGGCGCCCTTTTGTTCAGTTGAGAAAATCCTTCAGTTTTTTGGAGCGGCTGGGGTGGCGCAGCTTGCGCAGCGCCTTGGCTTCGATCTGCCGGATGCGCTCACGCGTGACGTTGAACTCCTTGCCCACTTCCTCCAGGGTGCGGGTGCGGCCGTCCTCGATGCCGAAGCGCAGCTTGAGCACCTTTTCCTCCCGGGGGGTGAGGGTGGAGAGCACCTCCACCAGCTGTTCCTTGAGCAGGGTGAAGGAGGCCGCTTCCGACGGCTCGGAGGCGGTGTCGTCCTCGATGAAGTCGCCCAGGTGGCTGTCCTCCTCCTCCCCAATGGGAGTCTCCAGGGAGACGGGTTCCTGGGCAATCTTCAGGATCTCCCGTACCTTCTCCACCGGCATCCCCATCTCGGCGGCGGTCTCATCGGGGGTGGGGTCA
>CANUCM010000012.1 GCA_947856675.1 uncultured Clostridia bacterium | reverse complement strand
GTGGTTTCCGAAGCCATGACCGAACCGACAAACACGCCGTGGTTCCAGTCGCGCGACTGGTACACCAGCGGCGCCGTCTTGGCCCGGCGTCCGCCGAAAATAATGGCCGACAGGGGCACGCCCTGCGGAGCCTCCCATTCGGGGGAAATGCACGGGCAGTTTTTGGCCGGGGCGGTAAAGCGCGAGTTGGGATGCGCGCCCTTTTCTCCGCTGTCGGGGTTCCAGGGTTCGCCCTTCCAGTTGAGCGCGTTGCGCGGCGGGTTTTTGTCAAGGCCTTCCCACCACACGGTGCCGTCCTCAGGATTGTATACAACGTTTGTGAAAATGGTTCCGCTGCGGGTGCTGGCCAGCGCGTTGGGGTTGGATTTTTCACTGGTTCCCGGCGCCACTCCGAAGAATCCCGCCTCAGGGTTGATGGCCCACAGGCGCCCGTCGCTGCCCTTGCGGATCCAGGCAATGTCATCGCCGACCGTCCACACCTTGTAGCCCTTTTTGCGGTACAGCTCGGGCGGGATCAGCATGGCAAGGTTGGTCTTGCCGCAGGCAGACGGGAATGCCGCCGCGACGTATTTTGTTTCGCCCTGCGGGTTCTCGATGCCCAGAATGAGCATGTGTTCGGCCATCCAACCCTCCTGGCGGCCCTGATAGGAAGCAATGCGCAGCGCAAAGCACTTTTTGCCCAGCAGCACGTTGCCGCCGTAGCCCGAGTTGCAGCTCCAGATGGCGTTGTCCTCGGGGAACTGAAGGATATAGCGCTTTTCCTCGCTCAGCTCGCACTTTCCGTGCAGGCCGCGAACAAAATCCTCGCTGTCGCCCAGCGCATCCAGCACTTTCTGCCCGACGCGGGTCATAATGGCCATGCTGACCACAACGTAAATGGAATCGGTAATTTCAATGCCGATTTTTGAGAACGGAGAGCCCACCGGCCCCATCGAAAAGGGGATGACATACATGTCCCGGCCCTGCATGGAGCCGCGGAAAATGTCGGATGCCATCGCATACGCCTTTTCGGGCGCCATCCAGTTGTTTGTCGGACCTGCATCTTCCTCGCGCCGGCTGCAAATGTATGTACGGCCTTCCACGCGCGCAACGTCATTGAGGGCCGAACGGTGGTAATAGCATCCGGGCAGCTTTTCCTCGCTGAGCTTTATCAGCTCACCCGTCTGCATGGCCTCCTTCCGCAGCTGCTCCAGCTGGTCCTCGCTTCCGTCAATCCAAATGACCTGTTTGGGCTGCATCAGCTCCTGCGCCATTTTGACAAAATCCAGTACTTTTTTATTTGCGGTCAATGCCATGTCCGTGCCTCCATTCTCATAATACCCGCCTTTTTACCGGCAGCTTTCGTGCATATCATACCTTATTTTTTTATAAAATACAACGCCGGGGCATCAAATATTTCCTGTAAAAGTTCCGATTCTATTGCTTAACCGCGCGAACTGGTCAATGGAAAGAGTTTCTCCGCGAACGCCCGGGTCCAGCCCGCACGCCCCGATGCACTGCTGCATGTCGGTTTTGCTGCACTCTCCGGAAAACGCCGAGGCCAGGCAGTTGAGAAGGGTTTTCCGCCTTTGGGCAAACGCCGCGCGCACCACCCGGAAAAACAGGCGCTCGCTGCACACCTCGGCAGGCGGGGCTTTGCGCACATCCAGCCTCACCACCGAGGAGTCCACATTGGGGCTGGGAACAAAGCTTTCTCGCCCCACCTCAAGGACCGTCTGCGGCTGCGCATGCCACTGCACAAACACGCTGAACGCGCCGTAATCCGGCGTCCCCGGCCGCGCGCAGATGCGGCGCGCCACCTCGCGCTGCACCATGACGGTCACGGCGTCAAAGCACCGGCTTTCCAAAAGCGCCGCAATGGCCGGGCTTGTGATGTAATACGGCAGGTTGGCGCACGCCACCGCACGGCATTGCCCAAACTCACGCCGGCACAGCTGCGCAATGTCGGTTTTGAGAATGTCCCCCTGCACCAGGGTAAAATTGGACTGCGCCGCCATGGTTTCGCGCAAAACCGGCGCCAGACGCACATCCAGCTCGACCGAAACCACTTTGCGGGCCCGCATGCACAGCTGCTCTGTCAGACAGCCGATGCCCGGCCCCACTTCTAAAACACAGCTGTCTTTATCCAGGCCCGCACGCTGCGCAATGCCCTCGGGCACAGAGGCGTCGCACAAAAAGTTTTGCCCCAGCCCCTTGGAAAAGCGAAATCCGTGCCGCTGCAAAAGCGCGCGGATGTCGCTGATGTTGCAAAGATCCATATGGGTTCCCTCCGGTGAAAAAAAGCGGCCCGCAGGGCCGCTTTTTCGTCTGTTTATTCGGTCAAAACATAGACCCGGGCGTCACGCACGCCAAAATAAATGCACTCGCGATAAGTGTCCAGGAAAATGTCCACCGTGTTGCCGCGCACACCGGTATCCTCCGCCACCGCGATGCCGTAGCTCCACGAGCCGTCGGCCGATGTGATATACAGCTTGCTGCCCAGGGGAATGACGTCGGTGTCGACAGCGACTGCACCGACACGGGCTACCGTCCCCGACGCCGTCCGCTTCCACGACCGGTTTTCCGTCGTGTATGCCGTTGCGCGCATGTCAATCACCCGGGAGTAGTTGTAGGTTTTTCCGCCGACGGTCAGTTCGCCGCCCGCCCCGAGGCACACAACCTCCTGCACGGGCTGCAGCGTCACTTCCTCACCGACCTTTTCCCGCTCCACCTCCACGCCGTTGTGCAGCGTCAGGCTGTAGGTGACCACTTTTTCACCCGGTACGCCGGCCGTCAGCACGTACGGCTGGGTGTCCGGCGAGCTTACGCCCACCGTGCGCGAAGTGTAGGCCACCGGCTCGGTGCAGGTCTGCAGGCGCGTCGTCACATGGACAATGTTGCCGGGAACCTGCCCCAAACGGTAGTCTATCATGGGGCTTGCGCCCCACTGCGCAAAATCGGCCAGGCTGAGATCGGACATGTGAAGCGCAGCCCAGTCAGAAGCCATTGCCGCCTGAGAGGCCTGCGCGCCGCCCTTCGACACGGCGTCCGCTCCGTATCCGGGCATGCCCAGTGCCGTGAGTATGCACAAAGCCGCCGTGAAAAGCACGGAAACCGGAAGCCATCGGGACGTTGTCTTGCTTGCATTCATGTTGGGATTCCTCCTTTTCTACACAGCGAGGGGACCGGAGGCAAAGCACCCCTTTCTATCCTATTCCGGCACAGCACCGGAATATACCCCGCCGCTACAAAAAGCAGGCACGTGCCCAGAAATGCGTTTTGCCGGCAAAGTACAGCTTTGCCGGCAAAACAAAAAATGGTAAACTTCGGAAAAATCAGCGCTTGCTGAACTGGGGAGCACGTCTTGCCGCTTTAAGTCCGTA
>CANUCM010000011.1 GCA_947856675.1 uncultured Clostridia bacterium | reverse complement strand
GCAGCCCGCTGGTCGTTTTGTGGATCCTGGCCGGCATCGCCGTCGTGGCCTGCGTCGGATCGTTCTTTGTGCCCGATGCCCCGCCGGCTGTGCAGCAGCAGCCCGAGTCGTGCAGCACAAGCGCCCGCGCCGCTTCCTGACCGCGCGCAAAAAGGCACGCAGCCGCGTGCCTTTTTTTCATACACCATAAAAAGCCCCCCGATGCAGCGCATACCCGCCGCATCAGAGGGCTTTTTCCGTTCTCCGCGAACGTTTTTCACATGCCATATACAAAACATCTCGGACAAGCGGCCACATGCCGGCCCATCTGCGCCGGCATCTGCCGGAGCGAACCCATCCGATTCAGGAGGATGGGATTATTATACTGTACGCATTTGGACAAACTGTGAACGCACGGCAAACTTTCTGTGCATTCACAGCGACAAAGTCGCGCGCAAAAGCTCTGCCGCCTCGTCCGGATACTGCCGGCTCAAAACACCCAGCGACGCCATGATGTACTGCTCGTCAAAGAGGATGCGCGCCTGTCCCGGCCGCGGAAACAGCATGCTGCCCGAGCGGTTTGCGTCGCGCAGACGCTCCATGATCTGCTGCCGCGCAGCCAGACGCGTCAGCGCCCCGCCCGTCGCCACCAGCGCTTTGACACACGTCAAATCCTTGCCCTCGGCGTAGGTGCGCCGCCCCTGCGGGGTGTACACATACCGCAGCCGGCCGCAGTGCCGCTCAAGCGCCGTTTCAGCCGCCGCCGAGGCAATCGCCGTGACCAGCCGGTGTTCCTCGGGCGTTTTTGGGATGGCCCGGTACGACGCCAGCACCGCGTCCACATCCAGCCCCAGCTCGCGCCCCAGCTTTTCCCGGCCCAGCATGTCGGCCACGTTGCCCGCGTTGACATAGCAGCCGAGATCCCCCTCGACCGTGCGCTTGGCAAAGGGCTCGGGCGACACCAGAAGCGCCGCGATTTCGTCGCTGCCCTGCGTGACGGAATGGACGTCGGTCGTCGCGCCGCCCACGTCAAACACCGCCACATCGCCGATTTCACGCTGCAGCAGCATGGCGCACTCCATGACGGCGCCCGGCGTGGGGATAATGCTGCCGTTTACCATGTCGCGCACGTGCTCCATACCCGGCGCGGCGGTGATGTGCTCCTCAAACACCTTGTGGATAATGCGCCGCGTCGGCTCGATGTTGAGCTGGTCGAGCTTGGGATAGACGTTTTCCGCAAGGTACACCCGCTGCCCGCTCTTTTGAAAAATGCTTTGGATTTCGCCCTGGTTTTCGACGTTTCCGGCGTAAATGACGGGGGCGTCCAGCTTTGCCTGCGCAATCAGCTGCGCGTTGTGCAGCGCGGTGTCGCGCTCGCCGTAATCTGTGCCGCCGGCAATCAGGATGAGGTTGGGGCGCGTTTGCACAATGCGCTCCAAATCGCCCGGGCGCAGCTTGCCCGCCGTTGTCATGCGCAGAATACCGCCGGCGCCCAGCGCCGCTTCCCGCGCCGCCTTGACCGTCATGTCATAAATCAGGCCGTGCACCGTCATGCGCAGGCCGCCGGCCGCCGAGGAGGTGGCCAGCATGCTGCCCCAGCGCACCTCGGGCACGCCCAGGTGCCCGCACAGCGAGTGCACCGCCTGCGTAAGCCCGATGCGCACGTCACCCTCCAGCACGCTGGTGGGCGCCTGCCCCTGCCCCAAAAACCGGGGCGGGGACAGGCAAAAGGCGTTGACCACCGTCGTCGTCGAGCCGATTTCCGCCACCAGAACGTCAACCGTCATGGCGCCGCTCACACCGTTTGCCCCCTGCGGCGACGGCGTTCCTTTACGATATAGGTCGCGTTGTGAATGCCCTTGGCCCCGCGGCCGAAGCCCGCGTCGGCCCCCGCCTTGACGGCCAGCTCGGGCGTGACCTGCGTGCCGCCCGCCACAAAAATAATTTTGTCGCGGATGCCCATTTCGCGCGCCAGCTTGTCAATGGCGGAGATGTTTTTGTAGTGGATATCGTCATGGCTGATGATGACCGAGGCCATCACCACCTCGGCGTTGGTTTCCACCGCGGCCTGCAAAAGCTTTTCCACCGGCACAGACGTGCCGAGATAGTGCACCTTGATGCCGTATTTTTCAATGCCGCCGTGCTTGATATCGATAATTTCCCGCAGGCCGACCGAGTGTTCGTCCTCGCCCACCGTGCCGCACACAACGGTCAGAGGGTGCGCCTCGATTTCGGCGCGGATTTCCTCGTCGCTCATCACCTCGGGCTCGGGCGGAATGACGAGGCTCGCCTCGTCAATGGCAAAGGGCACCTTGCCCCTGACCTCCACGCGCGTACCTTCGGCCTTCTGCATGACCTCGCGGTGGATGACCTCGCACTCTACAAGGTTGAGCTTTGACGCGATGGTGAGCGCCGCCGCCTCGGCCGCACGCCGCTCCAGCGGCAGGAACATCGTCAGCACCACAATGCCGTCGGCACGCCACTCCATTTCGGGCATAATTTTTCCGCCCGTCAAAAACTCGCGCTTTTCCTCCAGCCGCACATGGACATTGTCCTGCTCGTCCAGCTCGTCAATGAAGATGATTTTCTCGGGGCATTCAAACGTGCACCCGCCAATGAGCCGGGCCGGGTCGTTTTGCGCGCTTTCGTCATACTGCGCGACGTTGTTGCACCCGAAGTGCGCCGTCACCGGCGCCATGTAATCATCCGCGCGCCGGATGACCGTGCCCGCGCCGACGCCGCCCTGGGAATCACGGGCGATGCCGTCGCCGTTGCGCTCGGGATAAAAGCCGCTGTCAACAAAAAATCCCTGCTCCACCGCGGCAAAATATCCGCCGCATTCAAGCATTTCCTCCATAAACAGCACGGCGCGCTCCTTCAGCTCGCGCGCCTTGTCGCGCAGATAGCCGTCCTTTTTGAGCTCTATCATGTCCATCAGCCCATCCATGCCCGCAATGGCCTGCTTGGCCGTGTCACACGCCTCGATGTTGTACATGTGCCAGGGCACATTGCGCCCTTCGTCCGGCGTGATGGTAGACTGGATGTCGGCACGCGTCAGCTTGCTGGTCAAAAGGTTGAGCACATGGGTCACCGTCGCCTCACGCGTCGAGCTTTCCATGTATTTTGTGTTCATCTGCGCGCGGATTTTATACTCGGAAAACAGCTCGCGCAGCGCCACGGCATACGGCAGGTCGATGTGCAGGCAGGGCGCCGGCGGCGCCGTGGGCGGCACGGTGGACAGCGCGATGTTTTCACGCCGGATGCCCGCGCCCACCGAAAAGCTGGCGTTGATGGCGTGCTGCACCATCAGCTCGGGCATGACCTTCCACGCCTCACGCGCCGTGGCGTTGGCATTGTGCGCGCCGTCTATCTGCAAAATGCCGCCGTGCGCCATGATGCGCTTGGATTCGCATGCGTCGACAAAGGATCGCACCATGTTGATGTTGCGGTAAATGACGTTGTACTGCGGGTCCTGGTGCGCGCCCGCCACCCCTTCTTCGCAGAACATGACGGCAATATCAGGACCGGCCACGCCCGACACATAGGAGTGGTAGTTGATGCTGCGGCCCACTTCCTCCTCAATCAGGTCGAGGGCGCGGCGCTGCGCACGCACCTGCTTGCGGGTGATGGGCACGCCGCCCATGCCCTGCGGCGTACCTTCGATGAGGCCGTCATAGTGGCTCTGCCCCGCCGTGCGGATGACCATGATGTGGTCCGCGCCGTGGTGGGCCGCCATGCGCATACGGCGGATGTCGTCCTCAAAGCGCCCCGAGGCGATTTCCGTTGTGATGGTCCACTGCCCCTGCGGGTCAATGTTGCCGAAGTACTTGGCCGACGGCAGCGGCACCGATTCCCCCGCCATCGGCTCGGACATATCCTGATAGGCAAAGCCGTTCATGACAAGCCCGGGCGCAGGCTTGCGCCACGTCCACGGCCGTTTTTTGGGCACATAATGCTCAAGATCGTCCAAAATAGCCTCGATATCAATTTTTTCGTCGTTTTTCAGCCGGTATTCGCTCATGCCTGCACCTCCTCAAACAGCTGCTGCGCCCTGTCCCACAGCTCGCCGCGCGCCAGCGCAAGCCCCGCTTCGCGGATGCTCATGCCCGTGTCCTGCGCGATACGGTACACAATGTGCCCTGCGCCGTGCGCAATCAGGTTCTTTTCCATGGCCGTTTCCACAATGGGCCGCACCTCAAGCGAAGAAAAACCCATGCGCAGAAGCACCGAACGCTCGACGGCCGGCGAGGTGTATTCGCGTCCCAGCTCCAAAAGCGGCGCGGTCAGCCTGTCGGCCAGCTGCCAGAAATATTCCTTGAGCTGCTCGTCGCTCATGCCGGCAAGATGCGCGCGGCGCCCGGCAAAATCGTCGGCTCTCTTCATGCGTTTTCCTCCCTCAGCTCTGCCACGGTTTTTTCCACCCATTCGCGGCTGCGATTGGTTTCGGCGGCAAGGTATTCATAGTCGGCCGCGCACAGGCTGCCCGCGCCCCGGATCTGGCGGCGGATCAGCGAACGGCGCATGCGGTCAAGGTCGGAGTCGCGCGCCTTGAGAAGCTCGGGCCGCGCCGGGAAAATAATGTTTTTGCCCGCGATTTCCTCGGCCGGATCGCCGAACAGAAGCTCAATGCCGTTTTTGCGCGCAAAGGCCAGCTGCGGCTGGATGTGCTTGCCCGCGCCGGTGTACTCGGTTTCCTGCGCGACGATGATCTGATCCTCATCCATTTCCTGCGCCAGCGCAAACGCGGCGGCCAGGCTGGTGTTGCCGGCCGGGCCCTTTTCCATGCCCTCCAGCGTGGCCAGCGCCTCGGTGATGTAAAAGACCTCGCCCTGCTTGACGGTGACATACCGGTCCATGTACCGCAGCGGACGCGCGGCCGAACGCGGCACATCGCTGTGGTCGGGGTCGGTGGCATAGGGCACGCCGAAGCCCGTGTGCGCGGTCGTAAAGGATTTTTTGTTGAACTGGCTGTCGCTCGCCATGTGCAGGCCCTTAAGGTCGACGGAAGCCGCCACCACTTTGGCGCCGCAGTGCGCCTTGCGCAGGCCGCGCGCCGTGCCCGTCAGGTTGCCGCCGCCGGCGTTTGCACACACAACGACGTCAGGATGACGGCCGTAACGCTCCATAAACTGGTGTCCCAGCTCCCAGCCCAGCGTTTCAACGCCTGATACGCCAAAGGCGCTGTACAGGCTGGCGTTAAAATACCCGGTGTCCTCCAGCATCATGAGCGTTTCGTAAAACAGCTCGGGCCCCACTGTCAACTGCAGAACCTCGGCGCCCAGCGCTTCGCACTTGCGCGCCTTTTCCACGATTTCGGGCTGCCCGACGCCGTGGGAATCATAGCACTCCTGCACGATGAGGCATTTGAGCCCCTGCATGGCCGCCTGCGACGCCACGGCCGCGCCGTAGTTGCCCGAAGTGGCGGCAATCACGCCTTTATACCCCAGCTTTTTGGCGTGGTACACCGAGGTGCACGCTCTTCTCTCCTTAAAGCTGCCCGCGGGGTTTGAAGCCTCATCCTTGATGAAAATGCGCGCGCCCTTGCCCGGCGCGGCGCACCGGCGCGCCAGCGCCGTCAGGTTGCGCAGCTCAAAAACCGGCGTATTGCCCACGTTGAAGGTGCGCTGGATTTTGATGATGTCCTCCAGCGTATAGCCTGTGTCGTTCATCATGCCCTCGTAATCAAAGGCAATGGAGCCCGACTCGTATTTTTTATAGTCCACGCCCATGGCGTTTTCGATGATCTGCGCCATGCGGCCGGTAACAGCCTGATAGCTTCTGTCCACAATCATTGCTCGTTCCCCCCAAACAGCGCCTGCCGCAGTCTGTCTTCAATTTCGGTGATTTCCGGCACATATTCCCCGTAATTCAGCTCATAGCTGGGGTTTACTTCCAAAAGGGTGCCGTGCTCCATGCGCCCGGTGCGCGTGCGCACCGTCACCTCATCGCCGATTTCGGCGCTCTCGTTTTGCAGGTGCCCCTTGACCCACATCTCCAGCGGCACGCTCTTTGTGTCGTCAGGCAGCTTGCCTGTGCGCTCCGCCGCCTCCAGCACATTGCGGTGGATGCGCACCCAGTCGTTTTTCTTTGCCAAAGCGCTCTCCTCCTTTTATTTCACGATTTTGCGCTGCTCGTCAATCAGATCGCGATAATCGCCCATGATGGCGTGCGGCACGGGCAGGTCTATCATGGTGCGCAGGCCCGGCCGGGCGTTGATGACGTGGGGAATCATATTGATGCACATGGCGATGGTGCCGATGCCCCCGTCGACCTCGGGCCGGATTTCCATCGAAATGTCGGGCTTTCCGCGCAGCACGATGTAGTCTCCGGTATGCGTGCCCTCCATTTCCGGCTCAATCTGCTGGGGATGGATCATGTCGATGACCACTTTGCCGTCGCGGCTGCCCTGCCCCGTCATGTTGACGCCGGCGACATCTCCCGCGCGCGCAAAGCCATAGGGCGAGCGGCGGTCGACGCTTGTGATGATGGGCTGCATCTGCTGCTCAAAATGGTCGACGCCCAGTCCCAGCGCCTCATTCATCATAAACACGCTCTCTTTAAACCCGACATGCCCGGCCATGGTGCCCTCGGCCACGCCCTTTTCAAACTGCTCGCGCGTCAGCCCCACGCCCTGCTCCTCCATAACGGCCGGGCCGAACGGGCTTAAGCTGTTGACCCTGCGGCACTGCACCGACTCAACCTCTGTCATGCCGCCCGAAAGGCACAGCGCCAGGATGTCCATGATAAGCCCGGGGTTGACCCCCGTGCCCAATATCGACACGCCGTGCTCACGGGCACACTCGTCCATCTTTTCGCTCAGCTCGGGCTGACCTGCGCGGGGATAAGCCATTTCCTCCGCCGTTGTCACGACGTTGACGCCCTTTTTTACAATGTGCATGACCTTTTCAAACACCTTGTCGGTAAACGAATCGGTGGCGATGACGCACACATCACACTGCCCGGCGCGCACCGCCTCGTCGATATCGGCACTGACCGTAACATCCTGCCGCTGCCCCACAGGCACCGACAGCACCTCAAATATGCTCTTTCCCACGCGCTCGGGGTGCAGGTCACACACGCCGACAATGTCGACGCCCCGCTTTTTCAGCAAAGCGCGCACAATCCCGGAGCCCATGGCTCCAAATCCCCACACGGCCACCTTTACGTTCTGCATTGCTGCTCTCCTCCTTTTGAATATTCATAATATTTATTTTGTGTATGTTTTTGGGTACAAAAAAACCGCCGTTTCGGCGGTTTTGTATATGTACTGTGCGGCAGGGCTTTCAAAGCGCCTCTGTACAGCGCACAAGTGACAGCACACAAAACCGTCAAACCGTGGTTGTACAGATTAAGCAGGCCCTTTCCTCCCTGCGTTTCTGAGTTTATTGTACCGCACCGCAGGACTTTTGGCAAGCCCCCGGCGCGCAGTTTTTAATACACCGTTTTGCCCAGCATCGACAAAATCAGCTCGCACGCCAGGCTGCCCGTTTTGTTGAAGGCATCGAGCATCGGGTTGACCTCAACCATGTCGAGCGACACAACCTTCCCGCTTTCGGCCAGCATTTCGGCCGCCAAAAAAGCCTCGCGCACCGTCAGCCCGCTGTGCACCGGCGTGCCCACACCGGGCGCCGCCTCCGGCGTAATGGCGTCGACATCAAAGCTGACATGGATTCCCCGCGTGCCCCCGCCCGCCGCCGCAATGGCGCGGCGCATGACCTCCGCCATGCCCAGCTTGTCGATGTCGCTGATGGAAAAGACCGTCACCCCATGGCCGCGCAGCCGCCGGCGCTCTTCCGCGTCCAGGTCGCGCGCGCCTACCTGCACCGCATTGCACGGGCTGACGCGCGCCTTTGAAAAACCCACCATCGATTCCGGGCCGCAGCCGCACACCGCCGAAAAAGGCATGCCGTGCATGTTGCCGCTGGGCGAGCTGTTTTCATCGTTAAAATCGCCGTGCGCGTCAATCCAAATAACGCCGACAGGCCCCAGGTGCTCTGCTACAGCCGGAATGCTGCCCGCCGCGACGCAGTGATCCCCGCCCAGCACGACGGGCAGCGCTCCCGCGCGCACGCTGTCGCTGACAGCGCGGTACAGACGCTCGTTGGCTTCGTTGATTTCCCGCGCATGCCGCATGCGCCCGCCGTCTTCTCCGGCGGGAAGGTGCGG
>CANUCM010000010.1 GCA_947856675.1 uncultured Clostridia bacterium | reverse complement strand
TTGAGGGGCTTTCTGCCCGCACCAGCGTTTCCAAATCGCGCAGAATGTCCTCGCGATGGCTCTGAATATAGCTTCGGATGGCCTGCGCCTTCTCCCCGGTCATATGGCATCTTCCTTTCATATAGCATGTGTTTAGTGTACCCCATGTCCGGCCCCCGCGCAAGCCCCGGCCGTGCCCTGCGTTATTTTTTACCCGCCCGCGGCTGTGTTTTTTACACGCCCGCGCTACAATACAGTCAATCATACAACATGCGGGAGGTTTTGCTTATGCCCTCAACCTATGCCCATTATTCCTTTGGCCGCAGGGTGCTCAGCGCCCTGCCCGCCCCCGTGTACGAGGAGCTGCGGCCCCATCTGCGGCTGTTCGACATCGGCTGCCACGGCCCGGATATTTTGTTTTTCTACCACCCGTTGTGGCCCAACCCCGTCAGCGAAGCCGGGCGCGAAATGCACAGCCGCTCCGCCCGCGACTTTTTCGAGCTGGCGCGCCGCCACATCCTGACCTACACCTGCCCCGAAGAAACCGCGGCCGCCGCCGCGTATCTTGCGGGCTTTTTGTGCCACTTTGCCCTCGACAGTGCCTGCCACGGCGCCGTGGAAACCGCCGCGGCCGCCGGCGGGCCGGGACATTTGCAGATCGAAATGGAGTTTGACCGCTATCTCATGGTGCGCGACGGCCTTGATCCGCTCAGCTTTCCCCTGACGGCGCACATCCGTCCGCGCCCCGCCTTTGCCGCCGCCATTTCCGATCTTCTGCCCGGCGTCACCGCCGACAAGGTGGAGGCCGCGCTGCGCTCCATGATCCGCTGCCACGGGCTGATGCACGCGCCCGACGGGCTCAAGCGCGCCTTCCTGCGCCGCGCCGCGCCCCATCTGCCCGGCTTGTCGGAGCTGTGCGGGCTGCTGATCAGCGAAAGCCCAAGCCCTGCCTGCGCCAGTATCAGCCGCGAACTGCACAGGCTGTATTCCGCCGCGCTGCCCCAGGCCTGCGCGCTGATTCTCGATTTCCGCCGCTGCTGCGCGCAAAACCAACCGCTCGGCCCGCGCTACAGCCGCGCCTACGGCCCCGAAACGCCCCCGCAGCCCGCTTCCCGCACCGCCCCCCAGCCCGCCGCACAAATATGAAAAGCGCTCCCCGGACGGGAAGCGCTTTTTCTTTTATTTTTCCAGCTCGCGGCGCAAAATCTGCTGCAAAACAACCGGGTTGCCGCGCCCGCGCGTTTCCTTCATGCAGCGGCCGAGCAGCGCCTGCAGCGCGGCCGTTTTCCCCGCCCGGTAATCTTCTGCCGCCCCGGGGTTCTGCGCGATGACGCGCAGCGCCAGCGGCGCAAGCTCGGCCTCGTCACTTATCTGCAAAAGGCCCAGCTGCTGCGCCGTTTCGCGCGGCCCCGCGCCCGAGCCCCACATGGACTGCAGCACCGCCTTGCCCGCGCCCGAGCTCAGCTCGCCGTCCGACAGCATGTCGCACAGCGCCGCCAGCTGCCGCGGCGGTACGGCAAAGGGGCCGTCCTCGCCCGGCGCCAGGCGCAAAACCTCGCCCAGCAGCAGCCCTGCCGCCGTTTTGGGCGCCTTTGTGTCCTGCGCCGTCTGCTCGAAATAATCGGCCAGCGCCCGGCTTTGCGTCAGCTGCTGCGCCATGTACGGCGAAATCCCCCAGCGCCCGGCGTACTGCGCCCGGCGCTCCTGCGGCAGCACGGGGATCTCCCGGCGCCAGAGCGCAAGCTGCTGCTCGCTGATACGCACGGGCGGCACGTCAGGCTCGGGAAAGTACCGGTAGTCCCCGGCGTTTTCCTTGCTGCGCATGGCGACGGTCGTACCGGTTTTTTCGTCAAACCTGCGCGTTTCCTGCTGCACCGTGCCCCCGGCTTCCAGCACCGCCGCCTGGCGCTCAAACTCGTACTGCGCCGCTTTGGCAATAAACTGAAAGCTGTTTAAGTTTTTAATCTCGCTGCGCGTACCGAGCTGCCGCTCGCCTTTTTTGCGCACCGACAGGTTGAGGTCGCACCGCAGCGAGCCCTCGTTCATTTTGCCGTCGGACACGCCGGCGTACCGGAGCACCGCCCGCAGCTGCTCGGCAAAGGCACGCACCTCCTCCGGCGTGTGCATGCACGGCTCGGTCACCACCTCAATAAGCGGCACGCCGCAGCGGTTGCAGTCGACCAGCGTGCCGTCCGGACGGTGCAGCAGCTTGCCCGCGTCCTCCTCCATGTGGATGCGCGTAATGTGCACGCGGCGCGCGCCCGCTTCCGTTTCGATGTCGAGATACCCGCCCTCGCACAAAGGCTCCTCATGCTGCGTAATCTGGTAAGCCTTGGGCAGGTCGGGGTAAAAATAGTGCTTGCGCGCAAAGCCCGAGCACGTCCGTATCCGGCAGTGCAGCGCAAGCCCCGCCAGCGCCGCAAGGTGCACCGCCTCGGCGTTGAGCACAGGCAGCGCGCCCGGCATGCCGGTGCACACCGGACAGCACTGGCTGTTGGGGGGCGCGCCGAAATCGGTCCTGCAGCCGCAGAAGATCTTGGTCTTTGTGCGCAGCTCGGCGTGAATCTCCACGCCGGCCACCATCTCATACTTTTGCGTCAGGCTCACAGCGCACACACCCCTTCCATCTCCAAAAGCCGCGCAATGCGCAAAAGCCGCTTTTCTTCAAAATGCGGGGCGATAATCTGCGCGCCCGCCGGCAGGCCGTGCTCCGCACGGCCGCACGGAACCGAAATGGCCGGCAGCCCGGCAAGGTTGACCGGCACGGTAAACAAATCGCCCGCATACGCCTCTGTGGGATTGTCGCAGCGCTGCCCCAGCTTGTGCGCCACCGACGGCGCCGTGGGCGTCAAAACCGCGTCAAACCGCGAGAAAACTTCGTCAAAGGCCGCACGCACGGCGTCGCGCGCGCGCAGCGCCTGCTTGTAATAGGCGTCCTGAAAGCCCGCGCTGAGCACAAAGCTGCCCAGCAGAATCCGGCGCCTGACCTCCTCGCCCAGGCCCTCGCTCCGGCTGCGCTCATACACCTCGGCCGCCGTTTGGCAGCCGGATGCGCGGCGGCCGTAGCGCACGCCGTCAAACCGCGCAAGGTTGGACGAGGCCTCGGCGCTTGACATGATATAGTACGCGCTCAGCGCGTTAGAAAGCTGCGGCATGGGCACCGGCTCACACCGCGCGCCCGCACTCTGAAGCACGTCACGCGCCCGCTCAACGCACCGGCGCACCCCCGGCGCCACCGCGTCGCCGAAGCACGGCTCGGGCAGCGCGATGCGCAGGCCTGAAACGCCCTCTTCCAGCCCGCATGTCAGGCCGTCCCAGCAGATATCCCGGCTGGTGGCGTCGCGCGCGTCGGCCCCGGCAATGGCGCGCAGCACCTCGGCCGCGTCGGAAACGGTGCGCGTCAGCGTGCCGATCTGGTCCAGCGACGAGGCAAAGGCCACAAGCCCGCTGCGCGACACCGCGCCGTAGGTCGGCTTGAGCCCCACAACGCCGCACAGCGCCGCCGGCTGACGCACCGATCCACCGGTGTCCGAACCCAGCGCAAAGGGCGCCATGCCCGCGGCAACGGCCGCCGCCGACCCGCCCGAGCTTCCGCCCGGCACATACTCCATCCCCCGCGGGTTTCGCACCGGGCCGAAAAAAGAGCTTTCATTTGTCGAGCCCATGGCAAACTCATCCATATTGAGCTTGCCCAAAAGCACCGCGCCCTGCGCGCTCAGCCGCTCGTACGCCGCAGCGCTGTACGGCGGCACAAAGTTCTCCAGCATGCGCGAGGCGCAGCTTGTGCGCACCCCCTGCGTGCAGATGTTGTCCTTGATGCCCATCGGGACGCCGCACAGCGGCGCGGCCTGCCCCAAGCGCAAAAGCGCGTCGGCCCGCTCCGCCTGGCTCAGCGCCAGCTCCGGCGTCACCGTGATAAACGCGCCCACAGCGCCGTCGCGCTGCTCAATGCGCGAAAGAAAGTGCAGGCAGACCTCGCGCGCGCTCAGTTCGCCCCGTGCAAGCGCCCGGTGCAAACCCGCGGCCGTTTCGGGGATTTTTACGCTCATCCCTGCATCGCCTCCTCTCCCAAAACGCCGCCCGGCAGCACAAAATACCCCTCCTGCGCCTGCGGCGCGCCCGAAAGCACCTGCTGCTGCGAAAGCCCCTGCCCGGGCCTGTCCTCCCGCAGGCGCCCCGGCGGCGATACGCGGGGCGCCTGCGCAAAGCGCACATCTTTCAGCTGCGAGGCAAAGCGGATCATGTCCTCCAGCCCGCTGCCCAGCGCCTGGACATCGCGTGTGCTCAGCCGGCACAGCTGCGCAAGCGGCGCGGCCTGCACGGCCCTGCGCTGCGTTTCCGGCGGGCTGCAAAGCCCCAACTCCAAAAGCTGCCCGGCCTCCACCCGCGCAGGCGCCCCCGACAGCGGGCAGCCCCCGTCACGCAGCTTGGGAAAGGCTATCACCTCGCGCAGCGACGGCTCTCCCAGCATGAGCATGACCAGCCGGTCCAGCCCGAAGGCAAACCCGCCGTGCGGCGGCGTACCGCTGCGGAAAGCCCGCAGCATAAACCCGAACCGCTGCTCGGCCTGCTCCGGCGAAAACCCCAAAACTTCCAACACCTGCCGCTGGATGTCGCTGCGGTGGATGCGGATGCTGCCGGAGCCAAGCTCCACGCCGTCGAGCACCGCGTCGTACGCCTGCGCCAGCACCCGCTCCGGCTGCGAGCACAGCAGCGGCAAATCCTGCTCGCGCGGCATGGTAAACGGGTGGTGCGCCGCGACATAGCGCTTTTCCTGCTCACTGTATTCAAACATCGGAAAATCCGTGACAAACGCCATTGCGTGGCGCTTTGAACGCAGCGCAAGCCGGTCGGCCAGCGCAAGCCGCAGCCCGCCCAGCACGCGGCACACCACGTCCGGACGGTCGGCGCACAGCAGCACGAAATCCCCCGGCGCCGCCCCGGTGCGCGAAAACAGCTCGCTCAGCCCCTCCTCGCCGATATATTTGGTCAGTATGGTGCTGACCTGCCCCGAAGCCCGCCAGGCTGCCCAGGCCATTCCCTGCGCCCCCAGCGCCTGCGCCCGGCGCGTCAGCTCGTCGATGTCACTGCGTGACAGGCGTTCGCCCCCCTGCGGCACGCACAGCGCGCGCACAACGCCGCTTTCCGCCGCCTTTTCAAACACCGAAAAGCCGCACCCGCGCGCCCAGCCCGTCACGTCGGCAATGGGCAAATCAAAGCGCAGATCGGGCTTGTCCGTGCCGTAGCGATCCATCGCCTCCTGCCAGGTCAGCCGCGTAAACGGCCGCGGCAAAGCCTCGCCCGCGCAGTCGGAAAACACATGGCTGAAAAGCTCCTCCAGATGTGCAAGCACATCCTCCTGGCTGACAAACGACATTTCCATGTCCACCTGCGTAAACTCCGGCTGGCGGTCGGCGCGCAGATCCTCGTCGCGGAAGCACCGCGCTATCTGGTAATACCGGTCGACGCCGCCCGCCATGAGCAGCTGCTTGAAAATCTGCGGCGACTGCGGCAGCGCGTAAAAGCTGCCCGGATGCACCCGCGAAGGCACGAGGTAATCACGCGCGCCCTCGGGCGTGGAGCGCGTGAGAATGGGCGTTTCCACCTCAACAAACCCGCGCCGGGTCAGAAAATCCCCCACGCTGCGGGCCACCGCGTGCCGAAAACGCAGGTTTTTCTGCATTTTCTGCCCGCGCAGATCGACAAACCGCCAGCGCAGCCGCAGCTCGTCGCGCACCCGCTGCCCCTGCTCCGGCGTAAAGGGCAGCGCGCAGCATTCGTTGAGCACCTCAAGGCGCCCGGCGCGCAGCTCAATGCGCCCCGTGCGCAGCTTTTCGTTGACCGTGTCCGCACTGCGCAGGCGCACAAGCCCCGAGACCGCAACCACCGTTTCGTCAGACAGCGCCTGCGCCGCCGAAAACTCGCGCTTCGGCAGCGCGCCGCGCTCAAACACCAGCTGCAGTACCCCTTCCCGGTCGCGCACATCGGCAAAAATCACGCCGCCCATGTCGCGCGCCGACGCAATCCATCCGCACACCGTCTGCTCTGTTCCCGCGTCCGCCTCGGTGAGGCTTCCGCAATAGGCCGTTCGTTTCAGCATACCCTGTTCCTTTCCCGAAGGGAGGTAAGAATAAAGAGCCCTCCGCCCCGAATCTGGGGCGAAAGGCTCTGACTTCCGCGGTGCCACCCAATTTAGCTGCCATGCAGCCCACTTTGACGGGCGGGCTCACCCAAAAAGGCCGCCGACCCGCTGCGGCTGTAACGCGCCGCCCGCGTCTGAGCCTACTTGCAAAACGCTTGCGTTCGGTCAGCAGCTCCGGGACGTTCTTCCCCGCGGCGGCACATACCGGGCTTCCACCTTTCCCCGGCTCTCTGGCATGCTGCCCTGCTGCGGCTACTCTTCCCATCCTCGCCTTTGGCTATGCAGTTATGTACAACTATTATATGCACTTTTGCGCGTTTGTCAAGGGCGCGTTTCGGGTTTTTGCAGCAGCTCGTCAAACCAGGCGGGTATCGGGGCGCTGATTTGCATGCGCTGCGCGCTTTGCGGGTGCTCAAAGCGCAGTGTCTGCGCGTGCAGCGCAAAGCCCGGCCGGCGCGCGTCCTCTGTCCCGTACAGAAAATCCCCGTACACCGGCCAGCCCATGTACGCCATGTGCACCCTGATTTGATGCGTGCGCCCGGTTTCCAGGCAAAGGCGCACAAGCGCACGCCCCTCGCCCCGGCGCAGCACGTAAAAATGCGTCACGGCGCGCTGGCCCTGCGGCGCGACCCCGCGGCGCACCCCCGAAATCCGCGCGATGGGCGCGCACACCGTGCCGCTTTGCGGCATGCCGCTGCCGCAAACGACGGCGGCATACTCGCGCTGCATCGTGCCGTCTTCCAGCTGGGCGCTCAGCCGCTGCGCGCAAAAGCGGTTTTTGGCAATGCACAAAACCCCCGAGGTATACCGGTCCAGCCGGCTGACCGGACAAAAGGCGCTGCCGGTTTCGCCCCGCGCGGCAAAATGCTCCATGGCCGCGTCAAACAGCGTGCCGCCGGCATGGCCCGCCGTCGGGTGCACCACAAGCCCCGCGGGCTTGCTGAGTACCAGCAGGCTGTCATCCTCGTACAAAACGGGCGGCATGGGCGGCGCGGCGCAGGGCGCGCGCTCCGGCGGCGCCCCGGGCAGCACCGACACGCGCTGCCCGGCCTTCGCCCGCTCGTCCAGACGGGCCGGGCGGCCGTCAAGCAAAATGCCGTCCGGCTGCCACTTGACCCGCTTGACGAGCGAAGCCGACAGCCCCATGCTGCCCCGCAGTACGCTGCGCAGCGGCCGGCCGTCGTCTTCGGGCGGCACGGTGTATTCGATTCGGCTCACTTTTTCGGCAGCGCGTGCAGGTTGAGCGCCAGATACTCCAGCACCCTGCGCTGGTAATACGGCATGTCGCGCAGCTGGTGGTGCCGGTTGGGGATGATGAGCATGTCAAAGTCCTTGTCGGCCCGGATCAGCTCGTCCACCACGCGCATGGTGTTGGCCGGGTGCACATTGTCATCCAGCTCGCCGTGAATCAGAAGCAGCTTGCCCTCGAGGTTTTTGACAAGCGGCCCGGCCGACTGCTCCGAAAGCTTCTGCGCGTCAAAGCCCGCCATGAACCGCTCCGACCAGTCGGCGTTGTACATCTCCTGATAGTGGTTTCCGCCCGAGGCGACGCCCACCTTGTACAGCCCCGGCTCCTTTGTCATGCAGTGCAGCGTGCCGAAGCCGCCGCCGCTGTGGCCCCATACTCCGACCCTGTTTCCGTCCATAAAGGAGTATTTTTCGCACAGCCTGCGGATGACGGCGGCGTGATCCGCGAGCCCGGCACAGTCGCCCATGTTGCGCAGGCAGTGCTGGTGATACGCCCGCCCGCGCAGCGGCGTGCCGCGGCCGTCGATGATGACGCACGCGCACTGCAGCTGTGAAAGCGATGCCACAAAGCCCGTGTGCAGATAATCCCAAAACGTGTTCGGCTGGTTGACGGTCTGGTTCCCGCCGTAATAATAGTCGACCACCGGGTACTTTTTGCCCGCGTCAAACCGCGACGGCATGATGAGCACGCCGGTGATGTCGGTTGTGCCGTCGGCCCCCTTCTCCGTAAAGAAAATGGGATAGGTCATGCCGGCGCGCACCAGGCGGCTGTCGTCGCAGGCGCACAGCGGCACGGGCTGGCCGTCGCCCGCATCGGACGTGCGGCACAAAGCCGTGCTCTGCGGCTCGTCACAGGCGGACACCGTGTCGGTGTACCAGCGCCCGTCGGGCGAGAAGAAAATGCAGTGGTCGCCCTTTTCCCGCGAGAGCAGCGTCACCTCGCCGCTGTGCACATCGACGCTGTACAGGTACCGCTGGTACGGCCGGGTGTTGATCTCCCGCCCGCAGGCGGTAAAATACAGCCTGCCCGCCCCGGCGTCAAGGTACAGAAGCTGGCACACGGTAAACTCGCCCTGTGTCAGCTGGGTGTACTGCCCGGGGTTTTGGGTGTCGTAGCGGTAAATGTGCATAAACCCGTCGCGCTCGCTTAAAAAGAACAGGCTGTGCAGGCTGTCCGACAGCATCATGAACGGCGGAAGGCTGTCGCGCCTGTCCTGGTGCGACGCGGCAAAGCGGTGGAAATCAAAGAACAAAAAGCCCTCGGCGCTTTCGGTAAACAGCGGCGTCACCGCGCCCGTTTCGGGGTCTATGAGCATGATTTCCGCGCTGAGATGATCGCGGCCCATGCGGCAGAACGCGGCGCTTTTGCCCTCCTGCGACCAGCACAGCATGCCGTAGCCCGACGACGTCGGCGGCAGAAAAGCGCACTCTGCCGGCGGGCACTGCACCGCGCGCACCGCGCCCGTTTCGGCGCTGCCCACATACAGGCTGCACTGCGGCTCGGGCTCCCCGGGCAGCGCGTACCGGTATTCGTGCAGCACGGGGCGCATCCCCTGCGCCGGCACGCTCTGCACAAGGTGCAGCGGGCGCACTTCGCGCTCGTCTATGCGATAGGTCAGAAAATGCCGGCTGTCGGGCGACCAGTCCACGCCGGCGGGCTCGGTATGCCCCTCAAGACGGTGGCGGATAAAAAACGTGTCGCCCTCGATGCGCTCGCCGTAGCCGTTGTGCTCCCGGCCGTCCTTTGTTATGCGGCTGCTCAGGCCGTTTTCCATGTCGTACAGGTGCAGGTTGTGCCGGCGCACATTGATGGCGTACCGGCGGTCGGGGCTGAGCGACGCCCCCGCGGGCGGCGCTTTGCGCATCCGCTGAAGCCGCGCCCCGTCAAAGCGGTACTGCTCCCCGTCCGGCAGCAAAAACTGTACCGCGCCGTCCGGCTCGACACACAGCGGCGTCAGCTCCAGCGGCTTTCCCTCCCCGGGGGCCTTGCCGATGCGCCCCAGGCGCAGCCGCAGCTTACGGTGGTCAAACAGCTCGCTTTGCAGCCCCGTTTCACAGTCGACCAGCATGTACCGCGAAATCTTCTGCTTTTTTTCCCAGCTCTCCTTGACAAACACCAGCTTGTCGCCCGGCAGAAACCACGGTTTAAACTGTCCGTTCAGCAAAAGTGCCTCGGCGTTTTGCGGCAGCAGCTGCCGCGCCGCGCTCCAGTGTTTTTCTGTCAGCTTCACAAACGCTCCTCCTTTTGTCCTTTACAGCACGGCGCGTCCGCTGCGGTACACCTGCACCGGCCGGTTCAGCGCCCCGATGTCGCTCAAAACATCGCCCTGCACGACGAGAATGTCGCCGCAAAGGCCCGGCTGCAGCGCGCCCGTTTCCCCCGAAAGCCCCAGCGTCTGCGCCGCGAGCGAAGTGGCCGAAGCTATGGCCGCAAGCGGCTGCATGCCGTATTCCACCATGTACGCAAGCTCGCGCCACACCGGCATGACCGGCGCGCCGTGCAGCACCATGTCGGTGCCCGCCAGCGTCACGACCCCGGTGTCCAAAAGCTCTTTGAAGTGCTCGCGGTACGCCTCGGCGGCCTGCCTGAAATAGTCAAAATCGCTCAGCGCCGCGCCGTCGATGCCGCCCGCAATGCTCTCGCGCAGGGAGCTGTCGCACAGCTGCTCGTAAATGTAGGTGTAGGCGATGATGGTGGGCACCCAGGCAATGCCGCGCTCGCGCATCTGCACCGCCTGCTCCCGCGTCAGGAACGTGGCGTGCTCTATCGTGTCAAAACCCGCGTCGATGCACATCTGAATCGACGGGTGCGTCCCGGCGTGCACGCAGATTTTGACGCCGCGGCGGTGGCATTCGTCCACGGCCGCGTTGAGCTCCTCCTGCGTGAACTCCGGCGTGTGGGTGCGGTGGCTTGTCAGGATCTTGATCCAGTCGGCCCCGTCGCGCAGCTCGCGCCGGATGGCGGCGCGCACGTTGTCGGCGCCGTCGGCCTCCACCACGCCGCCGGTCAGCGGCCAGCCGTGCCCGCCCGTAAAGCAGATGCCCCGGCCGCAGTGCACAATGCGCGGCAGCGTGAAAAAGCCGCGCTCGGCCGACGCCCAGCGCATGGCCTGCATGCACCCGCCCGGCGAGCTTACGTCGCGCACGGTGGTCACGCCGGTGCGCAGCGCGCGCCCCAGCGTGTCGAGCGCGAAATACGCGATGCGGTACGGATTGTCGCGGTAGCTTTCGGCGTCGGGCTCGCTCCACCAGTAGCCCGTGTGCACATGCATGTCAATGAGCCCGGGCAGCAGGCTGGCGTCGCCGAAATCGCAGACCTCCTCGCCGGCACTGTGCTGCGCGATTTCCCCGGCCGGCCCCACCCCGGTGATGACGCCTTCCCCGTTCAGGCGCACCGCTCCGTCCAGCCACACGGTTTTCCCGTCGCCCGCGACGACGCGCTTCGCTTTTAAAATCATGTGAAGTCCTCCTCCGGCTCAAATATTTTCCCCCTTAGCATACCACACCCCCGCCGAAAAAGGAATACACATGCCCCGCCCCAAAACAGAAAAAAGGGATTATCCCGAGGCATCTTCTCGGGATAATCCCTTTGGGGGCGTGCTTTTGTCAATCAGACAAGCTCAATGACGGCCATCTCGGCGCCGTCGCCGCGGCGGGGCCCAATGCGGGTGATGCGGGTGTAGCCGCCGTTGCGGTCTGCGTACTTGGGCGCGATTTCGTCAAAGGTCTTTTTGACAACCGCTTCCTTCGTGATGAAGGCAAAGGCCTGGCGCTTGGCGTTGAGATCGCCGCGCTTGCCAAGCGTGATCATTTTCTCGGCCAGCGGACGGACTTCCTTGGCGCGGGTCACCGTCGTTTCAATGCGGCCGTTCTCCAGCAGATAGGTGACCATGGCGCGAAGCATCGCGCGGCGGTGGTCGGTCGG
>CANUCM010000009.1 GCA_947856675.1 uncultured Clostridia bacterium | reverse complement strand
CGGGGGCAGCAGTTGGCCAGCGCCATCACCGACGCGCGTACGCCGATACACAGCGCCGGGTACCACGCCGACGCCGTGCCCACCATCAGATTAAACTGTTCGTCCAGGCCGTGCGTCATGTATGCGATAAGCCCCGCGATGTTGCCGGAGCTGTCCTTCATCCCGATGATGTTCGGGTGGTGCGACAGCTTGCTGACCGCCGCGGGCGAAATGTTGACATGGGTAAACTTGGTTACGTTGTATATCAAAACGGGAATGGGGCTTTGGTCGGCCACTTCGGAAAAATACGCCGTCTGCGCGTCGTCACCCATCTGCTCTCCGTAATAGCTGGGCGTCAGCACCAGGGCGCACTGCGCGCCCGCGTCGGCCGCGCGCTTGGTCAGCTCAATGGTGGCGGAGGTGGATTCAAGGCCCGTGCCCGCCATCACCAGCTTTCCCGGCGCAGCACGGCGCACGCATGCGCGCACCAGCCGGATTTTGTCCTCGGTATCAATATACGGCGTTTCACCGTTGGAACCCAGCACCAGGTAACCGCACAGCCCGGTCGGGTTCATGCGCTCGATATTGCGCTCAAACGCATCAAAATCCACCTGCCCGTCCCGGGTAAACGGCGTGATTAACGGCGGAAGCACCCCGCAAATGTCAAAATATCCCATGTTTTCCAGCTCCTTTCCCTTGGCTGCGCCACAGGTATCGATTTAACTGTATCATGTTTTTTGACCTGCGTCAACGCGAATACCCCGTCCAAAAGGCGCGCATACTATGCCAAGAACACTGCAAGGAGAGGATTATCCATGACCAAACTGACCTGTCATGTTTCCAACTGCGTCAGCAACAGCCAGGGGCTGTGCTGCCGCCCCGACGTCACCGTGGAGGGCAGCGGCGCCCACACGACCGACCAGACCTTCTGCCAGTCCTTTGGCCACCGCACGGAAAGCCTGCTGTCCGCCATGCCCGAAATCGTGCCGTGCGAGCAGACCGAGGTGCACTGCGATGCCCATGGCTGCGCCCACAACTGCGGAAACCTGTGTGCCGCAGAGCACGTGTGCGTGGAAGGCGACGGCGCCTGCGAATGCACCCAGACCCGCTGCAAAAGCTTTAAAAAAGCCCGCTGAATCCCTCGCCTGCGGCCGCAGGGGCCTTTTGCGCCCCCTTTTGCGGCCGCAGGCTATTTCCTTCGTCATTTCCCGCTTTTTCTCTGTGTCCGCCGCGCTTAAAATGGAAAATATCACCATATTAGGAGCGGATGATCATGGACAAGCAGTCAACGCTGCACGGCAAAAACTTAACCCGGATTGCCCGGCGCCTTGCACAGGACATACATTCTGCCGCCGCCCTGCGCTGTGCCGCAGTGTTTTTTCTTTCGCTTGCGCTGTCGGCACTGCGCTTTCCGCCGCGCGGCGCGGCCCCTCTGGGGCTGGCTTACGCCGCCTCGCGCCGTGATACCCGCGAGTCGCTCTGCGCCTTTGCCGGCGCTTTTGCCGGTTCGCTGCTTTTGGGCGGCAGCCATGGCGTGTGCTACGCCTCCGCGGCCGTTTTATGCTGCACATGCAGCCGTGTTTTTCGCTCTCTGCGGCCGCCCACGGCCTTTTTCTTTGCTCCGGCCTGTGTCGGCGTTTCCGTTGTCTTCATTCAGAGCGCCCTGACGTGGGGGCAGGGGTTTTGGGCGCTGCTCGGGCTTTTGCCCGAAGGGCTGCTGGCCGCCGCATTTTGCCTGATACTCATTCTGTGCGGGCAATCGCACACGCCGCAGCCGCTGTTTGCGCTGTGCCGCAGCGTGTACCTCGGCATGTCTGAGCAAAACTGCGAACCCTGCGGCCGCACGGCCTGGCAGCCCTCTCTCGCCGCCCCCAGGCTCTATGCCGTTACACGCGCCATTTCCGAGCTGGGGCTGGCCGTCGGCCCGCTGTCCGAATCGCGCACGCGCGCCGACAGCGAAAACATCTCCCGCATTTACGACCGCGCGGCCGATGAGGTCTGCCGCAAATGCTCGCTGGCCTCCCTGTGCTGGAGCCGCGAAGCCGTGGAAAGCTATGACGCTTTGGGCGGCACCGCCCAGACCCTGCGCACCCAGGGCTTTCTGCGCCCGACCGACTTTCCCGCGCATTTTGCAAGCCGCTGCCTCAACATGGAAAAGCTGTGCGGCGCCATCAACGAACAATACCTCTCGTACCTGCGCCGCTGTGCCATGCGCCGCCGCGATGAACACAGCCGCCGGCTGATGCGCGAAGGCTACGACAGCCTGTGCGGCGTTCTTTCCGATGTGGCGGGCGCCGTGAGCCGCCAGCCCGAGCGGTACCCGGGCCTTGAAAACCGCGTGCGCAGCATTGTCCGCGCATACGTCCCCTCGGCTTCGGCCTGTGTTTACTCCGAATCGGAAAGCCTGCACATCGACATCAGCCTGCACGGCGAAGACTGCGAAATTCCCGATCGCGACGCGCTCCTGCAAAGCCTTTCCCTGGCGCTGGGCCGCCGCTTCTGCCCGCCCGAGGAAGTGCTTTCGCGTTCAGGCTGCATCCTCCGCATCCGCGAAAGAGAACGCTTTTGCGCCTCGGTGTGCCGAGCGGTCCGGCAAAAGCACGGCGAATCGGTCTGCGGGGACTCCAGCACCCATTTCCACACCCCGGACGGCCGCGCCGTCGTCCTTCTCTCCGACGGCATGGGCACCGGCGAAGCCGCAGAACGCCTGTCGCGCACAGCGCTGTCGCTCATCTCCCAGTTTGTCCGCTCCGGGTGCAGCGTGCAGGACAGCGCGCGCGCCGTCATTCCCGTCCTTGCCGCGCGGTTTGAGGACTTTGGCTTTGTCACCCTCGACCTGCTTGAAATCAACCTGTACACCGGCGAAGGCCGCCTGCTCAAATACGGGGCCGCCCCCACCTTTGTCACGCGCGGCAGCAGTGTGCGCCGCTTTTTCTCCACCGCCATGCCCGCCGGAACCGACCCCGTGCTCTCCTCGCCCGAGCCCATCCTGCTGCGGCTGTGCGAAGGTGACCGCGTCGTCATGATGAGCGACGGCGTGTGCGACGGCACCGACACCGACGCCATCGCCCGCCTGTGCCGGACCGGCACGGATGCCCAGCAGCTCGCCTCCGACATCCTTTCCTCCTCGGACGGCGCACGCGCCGGTGACGACCGCTCGGTGCTGGTCATCACGCTGACCGCTTCCGAATAATTCCTGCGGCGCCGGGAACACTGAAAACAGAAAATCCGCAAGGAGGATTTGCCGTGGTCAAAGGTGTTTCCAAGCAGGCCGTCATTGTCCCCTCTCCCGATCCCAAAAAGTTTGAACAGGCCATTTTCATCGTGTCCGGTGAAGAAGGCTGCCCCGTGGAATCCGCCGGCGAAATGGTGGAAATGGCCTGCCGCCTGGCTTCCCGCTGCGCCGTCTCCTCCCCTCCGGGAAAAAGACGGCTGCGCCGCTCACTGGTCCCCGTTTTGTCCTTTCTGCTGGGCAGCGGCGTGACGGCGGCGGCCGGCTGGCTCTTCTTTTCCGTTTTGTAAAAAATTCCGAAAACAAAGGCATACGTTCTCCCGCCCTTTCTGCCTGACAGTGTGAAAAAGGGGCAGCCGGTTGTCCGGCTGCCCCTTTTTGCTGCGCATGGCACCTTTTGCGCCAAAGCTGCAGCCGCCTGAGCAGGTAAAAATGAGCGATGCCCGGCCAAGAGCCGGTCATCGCTCACGGTTTGTCAGCCGCTCCCGTCCAAGCGGGGGCTTTTTATGCCGCGCGGTTTTTGCGCCGGACGCCGGCCCGGATGAAAAACAGCACGCCGATGGTCATGGCCGCCGACACCGGCAGGCAGATGAGTGCGTTGGGCACAAAACCCGCCAGTACAAACGACACAAAGGATATGCCCGCAACGGTCAGCGCGTACGGCAGCTGCGTCGATACGTGGTCGACGTGCTCGCACTGCGCACCCGCCGAAGCCATAATCGTGGTATCGGAAATCGGGGAGCAGTGGTCGCCGCACACCGCGCCGGCCAGACAGGCCGAAATCCCCACAAACAGCAGCGGACTGCTCTCCGGGAAAATGCTGGTGACAATGGGAATCAGTATGCCGAAAGTGCCCCACGAGGTGCCCGTGGCAAAAGACAGCCCGCAGGCCACCGCAAAAATAATGGCCGGCAAAAAGGCAAACAGCCCGGCTGCCGCCGACTGCATCACGCCGTAAGCATATTCATGCGCCTGCAGCAGCGTGGTCATATTCTTAAGGCCGGTCGCCAGCGTGAGAATCAGAATGGCCGGCACCATGGCGCAAAAGCCCTGCGGTACACATTCCATCGCCTGCGCAAACGTCACGCGGCGGCGCGCCAGAAGATACGCCGTGATCAGCACCAGCGAGACCACGCCGCCCCAGGGAAGCCCGATAAAGGCGTCGGTATTTCCGAAAGCCGCGACAAAATCCCCCGCACATTCCGTGCCGCCCCAGGCATCCACGCCGAAAAAGCCGCCGACATACAAAAGACCCGCCACGCAGGCGACAATCAGCACCAGCACCGGCACCATCAAATCGGCCACGCTGCCGCCCGACGCTTTCCCGTCTTTGCGCACGGTCCGGCCGTCTTCCGCCGGCCGCGCCTTGATTTCAAACTCGGCCATTTTTCCGTAATCAAAGCCCATCCGGGTGATGGCCACAATAAATACCAGCGTCATCAGCGAATAAAAATTAAAGGGAATCGCTCTGACAAACAGCTCAATGCCGCTCATGGAAGTGTTTTCCACACTGCCCGAAACGGCGGCGGCCCAGGAGGAAATGGGCGCTATCATGCACACCGGCGCCGCCGTCGCGTCAATGAGATACGCCAGTTTGACGCGGGATACGCCCTTGCTGTCGGTCAGCGGGCGCATGACGGAGCCGACCGTAAGGCAATTGAAATAGTCATCAATAAAAATCAGAACACCCAGAAGAAAGGTCGCCATGCAGGCGCCGGCCCGTGTCCTGACATGCTCCGAAGCCCAGTGCCCGAAGGCTTCCGAGCCGCCCGCCCGGTTGACGAGCGCCACCACAATGCCGAGCACCACGAGAAACACAAAAATACCCGCGCTGTCGGCAACCGCCGCCACCATTCCGTCATTGACGACCGTGCTCAGCGTTTTCGCCGGCGAAAACCCCGAATACATCAAGGCGCCCAGCACGATTCCGACAAACAGCGAGGAATACACCTCTTTGGTAATCAGCGCCAGCGCAATCGCCGCCACCGGCGGCAGCAGGGCCCACGCCGTTGCCGCAAGGCCCGCGTCCGAACCGGTGACCCCAGCCACAACCAGCAGCGCGGCAATGACAAGGACCACTGCGTACAGCCCCCATGAATGCTTCTTTTCCATTTTCCCATCTCCTGCAAAAAAAATTGAGTCATGACAGTATCATGACCCAACATACAGGCGACGTCGCATCATGATAGCTCTCCGCCTGCGCGGCAGTTCCGCAGATATTCTCCACGGCCCCAGGCACCGGTCTGCCAGACAGCATACCGGCCCTTCGGCGAAATCCCCTTTCAGCCCCCGTTGTCTGACGGAAAACAGGCTTACTCTTGTCATTCGCGACCTCTATCATAACTATGTGGGTTTTATTATACACCTCCCTCCCCGCTTGCCAACAATTTTTATCGTCCGTATACGTTAAAGTTATATCAAACCCTATTGACAGTCATGTGACCATCTGTTATAATCAAAATACCGCAAAGCTTCGGCCGAAGCAGCACGGTGCTGCTGCGGCGCGGAATCTGAAACCGGAGGTGGTTCCCTTGATAAGCAGGCTGCCCGGCTCCACACTGGAAGCCGACCTTGGGCGCAGCAATGCAGCTGACACGCTGCTCAGCTCAATTTTTCTGACGGGGGGGCTGGTTTTGTCGCAGGTATCCCTGCTGACGGGCCTCGAACCCTACACCATACAAAACTGGGTCAAACGGGGATTTCTCCCTCCGCCCGTCAAAAAACGCTACAGCCGCCAGCACGTATGCCGCCTTTTTATTATCAACATGCTGCGTGACAGCATGCGCATCGACAAAATCTGCCAGCTTTTGACCTTTGTCAACGGCAGACTGGACGACACGGGGGACGACATCATTGACGATTCCGTGCTGTATCTGTACATCGTCGACCTGACCGCCCGTCTGGGCGGCCAGCTCCCTTCCGCCGGGCAGCTTCACACATGGTGTGCTGAGCTGCTCACCGGCTATCAGGAGCCCTACCCCGGCGCGCGCGGACGGGTCACCGCCGCGCTGGAAATCATCTCCACCGCATACATGGCCTCCATGCTCCGCCAGCGCGCCGAGCTCATGCTCTCGCAGCTTGACGGGTAAGAGGCCCGCACCGTACTTTCCGCAATCCATATTCAAAGGGGGACTGTATTTATCATGGCTTTATGGTTTGAGTCACTTACCGCCATCGAGCGCTTCTTTGCCTACGCCGCCATCCCTGCCACGCTGATTCTCATTATCCAGACCATTCTGCTCATTTTCGGCCTTTTCGGTGATTCCGATGCAGATTTTGACGCAGACGCAGACGATCCGACCGACGGGGATTCCATGGCCGACGCGGCCGACAGCGGGCTGCGCCTGTTTACCGTCCGCGGCTTTGTCGCCTTTTTCACCGTGTTTGGATGGGGCGGGCTGGCTCTGCTGCGCGCCGGTGTTCCAACCTACATTTCCGTGCCGCTCGCCGCTTTGATGGGGTTTTTGTCCATGCTGGTCATGGCCATCATCCTCCGGCTGTGCCTCAACCTGCAGTCAGACGGTACCATGCGCCCCCAAAACGCGGTCGGGCAGAGCGGCAGCGTCTATCTGACCATCCCCCCTGCGCGCCAGGGCCGGGGAAAAGTGGAAGTGCTGGTACAGGATCAGCTTTGCGAGCTGGAAGCCGTCACCGACGAAAGCCAGCCCATCCCCACCGGCTGCGAAGTCGTTGTCACAGCCGTTTCCGGGCGCAGCACACTCGTTGTGTGCCGCAAATAAGCTTGCGCATTCCAAAATACATAAAAAGAGAGGTATGAACATGGAAGGCTTAATTCTCATCTGCGTCATTGTCGTACTGCTGTTTTCCCTGATGGTGCTCATCCTGTCGAGGTACAAAAAGTGCCCCTCGGACAAAGTCATGGTCATCTACGGTAAAGTGGGCAGCAACAAGGACGGCTCCACCCGCAGCGCCCGCTGCATCCACGGCGGCGCGGCCTTTGTCTGGCCGGTATTCCAGGCGTTTGAGTTTCTTGACCTGACCCCGCTTTCCATTTCGGTCGATCTGGAAAACGCCCTGTCCCGCCAGAACATCCGCATCAATGTTCCCTCGCGCTTCACCGTCGGCATTTCCACCGAGCCGGGCGTCATGCAGAATGCGGCCGAACGCCTTTTGGGCCTGAAGCTGCAGGAGATCCAGGAGCTTGCAAAAGACATCATTTTCGGCCAGCTTCGCCTTGTCATCGCCACCATGGACATCGAGGAGATCAACACCGACCGCGATAAGTTCCTCGAAGCCGTTTCCCGCAACGTGGAAGGCGAGCTGAAAAAAATCGGCCTGCGGCTCATCAACGTCAACGTAACCGATATCTCCGATGAGTCGGGCTACATTGCCGCGCTGGGCAAGGAAGCGGCCGCCAAGGCCATCAACGACGCCAAAAAGAGCGTTGCGGAAAAAGAGCGCGACGGCTCCATCGGCGAAGCGCAGGCCCATCGCGACCAGCGCGTGCAGGTTGCCCAGGCCAACTCCCTGGCCATCCAGGGTGAAAACACCGCTCAGGTTGAAATCTCCATGTCCAACGCAGCCCGCCGCGAAAAGGAAGCCGAAGCGCTGAAAATTGCCACCTCGGCCGAAAAGATTCAGGCGGCCCGCGCGCTGGAAGAAGCCTACGCCGCCGAGCAGAAGGCCGAAACCGCCCGCTATGCCCGTGAAAAAGCCACGCAGGAAGCCGATGTCATCGTGCGCACCGAAATTGAAAAGCGCAAGAAGGAACTCGAAGCCGAAGCCGAGGCCGAGCAAATCCGCCGCCGTGCCCGCGGCGAAGCCGACGCTATTCTGGCCAAGATGCAGGCCGAAGCCACCGGTATGCAGGCCATGCTGACCAAGCAGGCCGAGGGCCTGCGCGACATCGTGACCGCCGCCGGCGGAGACCCCAGCGCTGCGCTGCGCCTGATGCTGGCCGACAAGATGGAGGAGCTGATGCGCATTCAGGTCGAGGCCGTCAAGGGCATCCGCATCGACAAGGTCACCGTCTGGGACAACGGCGCATCGGGCCAGGACGGAAAGACGGCAACCGCCGGCTTTGTTTCCGGCATGATGAAGAGCATCCCGCCGCTGGGCGAGCTGTTCGACATGGCCGGCATGAAGCTTCCCGATTACCTGGGCAGCGAAAAAGCGTCCGCCCCGCAGCAGGCCGCGCCTGCTCCCGAAACCCCGTCTGACACGCTGTAACACAAGCAAATGCAAAGCTGCCGCCAAACCCAGCCGGGTTGGCGGCAGCTTCTTTTATTTCTCCTGCATAATGCGCTCAATCTCCTCGGGGCACAGCAGACGCTCGCCCACAAGGTCCTCCGGCGCTCCCTGCGTGATCAGGATGTCGTTTTCCAGCCGTATGCCGATGCCCTCGGCGGCAACATACAGCCCCGGCTCGCATGTCATGACCATTCCCGGCTCAAACACCGTCCTGTCGGTCGGGTCGTGGGTGTCAAGGCCGAGGGAGTGCCCTATGATATATGATTACTAATAGCAAATCAATGGAAGGGTGGTCTTTATGCTTATTTTTCATCCGGTCAAAAGTGCGCCCTCCCGCTTTTTTCTTTCGCCCGCGGCAGTTTATTTTTTCTTCGGAACCAAACGCGCTTTTTCTTCGTCTAACATTGTAAAAGCGAAAATGAGGGATGCCTATGAAGCCGCTGCGCCTGGCGGTGTATTCCGCCGCGCATTTTGCCGTAGACTTTTCCTGCGC
This sequence comes from uncultured Clostridia bacterium, assembly GCA_947856675.1. Lineage (GTDB taxonomy): Bacteria > Bacillota > Clostridia > Oscillospirales > Butyricicoccaceae > Ventrousia. The sequence continues at coordinate 6,410 of CANUCM010000009.1, read as the reverse complement.
CCTGCTCATGCTGGGCAGCGTATGCCGGCACGACAGTGCCTGGACATGCATTTTACTGTACAACTTTTTCGCCTTTGCCGTGCAGATGCCCCTGGGGCTGCTGGCCGACCGCACGCGTTCCTGCCGGCTTTGGGCGTCGGGCGGATGCCTCGCCGTATGCGCCGCGTTTTTCCTGCCCGCGCTGCCCGCCTCAATTTGCGCCGGGCTGGGCAACGCCGCCTTTCACATCGGCGGCGGCCTTGACACCCTGCGCAGCCACGAGCGCATCGCGCCCCTCGGTATTTTTGTTTCGCCCGGAGCCCTGGGGATTTTTGCCGGCTCCATGGCCGCGCAGGCAGAGCTTCCGGTTTTGTCGGGCGCTGCGGTTTCCGCTCTGTTTGCCCTCATTGTCTGGGGCCTGTGCTTTGGGCCTGCGCGCCGCCCCGCCCAGGACGCGCCGCTGCTGCCAGGCGCCGGCGCCTGGCTCTCCCTTGCCTGCCTGTTTGCCGTCGTCGTGCTGCGCAGCACACTGGGACTGACTTTGCAGTTTTCATGGAAAACCGGCGTTCTTTCCGCCGTGTTTGTGCTGTGCGTCGCGCTCGGCAAAGCCTTTGGCGGCTTTGCCGCAGACCGCATCGGCCTGCGGCGCGCAGCCGCCGTCACGCTGGGGCTTTCCGCTCTGCTGTTTGTCCTGTCGGGCTGGAGCGTTTTCGGCCTGGCCGCCGTATTTTTCTTTAACGCCACCATGCCCATGACCCTGTTTGCCGCTTCCCGGCTTTTGCCCGGAGCCAAAGGGTTTTCCTTCGGCCTTTTGACCTTTGCCCTGTTTCTCGGCTTTCTGCCCGTACACCTTGGCATGACGGCATCGCTGTACGGCGGCGCTTTGTATGCCGCCCTTGCCGCCGTGTCGCTGCCGCTGCTGCTGCTCGGCCTGCGGCGGGTCAATGCCCGATGATACCGGCACTGTGTTTTTCGCTGGCGCTGACCCTCGCCGCCGAGCTGGCCTTTGCCCTCGTTTGGGGCGTCCGCGGCCGCGCCCTCGCGCTGTGCGCGCTGGTCAACTGCATGACAAACCCGGTCGTTGTCTTTGTGCACGGCCTGTTTCCCTCGCCCGTGTTGACCGCCGTGCTGGAGCTGTGCGCCCTTTGGGTCGAAGGCGCCTGCTACCGCTTCTTTGCACCCGACATTCCCCGGCCCTGGCTGTTTTCCCTTTTGTGCAACGCCTTTTCCTTTTTACTCGGACTTTTGGTGAGCCAAATCGTTTATTTTTAGCCATACGGAGGTGTGCTTTATGAAAAAACTGTCCCGTCTTGCGCTCTTTTCCCTGCTTTTTTGCTTTGTATGCAGCGGCGTCATTCATGCCGATTCCATTGTCGAACCGCAGGACTCTTTTTACCAAAAGCACAGCGACGAGCTAAGCTACCTGCCCCGCAGCTACACCGCAAACGCAAAGGAAGGCTATGTTTCCCTTTATAAAAACCCCGAAAGCAGCCGTGTGCGCGAAAATGTCGCAAACGGCGAGCGGCTTTTCTGCTCCTCCCTGTACACCGACAGCCTGGGGCAGACATGGGGCGCTGTGTGGGGCGAGCGCGACGCCCTGCGCGGCTGGGTGCGGCTTTCCGACTGCGTCCCCGTGCCCGACTACCTCTCGTTTGCCGAGCAGCACGAAAGCGAGTTTGTAGGGTTTGACGAAGCCTTTCAGGACGCGCTCAAGGGCGTCAGCTCCATCGTTTTGTGGAGCTATCCGGGCTCGGGCTCGGTTGCTGCCGACGGGCTGGACGCACAGTGGTTTGACGGCGACCTTTCAGAGCACTTTACCACCTGCTGGCGCGACGGTGACGGCCGTTTCTGGGCCTATGTCGGCTATTGCTACGGCGTGCGCAACACCTGGCTGTGCCTGAGCGCCCCCGACGACAGCACCCTGCCCGCCGACCCCGATGTGCTGCCCGCCGGACCCGAACTTATTCCGGCCGCCGAAGACATCCCCTCCCCCGGACTGCCGGGCGCTGTGCTGGCAGCCACGCTGACCGTCGGCGTTGTGGCCGCATCGGCCGTGCTCATCCGCATTTTCTTCCGGCACTGACAAAAAGCTGGCAAATTGCGCCGGGATGCGGTATACTGAAACGGGCGGCATTCCGCCCGTGAAAGTGAGGTGTCCCGTTTGCGCAAAGGCTGCGCCGGCTGTGCCGTATTCTTTTTCATCTGCCTGTGCTCCATGTCAGGCTCCGCCCTGTTCATGTACGCACTGCTCTCTCCCGAGCTGCCGCACCGCGCCGTGCTCATTGTGTGTTCGCTTGCATGCCTTGCGGTGCCTGTGCTGTTTCTTATCCGGCTTTCGGCGCTCCGCCGGCGGCTGGCCGCTTTGCAGCCGGTTTCCGTGCCCCCGTTTCCCGACGCCGCTTCCGTAACCTACGACGCAATCACCGAGCGTGTGCTGCCCCTGATGCAGGCCCGCTTTCAAAACGGCTTTCCCATACCGGTGAGCGGCGGCGGTCTTTTCGAGTCGCTTATCTGGCCGTTCTGGTTTATCGAAACCATCGGACACTGCGACGCAGGCGAGCTTGACTCCCTGCTCAGGGCCGACAAGGACAAGCTGGATTTTCTGTGTGACCGGCTGTTTGCCGTCGGCATGGAAGAGGCCGCGCGCAAGCTGCAGTATTACCGCGCCTCCCCCGCCGCAGACGAGCAGGCTTTGGAGTTTTTCCGCAGCCGCACAGAGGACTACAAACAGCAGCTGGTGCGCTATGTGCAGCAGCAGCTGAACGAACAATAAAAAAAAGCCGCCCGGAGAAAACCGGGCGGCTTTTTTAAACATTGCGTTCTGCATACTGATACTCACCGGCCTCGCTGTAAGAATCGGCCGGCTCCAAAAAGGCCGTGCCAAAGGACACCTGAAAGGCAAATTGCTCGCACACCGTCACAGGGTGGCTGTCGCTTTTTGTCGCCTTGATCTGAACGGTGACCTCCACGGATTGACCCGGCCCTACCTCTACAACGGTGGGATGCCCGCCAACCGTGATGGCAGTATAAACCGGCAGCGAGCTTTATGAAGAGAACCTGAATGACACATTCTGGTATGTCACATCGTTAAACCGGCGGGGAGACACACAGATATACATCGTCTTTTCGCTGGTGTTGGTCACGGTAACGGTTGCGAAGGCAGCGCATTTCCCGTATCCTCGCTGTCTTTTACGACGCTGCCCAAATTGACAGAAGCCGGAGAAAAAGTGATGTCGCCGGGGCCGGGTATATAGGAAGAAGCAGCGGTATTTCCGCTGCCGCTTTCCGTGTCGGCCGTCGGATCGGCAGCAGCAGCGGGAACCATGCCCGCCAGCAGACACAAAGAGAGCAGCAGGGAAAGAATTTGTTTCTTCATAATAACTCTCCTTTTTCATGATCGATGTGCAGGCAGCCGTCCGGCGCCGCCCACTGTACCCGAACGGGAAGAAGCCCTGCCTGGGCGCAATGCCTGGACAGAGCTTCTTCCTTGGACGAAAACTCTTATTTCTTTTCTCCGTGAATCAGGCGCTTGCCGGCCTTGACGCCGGTCGCCACGCCGTCTTCCACCGCCAGGCGGCCGTTGACCAGCACATAGCGGATGCCCGTGTTGGGAGCGTAGGGGTGCAGGTAATCGTTGGTTTCACCGAGGTTCTCCCAGTCAAACACGCAGATGTTGGCATCGTACCCTTCGCGCAGGTAGCCGATGCCCGGCACGCCGCAAATCTCGGCCGCCATACCGGTAACACGGTAAATGGCCTTCTCCACCGGCATGAGGTTGTTTTCACGCACAAGGCGCAGATGCCGCGGCAGGGTGGCCATGCCGCGCGGATGCGCGCCGCCCAGCTTGTCGGCGCTGTGACGCACCGGCTCGTGCCACCAGTCGCTGCCCGAGGTGATGCGCGGATGGGCCAGAATGCGCATCATGTCTTCATCGTTCTGCTGGAAGAACGCCATATTCATCCGGCCTTCGTTGCGCACCAGCAGATCGTACATGGCCTCATAGGGATCCATGTTCCACATCTGAGCCACATCGGCCAGCGTTTTGCCGATGTACTCCGGCGTGGTCAGCGCGCCCAGGATCAGGCAGCCTTCAAACCCGCAGTCACGCAGCAGGTTTTCGCCCGGCAGACCGGCCTTGAGCACAGCCGTCACTTCGTCGCGGAACGCGCGCTGCGTAATGCGCTTGACAAACGCATCGGGGCCTTCGGTCATGTACTGCGGCGGCATGGCGGAAATCAGGCCCGTGCAGCCGGCGAGGTACGGGTACTGGTCGCCCGTGACGCGGATGCCGCGCGCATTGGCCTCGTCAATCATACGCAGCGTCTGCACGGATTTGCCGCGGTTTTTCTTGCCGGCCACCTTGTGGTGGGAAATGTGCACCGCACAGCCGGCCTTTTCGCCGATTTCGATGGCCTCGGCCACCGCTTCGATCAGCGTGTCGCCCTCGCCGCGGATGTGGCTCGTATACACGCCGCCGTGCTTTGCAACCACCTTGGCAAGCTCGATGAGCTCGGGGGTTTTTCCGTAGATGGAAGGCGGATAGATAAGTCCCGTCGACATGCCGACGCAGCCGCAGCTCATGGCCTCATCGACAATGGCTTTCATCTGCTCAAGCTGCTCGGGCGTGGGCTCGGCGTCGGTGTGCCCCATGACGCGGGCGCGCACGCTGCCGTGTCCGACCAGAAACGCCATGTTGGTGCCCAGCTCCATTTTGTCGACATACTGGCTGAACGAGGTAAACGTATCGCAGACGCGCATCATTTCCTCGGTGGGGAAGCTCTCGCCCACAATCAGCTCGGCATCGTTAAAGCTGCCGGGGTGCGAGGGCGCCGGGGAAGATCCGCACTGTCCCGCGATTTCGCAGGTGATGCCCTGCTCCAGATAGTTAAACGCGCTGGTTCCCGCAAGGAAGGTCATGTCGCCGTGCGAATGGTTGTCGACAAAGCCGGGCGACACAAACAGGCCTTTGGCGTCAAGCACACGCCCGGCCGGCTCGTTGATTTCCGGCGCCACAAGGGCCACCTTGCCGTCCTTGACAGCGATGTCGGCGCGCACGGCCGGCGTCCCCGTCCCGTCGAGCACCATTCCGTTCTTGATGAGAAAATCGTACATACAAACAGCCTCCTTTATAATATGGTATCGGATTCGTCATATCGGATCTGCGCCAGCATGGCGCGTGCCCCCGGTGAAACCGAAAGCCGGATGCTCTCTCCCTGCTGCTGCCGCACCTGCAGGCACCCGTTTTCCGGCAGGGCGCAGCCGCTGTTCTCCCAGCGCGCCGTCAGCGGCTCCACGGCGTACAGAAGCCATGCCGTGCACCCGGCTTCCGCGGCGTACAGCGCAACCTCGCCGCCGCCCGCCAGCGAAATGAGCTTGCCGCTGCACCGGCCTTTGCGCAGCATCAGGTTGCAGTCAACGGCACATCCCCGGCTCTCCACCGGGTCCGCTCCGTCAAAGCAAAACGGTGCCATCCGCTCAAGCTCTTTGTACGGCTGCCCGCAGACGGACAAAGCCAAAGACCCGGAAAGCAGGGCAATGTACCGCTCATAATCGGGCAGGGCGGTAAACACGCTGTGCCCGCACTCCACCGTGGCCGAGCTGAGCCGCCACAGAAAATCCCGCGAGGCGTAGCTGCTGCCGGGCGGCCACAGCGCAATTTCCGACGTCTGCCCGCCGCTCCAACGGCTGACCCGGGCCGGGGGAAGGAGTTTGATTTTCAATCTTCATCCCTCCCCAAAACGCGGCCGATGCTGTCGGTGATGACCAGGCAGGCCCGCTCCGTCACGCGCGTCGGCTCCTTGTTGATGAGCACCAGCCTGTCGCCCCGGTAATAGTCAACCAGCGCCGCCGCGGGCCACACCACAAGCGAAGTGCCGCCCACGATGAGAAGATCTGCGCCGGAAACCGCCTCTATGGCCTGCCGGATCACATCCTGATCCAGCGATTCTTCATACAGCACCACATCGGGCTTAATCATGCCCCCGCACGGACAGCGCGGTATGCCCGAAGACTGCTTTATGTACTGCGCGTCAAAAAACCTGCCGCACTTCATGCAGTAGTTGCGGTGCACCGACCCGTGCAGCTCCAGAACCCTGCGGCTGCCGGCCGCCTGGTGCAGGCCGTCGATGTTCTGCGTGATGACGCAGTCCAGCTTTCCCTGCCGTTCAAGCTCGCTGAGCCTGCGGTGCGCCGCGTTGGGCTTCGCCGAAAGCGCCAGCATTTTCTCCCGGTAAAACCGGAAAAAGGTCTCGGGATGCCGCATAAAAAAGCTGTGGCTCAGTATGGTTTCGGGCGGAACATCGTAATGCTGGCTGTACAGCCCGTCGGCGCTGCGGAAATCGGGAATGCCCGATTCCGTGCTGACGCCCGCCCCGCCAAAGAACACAATGTGCCGGCTTTGCTCTATCATGTCTTCAAGCGCGCGGTTCAAG
>CANUCM010000008.1 GCA_947856675.1 uncultured Clostridia bacterium | reverse complement strand
TCCGCCGGCTCGAGGAAATGGCCGCCTGGATGGACAAATACTGCCTTGTGTAATGTGATGCAAAAAGCAAACAAACGCGCTTGACTTTTGTAGATTTTTATCGAATAATAAAACCAGTATGAATAAAAAGCCCCGCAGGGGCGAGGAGGAGTTGTATGAAACATATCACTGCCGAGACCTTTCTCGAATACCGGTTTCCCTCAGACGTGCGCATTTCGCCCGACGGAAGCCTGTGCGCCTTTGTGCTGCGCAAGGCCGACCTTGAAAAGAACAGCTACCCCGGCGACGTATGGGTGCTTGAGCGCGCCACGGGGCAGGTGCGCCGCCTGACGGCCCAGGGCGACGCTCTGGACTTTGCCTTTTTGCCCGACGGCAGCATCGTGTTTTCGGCCCCGCGCGGCCGCGAAGCCGAAAAGGCCCGCGAGCAGGGGCGCGTGCTGACCCAGTATTTTTCCATTTCGCCTTACGGCGGCGAGGCGCTGCCGCTGTGCACGCTGCCCGTTTCGGGCTCGGCGCCGCGCGTTCTGCCCGACGGCCGCTGGCTGGTCTGCGCGAAGGTCGACTTAAACCGCCCCGATTTTTCCGCCATGGACGAGGAGCAGCGAAAGACCGCCCTGCGCGAGTATGAAAACCCGCGCTTCCGCGTGTTTGAAGAGCTGCCTTTCTGGGCAAACGGCCGCGGCGACGTCAGCCGCGTGCGCCGTTCGCTGTTTGTGTGCGACCCCGCGCAGGGCAGCGCCGAGCGCGTCACGGCCGAGTATTTTGACGTGTCATCCTATGATCAGATGGGGCAGACGGTGGTGTTCACCGGCAGCGAGTACCGCGATTTCCTGCCCATGTACGAGGGCCTTTATGCCTGCGGCGCCGACGGCGTGCGCACCCTGATAGAGCCGGGGCAGTACGAGCTGGGCGAAGTGCACCTCGTGGACGAGAAAACCGTCGTTTTGACGCTGCGCGGCAGCGAAGAGCACCTGTACGCCCACGGCGACATCTGGCGCGTCAATGTCGAAACGGGCGAAAAGACCCGCCTGTGCGCCTACGACCGCAGCTTCGGATCGAGCTCGGTGGCGTCCGACTCGCGGCTGGGCGGCGGCATGAGCGCCGTTGCCTGCGGCGGGGCGCTGTACTTTGCCACCACCGAGGACGAGGACAGCTATGTGCGCTGCCTGATGCCCGACGGCACCATCTCCGAGCGCCTGACCGCGCCGGGCGGCAGCGTCGACTGCTTTGACGTGCGCGACGGCGAAATCCTCATGGTGGCCATGCGCGGCATGCGCCTGCCCGAGCTGTACAGCGTGCGCGGCGGCGAGGAGCGGCGCCTGACCTCCTTTAACGAATGGGTGCAGGAGCAGTACGAGCTGTCGCAGCCGCAGCCCGTGCGCTTTACCGCCTCCGACGGCTTTGAAATCCACGGCTACATCATGCAGCCCGCAGGCTATGAGCCGGGGAAAAAATACCCCGCCATCCTGCACATCCACGGCGGCCCGCGCGGCGCGTTCGGCTCGGTGTTCCACAACGAGATGCAGCTGTGGGCCGCGCGCGGGTACTTTGTCTTTTACTGCAACCCGCGCGGCGGCGACGGCCGGGGCGCGGCCTTTGCCGACCTGCTTGACAAGTACGGCGACGTCGACTACAAAAACCTCATGGAGTTTACCGATTACTGCCTTGCAAACTGCCCCGACGCCGACCCTGAGCGCCTGGGCGTGACGGGCGGCAGCTACGGCGGGGTTATGACCAACTGGATCATCGGCCACACCGACCGCTTCCGCGCGGCCTGCTCGCAGCGCTGCATCGCAAACTGGATAAGCTTTGAGGGCACGACCGACATCGGCTACTGGTTCAACTACACCCAGCACGGCACGCTGACCGCCGAAAACCCCCAGCGGCTGTGGGAGCTTTCGCCGCTGGCCTACGCCGACAACGTCAAAACCCCGACGCTGTTTATCCACGCCGAAGAGGATTACCGCTGCTACATGGCCGAGGGACTGCAGATGTTCACCGCGCTCAAGATGCACGGCGTCGAAAGCCGGCTCGTGCTGTTCCGCGGCGAAAACCACGATTTGTCGCGCACCGGCCGGCCGCGTTCGCGCATCCGCCGCATGGAGGAGATCGCCGGCTGGATGGACGCCCATCTGAAAGGCTGAGGTGCGGGCATGAAAAAGAAGATAGAGATTCGGGATTTTTACGATTTTACCTTCCTGTCCGACATTTCCTACTCGCCCGACGGCAGGTACGCCGTGTTTTTTACCCACGAGCCGGACGAAAAGTCCGACTCGTACAAGGCGCGGCTGTGGCTGTACGACGTCGACAGCGAGCGCATCAGGCCCATGACGGCCGGCTGCCGCGGCGGCAAGCTTTTGTGGCTTGACAACGAAACGGTGCTCTTTTCCTCCGTCACGCGCGAAAGCATCCCCAAGGGCAGCACGGCCTTTTACCGCCTGCCCATCACGGGCGGCGAGGCGGTGCACGCCTTTACCGTGCCCGAAACGGTGGAGAGCATCCGCATGATAGACCGCACGCGCTTTCTCGCCGTGTGCAAGTGCCAGCTGCGCCCCGACGGGGAAACGCGGCCGATGCACGCGCGCCGCGGCGAGGACTTTGAGGTGTTTGACGAGCTGCCCTTCTGGGGCAACGGCCGCGGCGTTGTAAACGGCGTGCGCCGCACGGCCAAGGTGTTTGACAGCGCCTCGGGCGAGCTGTACGCCGTGACGCCCCCGGAGCTCGACGTGCAGGACGCGCGCTTAAGCCCCGGCCGCGACAAGGTGCTCTACTGCGGCGCCGAGCCGCAGGGCGGCGTCGACCGCCAGCAGGGCGGCCTGTGGCTTTACGACCTCGGCACGCGCAAAACGCGCACGCTCGTGCCGCAGGGCGACATGGCCGTCGGCAGCATCTGCTTTACGGCAAACCGCGTGTTTTTTGCCGGGCACAAGCACGAGTGGCCGGGCAAAAACCCGGGCTATTACTTTGCCGACCTGCAGAGCGGGGAGGTGCGCGAGCTGCCCTTCCCGGACGCCGAGCCGTCGGGCTCGGTGAGCACCGACAGCGCCTACGGCGGCGGACGCACCATGAAATACTCCGTCGGCCGCGTGTACATGCTGCGCACGGTGCACGGCGACACCCACCTTGTGTCGCTCGACGCGCAGGGGGCCTTCCAGACCCACATGCAGCACGAGGGCGCGGTGCTCAGCTTTGACGTGTTCGGGCGCAATGTGCTGTTTATCGGCATGCGCGACATGCGCCTGCCCGAGCTGTACTCGCTCGACCTCGACACCGGCGCGCAAAAGCGCGTCACCGGCTTTAACGAGGAGTTTCTGCAGACCCACGAGGTCGCGGTGCCCGAGACCTTTACCTTTACAAACAGCGACGGCTGCCAGCTCGACGGGTACGTCCTGCGCCCCGCGGACTGCCGGCCGGGCAAAAAGTACCCCGCCGTTTTGGAAATCCACGGCGGGCCCAAGAGCGCGTTCGGCACGGTCTACTACCACGAGATGCAGGCGCTGTGCGCGCGCGGCTACTTTGTGCTGTACACCAACCCGCGCGGCAGCGACGGCCGCGGCGAGGACTTTGCCAACATCACGGGCAAGCTGGGCACCATCGATTACCAGGACCTCATGGAGTTTACCGACGAGGTGCTGCGCCGCTACCCCGAAATCGACGAAACCCGGCTGGCCTGCTGCGGCGGCAGCTACGGCGGCTTTATGGTCAACTGGATGATAGGCCACACCGACCGCTTCCGCGCGGCCTGCTCGCAGCGCTGCATTGCAAACTACCTGTCAAAGTGCCTGACGACCGACATCGGCTACTACCACAACCTAAGCCAGATGGGCACCGACCCCTGGCACGGCTTTGACGTCATGTGGAAGACCTCGCCGCTTGCCAGCGCGCACAAGGCAAACACCCCCACGCTCTTTATCCAGGCGTATGAGGATTACCGCTGCTGGCTCAGCGAGCCGCTGCAGATGTTCACCCAGCTGCGCCGGCGCGGCGTCGACAGCCGCGTGGTGCTGTTTGCGGGCGAAAACCACAACCTTTCGCGCAGCGGCCGGCCCAAAAACCGCATAAAACGCCTCGAGGAAATCGCGGCGTGGTTTGAAAAACACCTGTAAAGGCACAAAAAACGCCCGGCGCGGCAGGGGAGAAGGCTCCCCGCCGCGCCGGATTTTTTTGGCATGTCCGGAAAAAAACCGATTTTTCCACTTCCATTTATCGGCCAAAAGCGGTATAATTTATTTTGAATACGTATGTAACGGCAAAACCTGCCTGCTGCAGGAGAGAGGATGGCAAGGCAAATGGGCACAAAGCACGTTTTTGACGGACCCTGCGCCGAGGTGCGCATGCTGGGCGGCATGCAGATGTCGCTCGGCGGCACGGTGTTCGGCGACCAGGAGAACCGGTCCCTTAAAATGTGGAATGTCTTGGCGTACCTGATGATAAACCGAAACCGCAGCGTGCCGCAGAGCGAGCTGATTGAAACTTTTTGGGACGGGGAGGGCAGCGCCAATCCGGCCGGCGCGCTCAAAACGCTGCTGCACCGGCTGCGCAGCATGCTGCAGGAGCGCTTCGGCGAGGATTTCTAGCCCATCGTGTCGCAGCGCGGGTCGTACGGCTGGAGCCCGGATGTGGCCTGCCGCATCGACGCGGAAGTGTTTGAGGAGCTGTGCCGCAAGGCGCAG
>CANUCM010000007.1 GCA_947856675.1 uncultured Clostridia bacterium | reverse complement strand
ACATACTGCCCCTGGCCCTCTACACCGTCGAGCAGCGTATAGGTCTTTCCGTACTGCACAGGGTTTTCTCTGCGGAACTGAGCATGGAAATACGCGCAGTCATCCGGCACCTCGGTCAGGGTGTAATTGATCTGGTAATACACCGTCACGACTTCTTTGTGCAGGCTTTCCAGCGTAATGCGGCAGCGCTTGCGGAAAGGCATTTCAAAATAACAGCAAAAGCCCTTTCCGGGGTTTACGTTGATGGGCAGGGCGTTGACCTGAGCATACCGGTTCCATCCGGCGCAGAAGAAGTGTCCCACCGGACATTCCACCGACGGATTGGGCTGCTCATCCCAGTAAATGCGCAGAATGCTGTGCCGCCAGTTTCCCGTAATGGTCATCCACATGGACTGTACAGCGCCCGGTCCCTCAATGTCGGCCATCGTCAAAACCTGGCCCGGCTGCAGCCGCACAAGGGGCGAAATTTTCCATCCCAGCCCCAAATCAGTGGCCGGGCCTGCACCGGGGCCTTCCGTTGCCCGGCAGGCCCCGCCCTTTTCACCGGTGAAATTTTCCGGCGTAATGGTCCGGCTCACCGCATCGGAAAGCCTTGACAATGTGGCAAGGCTCATGCCCAGGCCGTTAAACTTGCTCATACCAACTCCTCCTTTTTGCAATCCACCGCATACATATGGCAGATCAAGTCAATGATTTTATTGGAATACGCCCATTCATTGTCATACCAGGCTATCAGCTTGACAAACCGCGGCGTCAGCGCAATGCCCGCAGCCGCATCAAAAATACAGGTTCTGGGGTCCCCGATAAAGTCCGATGATACCACCGGGTCTTCCGTATAACCCATCACCCCGCGCAGCGGCCCCTCCGATGCCGACTTCATGGCGGCACAAATGTCTTCATAGGACGCGGGATGCACAAGGTTTGCCGTCAAGTCCACCACCGAAACATCCAGCGTCGGTACGCGCATGGAAAGCCCCGTCAGCTTTCCTTTCAGCCCGGGCAGCACCTTGCCGACCGCCTTGGCGGCTCCCGTTGTGCTGGGAATGGTATTTCCCGACGCGGCACGGCCGCCGCGCCAGTCACGCCTTGAAATGCTGTCAATGGTTTTCTGGGTTGAAGTGATGGCATGCACCGTGGTCATCAGCCCGCTTTCAATTCCAAAGCTTTCATCCAGCACTTTGGCCAGCGGAGCCAGACAGTTTGTGGTACACGATGCATTGGAAACAATGTCCATATCCGTCCGGTACTGCCCGTGGTTGACGCCCATGACAAACATGGGCACATCGTCCTTGGGCGGGGCCGACAGCACGACCTTTTGTGCACCGGCGCGCAGATGTCCCTGCGCCTTTTCCGCCGTCAAAAACACGCCGGTCGACTCTACAACGTACTGTACGCCCGCCTGACTCCACGGAATCGACTCCGGCGTGCTTTCACAGTACACGGGAATTTTTCTTCCGCACACGGTAACGGAATGATCATCAAAGGAAATATCTCCCTGAAACCTTCCGTGCATCGTGTCAAACCGCAGCAGATATGCCACATATTCCGGCGTCAGAAACGGGTCGTTGATGGCGCCGAACTCCACTGCCCCACGCTCAAATCCCGTTCTGAAAGCCAGCCGGCCTATCCGCCCAAAGCCATTGATTCCCACCACAGGTTTCATACAGTCAACTCCTTTGTCATGCCGCCGCTTTACTGCGTCCGCAGCGCGCGCAGCGTTTTCATGAGATAGGAATGTTCCTCGCCCAGCAATGACTGCATGCGGCTATACAGTGCATACAGCTGCTCATACACCGCAGTGTTTTCGGGCTTGGGGATATATTGCACGCCGGACAGGCGCCCCAGGGCGGAAACGGCATCCAGCAGCGAAGAATACCCTGCCGCAGCCGGTCCTGCCGCTCCCAGTGCCAGTATGGCAGCACCTCTGGCGCCTGACTGGCTGCTGCCGGATAAACGAATGGTGCAGCCCGTCACGTCGGCATAAATCTGCATCATCAGCGGATCTTTTGCCGCAATGCCCCCTGCCGCATACAGCTCGCGCACCGGCACACCACCCTTTTCAAAGGCGTCGATAATTGATCGGGTTCCGTACGCCGTTGCTTCCAGCAGCGCCATATACATATCCTCAGGCTGTGTAGCCAGCGTCATGCCCATCATGACGCCGCTCAAATCAAAGTTCATCAGCGGAGAGCGCACGCCGTTCCACCAGTCCAAGGCCAAAAGCCCCGTCTGCCCGGGCTTTTTCCCCGCCAGACGGCGGCGCATCAGCTCATGCAGCCCAATGCCCTGCTGCTGCGCCTGACGCACGCAATGCTCCGGCAGGCAGTTTTTCAAAAACCAGGAAAAGTGATCTCCCACGCAGGACTGCCCTGCTTCATACCCGTAAAAACCAGGAAGTATGCCGCCGCGAACCACACCGCAGATGCCCGGCACCATGACCTCCTGCTCCGACAGCATCATGTGGCACGTCGACGTGCCCATGATCATCAGCATTTTGCCGCTGTCTGCAATGCCGCACGAAGCAACCGACGCATGCGCGTCAATAATTGCAGTCGCCACCGGCGTCGCCTCGCACAGTCCAAGCCGGGCCGCCATGCCGGCGCTCAGCCCTCCGGCCTTTGTGCCGATCGGATCGTGCCTTGCGCCCAGCTTTTTGCGTGTGAGATCGGAAAGCAGCGGATGCAGCGCAGTGAAAAACTCTTCAGAAGGAAAGCCCTCGCGGTCGTTCCACAGCGCCTTGTAGCCGGCCTGGCACGCGCTGCGGCTCTCTTTTCCGCACAGCTGCCATACAACCCAGTCTCCCGCTTCAATCAGGCGCCCCGCCGCGGCGTATATCCCGGGGTCTTCCTGCGCAATCTGCATGGCTTTGGGCACCATCCATTCACAGGAGATTTTTCCTCCATACCGCTTGAGAAACGGCTGCTTTGTTTTTTCCGCCAGCTCGTTGAGGCGATCGGCACAATACTGCGCCGCATGGTGCTTCCACAGCTTTACGTAAGCATGCGCCCGGCTTTCATATTCCTTCAGACAGCACAGCGGCGTGCCGTCGTCCAGTACCGGCAGCATTGTGCAGGAGGTAAAATCCACTCCGATTCCCAAAACCTGCTGCGGAGAAACGGCGCTTTCCCGCAGCACGGTGTGTACACTCTGTACCATGGATTCCATGTAATCCTGCGGATGCTGCAGCGCCCATTCAAATCCGAGCGGCGTGCCGTCCGGCAGCTCCCGCTCCATGACGCCGTGAGCATATTCACTTTCTGCGCAGCAGATTTCTTCACCTGTTTCAACATCAAGCAGCAATGCGCGAACCGACAGCGTCCCAAAATCCAGGCCCAACGTATATTTTCCCACGCAGCTTCACCTGTCTTTTCATCGGTACAGCGGGCCGTACGCGGCGCAGGCACGGTAATCGGCGCCCTCGGCGTCTTCTGTGCCGAAAGCCTGCCATGCATGCGGCCGGAACAGCTCTGAAGCGCAAAGATTGTGCATGGAAACCGGTATGCGCAGCATACTGCACAGCGTTGCCAAACGCGCGCCAATGTGCCCGTAAGTAAACGCCCCGTGGTTGGCGCCCCAATTGCTCATGAAGGTATATACATCGGTAAACGCGCCCCTGCCCGTAAGCCGCGGCGCAAACCACGTCGTCGGCCAGGTGGGGTCGGTTCGCTTATCCAGGATATCGTGTACTTTTTCCGGCAGCACAACCGTCTGGCCCTCGGCGATTTGCATGACCGGACCCAGGCCGCTGACTATGTTGAGCCGCGCCATGGTCACGGGCATTTCCGCACGGGTGGCAAAGTGCGACGAAAACCCGCCGCCCCGGAAGTAATCCAAATCCGCCGGGCACCAGTCCACCGCGCCCAGGCAGGCCTCAATATCCTCCTGCTCCATTTCCCACCAGGGTTTCATCACCGGGCGGCCGTTTTTGTCCTTTACCATTCCGGTCGCATCGAGCGCCGCCGCGCCGGAGTTTATCAGGTGGACAAAGCCTGACGCCGCCGCGCCCTCGGGCTTCCACCCCGTAACGCGCTGCACCGCCTCCGGGCTCCAGTAAGTGCGCACGTCGGCAAAAACACTGGCCGCGCCCGTCAAAAGGTTTTGAAACAGCATGCTCAGCCCGTTCTGGCAATCATTTTCTGTGGCAAATACCACAGGCTGACGCTTTCCGTTCCAGTCGAAGGTTGTATTGAGAATCGCCTCGGCAAAGTCACCGTTGGGCAGCCAGTCACTCCACATGCGCTGCCCCTGAAATCCGCCTGCAATTCCGTTGCGCCCCAACGCTTCCTCTGCCCGCCCGATATCTGCAAGCTTGGGATTTCCGCGCAGAATATCCCGCAGTATCAG
>CANUCM010000006.1 GCA_947856675.1 uncultured Clostridia bacterium | reverse complement strand
GGCCTGGATGGTGACATCGAGGGCGGTGGTCGGCTCGTCGGCCAGCAGAAGGTCGGGCTGGCAGGCGATGGCGATGGCGATGATGATGCGCTGCTTCATGCCGCCGGAAAACTGGTGGGGATAATCGTGGCGGCGGTCGGACGAAATGCCGACGGTTTCGAGGATGGTGCAGGTGCGCTTTTCCAGCTCGGACTTGTCAAGCTCGGGATGGTGCAGATGCAGGACCTCCTCAATCTGCTCCCCGACGGGAAGCACGGGGTTGAGGCTTGTCATGGGGTCCTGAAAAACCATGCTGATGCGGCTGCCGCGCAGGCGGCGCATTTCAGTTTCGTCCATGCCGACGAGCTGCGCGCCGTCAAAGGTGATGCTGCCCTGCGTCACTTTGCCGATGTTCTTGGGCAAAAGGCCCATGATGCTCAGGGCCAGGGTGGTTTTTCCGGCGCCCGTTTCGCCCACAAGCCCGAGGCTTTCGCCGCTGCCGACCGAAAAGCTGACGCCGTTTAAGGCTTTGAACACACCGTCGTCGGTGCTGTATTCTACCCAGAGATCCTTGATATCAAGCAGATTTGCCATTGCAGCCACCTCAATTTTTCAGGCGCGGATCCAGCGCGTCGCGCAGGCCGTCGCCGATCAGATTCAAAGACAGAGCGGTCAGGACGATTGCCATGCCGGGGATGATGACCATATGGGGCGCGTAGCGGATGTACTCGCGCGCCTCGGCCAGCATGGAGCCCCATTCGGGCTCGGGGGGCTGCACGCCCATTCCGATAAAGCTGAGGCTGGCGGCGGTCATGATGAGGCTTGCAACCGACATGGTTCCCTGCACCAGGATGGGGCCGATGGCGTTGGGGATGATGTAGCGGACCAGGATGCGCAGGTCGGTCGCGCCGCAGGCGCGGGCGGCCTCGATAAACTCCTGGCCGATAATGGGCAGCATGGCCGAGCGGATGACGCGCGTAAACCCGGGGATGATGGCGATGGTGATGGCGGTCAGCAGGTTTGCAAGGCTGGCGCCCAGGGCAAAGACAATGGTCAGGGCCAGAAGAATGCTGGGGATACACGCGATCATGTCAAGAAAACGCATGATGCAGTTGTCCACCACACCGCTGTAATAGGCGGCCAGGCCGCCCAGAATGCAGCCGAAAAACAGCGCGATGAGCGTGCTCGAAATGCCGATGGTCAGCGAATTGCGCGCGCCGTGGATGATGCGGGCGAACATGTCGCGGCCGTAGTTGTCGGTGCCGAAAATGTGCTCGCCCGAAGGCGGGAGCATGCGCTCGTCCTCGTTCTGCGTGATGGCGAGCTCCTCGTAGTCGGCCAGAACGTCGGCAAACACGGCGCACAGCACAATGATGAGGAACACAACAAGCCCGAACATGGCAAGCCTGTTGCGCCGGAACCGGCGCCAGATGCTCAGCGCCTGGCTTTTCTTCTTATAGGTGATATCGGGTTCCATTGAAACGCTCCTTCCTATGCTTTATACCGGGCTTTGATGCGCGGATCCACAAAAGCGTACAACAGATCCACCAGCAGCATGATGATGACAAACAAAACGGCGAGGAACAAAATGGCGCCCATGACCTGGGGCATGTCCTTTGCCTTGATGGCCGTGACGGTCAGCATGCCGAGCCCGGGGACGCTGAACACCGTCTCGACGACGATGGAGCCGCCGAGCAGGTAGCCGAACTGGCTTCCCACGACGGTGATGATGGGCAGCAGCGCGATTTTCAGAGCGTGCTTCCAGATGATGGACTTTTCGCTGGCGCCCTTGGCCTTGGCCGTGCGGATGTAGTCCTGCCGGATGGTTTCCAGCATGGTGGTGCGCGTCAGGCGCAGGATGGAGGCCGAGGAGGGCAGCGCCAGCGCCAGCGTGGGCATGATGTAGCCCAGCGGGCTGTCAATGCCGTCGGGGGGCAGCAGGCGCAGCTTGAGCGAGAAGAGCAGCATGAGCATCAGCCCCAGCCAGAAGTCGGGCACCGAGGCGACAAACATGGCCGAAATGGTCGCCGTTGTGTCAAGCTTGGAATACTGCCGCACGGCCGAAAGAATACCCAGCGGTATGCCGATGGCCACCGAGGCGACAACGGCCAAAAACGCCAGCGTGAGCGTGGTCGGGAACCGCGGCAGGATTTCGCTGAATACGGGCTGGCTCGTGCGGTAGGACTCGCCGAAGTCCCCGCGCAGCGCGCCGCTCATGTAGGAAAGATACCGGGTGAAAAACGGGTTGTTGTAGCCAAGCTCCTCGTTTTTCCGGTCGACGGCTTCCTGCGGGGCCAGCGGCCCCAGAAGCAGCCGCCCCGGATCTCCCGGCGTGAGGTCCAGAATGAAAAAGACAATGAACGTGACGCCTACGATGATCGGAATGAGCAGAAGCAGGCGTTTCAAAACGTACCGGTACACAGACATCTCCCCTTGCTATAGTAATTCTCCGGTCAAAGCATGTGAAAGTGCACGAATGGGCTCTTTTAAAAAAGATTCAACAGACAATGCTTGTGATTGCGCGCGGGTTATAGTAAAATATGATCAAGCCGAAAAAGCAGCGGGCAGAAGTTTTGGCGATAATTACCCCCTAAAACACTCGAAATTTGACATAAGTATAAGTGTATTATAACACTTGCGCGCCGCACTGCTTAGAGAAAAAAACTCGGCCTATTATAAAAAAGCGGAATAACTCAAGGGGAGCACAATGCATGAATTTCGATCAGATGAAACAGCTTGTGGAAATTCACCGAAGCGGATCCATCAACCGTGCGGCACAGAACCTGTTTATGACCCAGCCCTCGCTGAGCAAATCCATCGGGGCGCTGGAAAAGGAGCTGGGCAGGGAAATCCTGGTGCGCACTTACACGGGCACGTCGCTGACCCCGTTCGGCGAGGAGATTCTGCGCTACGCGCAGGACATGCTGCGCTCGGAGGAGAGCATCCGCACCCTGGCCCGTGAGGACACCGTCAGCCGCCAGCTCAACCTGCGCGTTTCGGCGGCGCAGATGCGCTTTTCCACCCACGCCTTTCTCAGTGTCGTCAGCCGGCATGTGCATGAGTCGGTGCGCGTGCACCACATCCAGAACAGCCTGTCCGGCGTCATTTTCGATGTGATGAACAAGACCTCGGAGGTCGGGCTCATCTATATCAGCAACCACTGCAGCAAAAAGATCATCAAGGTGCTGCGCAACAGCGGCATTGTCTACACCCCCATCCACCGCTTCCCGCCGTCGCTGCTTGTGCCGCACAACCACCCCTTAAGCGGGGAAACCCGCCCTGAGCGCGTGGCCGCCATGCTCAGGGAGTATACCCTCGCGGTGCCCGCCGAGGAGATGAGCGTGTTCCGCGAGATGCACTATGAAATCGCCCGGATGCTGGGCGTCAGCAAAATTGTCGAAGAGGAAGTCGACGGCAGCTACAGCGATCCGGTGGGCGAGTTTGACCCGCTGTGCCTTGCGGTCAGCATGGGCGTGTACGAGCACGCGGGGCTGCAGGTCCCGCGCGCCATGCGCGTGCGTCAGGTGCCGCTGCCGGCGCTGCCGTTTGAATATGTGGCGGGCTGGATTGTCGGCAGAAAAGAAGCGATGTCGTCCATGGCGGCCGAATATGTGGAGGAGATTACCGCGCTGTGCGAAAACAGCGTCAGCCGGCTGAAGTGACCGGCCCTGTGCGGAAAAACCGAGGGGCCGGACGCCTGCGCGCCGGCCCGGACACTATATAAAAAAGGAGAGGAAACTATGCTTGCTATCAAAAACGGAAAGGTCATCACGGTGACAAACGGGGTGCTGGAGCAGGGCGACGTGCTGATAAAGGACGGGAAGATCGCCGCGGTGGGCCGCAGCCTGGACATTCCGGCCGACGCCTGCGTCATCGACGCTGCGGGAAAATGGGTGACCCCCGGGTTTATCGATGCGCACACGCATCTTTCCACCTTCAACGAGCCGCGCGACATGCACAGCCAGTACGACGGCAACGAGATCACAAGCCCCGTGACGCCGTATGTGCGCGGCATAGACGCCCTCAATCCGCACGACCCCGGCATTGCGGAGGCGCGCCGCGGCGGGTTTACCACCTGCTACACCGGGCCGGGCTCGGCCAACGTCGTGTGCGGCACGGGCATCAGCTTCAAGACGCGCGCGGGCGCGACGGTTTTTGACATCGTCATTCCCGGTACAGAGCACATGAAAATGGCGCTCGGCGAAAACCCCCGCAGCTGTTACGGCGGCCAGAAAAAGCTGCCTTCGACGCGCATGGGCGTCGGCGCGGTGCTGCGCGAGGCGCTGTTTAACGCAAAGGTGTATTCCGACGCAAAGCTTGAGCACGAGAAAAACCCCGAAAAAGAAGCGCCCAAGCCCGATTTCCGCTTAGAGCCGCTGGTGCCGGTCGTGCGCGGGCAAATGAAATGCCGCATTCACAGCCACCGCGCCGACGACGTGGTGACGGCGGTGCGCATCGCCGAGGAGTTCGGGCTGGACTTTTCCATTGAGCACTGCACCGAGGGCTATAAAATCCTCGATTTCCTCAAAGAACACGGCGTGACCGCCGTGGTCGGCCCGCTGACCATGGGCAAGAGCAAAATGGAAATCTGGGGCTGCCGTCTGGACACCCCGGCCAAAATGGAGCAGGCGGGCATCAACTTCTGCCTGACCGAGGACACCTCGGGCGACACCAAGTACCTGCCCATGCATGTCGGGCTGTGCATCGCGCGCGGCCTGAGCGAGCAGGCGGCCTTTGAGGCGGTCACCATCCGCCCGGCGCGCCTTCTGGGGCTGGACAGCCGCGTCGGCTCGCTGGAAGCGGGCAAGGACGCCGACCTTGCCATCTGGAGCGGCATCCCGTTCAGCAGCCTGAGCCTGTGCGAAAAGACCATCATCGAGGGCGAAGTTTACGACAACCTGTGCGACTGACGCCTTGTACATATCTCCGCCCTGCGAAAAGGCACGCCGCGGCGTGCCTTTTCGTGCGGGCGGCAGCGTAAAACCGGGAGGAAATGATGAGAAATCTGAAAAACACCTGCAAAATCGCGGTCGTCCAGTCGACGCCCGTCATGTTCGACAGCGCCCGCGGCGTGGACGGGGTGCTGCGCCGCATCGGCGAATGCGCCGCCCGCGGGGCGGAGCTTGTCGTGTTTCCCGAGCTCGCCGTGCCGGGATACCCGTACGGCATGACCTTCGGCTTTACCGTGGGCAGCCGCACGCAGGCCGGCCGGGCCGACTGGAAGGCCTACTATGACAATTCCCTGCTGGCCGACGGCCCGGAAATGGGGCGCATTGCGGCCTGTGCCGCGGAGCACGGGGTGTATGTCAGCCTGGGGTATTCCGAGCGCGATCCCGTGACCGGGACGCTGTACAACGCAAACTTCATGGCGGCGCCCGACGGCCGCGTCACAAACCACCGCAAGCTCAAGCCCACCGGCTCGGAGCGCGTGGTGTGGGGCGACGCGGACCGGGATTATTTTCCCGTTATGGACACCCCCTGGGGACCGATGGGCAGCCTGATCTGCTGGGAAAGCTATATGCCGCTGGCGCGGGTGGCCCTGTATCAGAAGGGCATCTCGCTGTACATTGCCCCCAACACCAACGACAACCCCGAATGGCAGAACACCATCCGCCACATCGCCATTGAAGGGCACTGCTACGTCGTCAACTGCAACATGTATTTCCGGCGGGAACACTACCCGCACACCGAAAGCGCGCAGGCGGAAATCGCGGCGCTGCCGGAAACGGTGTGCCGGGGCGGCAGCTGCGTGATTGACCCGTTCGGGCACGAGGCGTCGGAGACCGTCTGGGACAGGGAGGCCGTTGTGTACGCCGAGCTCGACATGCAGAAGGTGCCCGCCAGCAAAATGGAGCACGACGTGTGCGGCCACTACGCCAGAAACGACGTGCTGCGCCTGAGCGTCAGCGAGGACTGAGGCGCGGGCGGGGCAAAAGCCGTGGCGCTTTGCAAAGCCCTGTGGTATAATGGACAAAACACCGGTTGTGTCACGGAGGCGCGTATGGCAATTCACGAGTCGGGCCAGATGTATCTGGAAACCATTTATATCCTTTCAAAAAGCGGCGCCCGCGTGCGGGCTGTTGACGTGGGCGAGCGGATGGGCTTTTCCAAGCCCAGCGTCAGCCGGGCGCTGTCCATTTTGAAAAAGGACGGGTATGTCCGTGTGGAAGAAGACGGGGCCCTCACCTTGACGGAGCGCGGGCTCGCCATTGCAGAAACCATGTACACCCGGCATACGGTGCTGACGCAGATGCTGACGGAGCTGGGCGTCGATGAAACGACCGCCGCCCGGGACGCATGCCGGATTGAGCATGTAATCAGCGAAAAGACCTTTGACGCCGTGCGGCAGCACTTAAGCCGGATGGCGGAAAAACGCGAAAAATAAGCGCCGGGGCCTGGGCCTGCGGCTTCAAAAACCCCGGCACAGGGGCAATTTACTTGCCCCGAGCCTTTTGATTTCCTGCGGTATCCATAAAAAGAACCGCACCTTTCGGTGCGGTTTTTTTATGGCAAATGACCCTAATTGTGATACAAATGAACCCCCTTTTGCGTTAGGGGGTTCA
>CANUCM010000005.1 GCA_947856675.1 uncultured Clostridia bacterium | reverse complement strand
GGTCCATGCCGACGTCGATGACGACGGCGCCTTCCTTGACCATATCGGCCTTGATAAACTTGGGCTTGCCGATGGCGGCGACAAGAATGTCGGCCTGCCGCGTTTCATGGGCCAGATCGGGGGTTTTGGAGTGGCAGATGGTCACCGTGCCGTGCTTGTGCAGGAGCAGCATGGCCTGGGGCTTGCCGACAATGTTGGAACGGCCGACGACCACGCATTTTTTGCCTTTGGGGTCGATGCCGTAGGTTTCAAGCAGCGTCATCACGCCGGCGGGCGTGCAGGGGGCAAACAGGATGTCGCCCGTCATGATGCGGCCGACGTTTTGGGGATGAAAGGCGTCGACGTCCTTTTTGGGGTCGATGGCCAGGATGATTTTCTGCTCATCGATGTGCGGCGGCACGGGCAGCTGGCACAAAATGCCGCTGATGCGTTCGTCGTGATTGAGGCGGTCGATCAGCGAAAGCAGCTCCTCTTCGCTGGTCGAAGCGGGCAGCGCGTGCTTTTCGCTGTAAAAACCGCAGTCAGCGCAGGCTTTTTCCTTGTTGCGGACATAAATCTGCGAGGCCGGGTCGTCGCCCACCAGAATCACGGCAAGGCCGGGGACAATGCCCTGGGCTTTCAGCTGTTCGGTCTGGCGCAGGATGTCAGCGCGCAGATTTTTTGCAGTGGTTTTTCCGTCAATGAGAGTCGGCATGGTTTATTCCTCCTTGTGTGCCGGGGTATTTTTTCGGGACAGCCGCAGGTAAAGCCATGCGCCGCCCGCGCAGACAAACATGAAAAGTGCAAGGGCCTGTGAAACCCGGATGTCCGTATGGCCGAGGTACAGGCTGTCGGCGCGAAGCCCTTCGATAAAAAAGCGGCCAAAGCCGTACCAGGTCAGGTACAAAAGGGCGATTTCGCCGGGAAAAGTGCGTTTCTTTTTGGAGTAGAAATGCAAAAAGGCAAACCCGACAAGGTTCCACAGCGATTCATACAAAAAAGTCGGGTGCACCGGCGCGCCGCCGTCGATGCTCATGCCCCAGGGCAGGGAGGTTTCCGAGCCGTAGGCTTCGGCATTGACAAAGTTGGCCCAGCGCCCGACAATCTGGCCGATAAGAAGGCCCAGCGAACCGATGTCCATCAGGCCCAGCATGTTGCACCGGCGCACGCGGCTGAAGACAAAAACCGTGGCAAAAGCGGCGAGCACGCCGCCGTAAATGGCAAGGCCGCCCTCCCAGACTTTGATGATGTCACCGGGGTGCGCGCTGTAATAATCCCACTTGTTCAGCACGTAATACAGCCGCGCGCCGACAATGGACAGCGGCAGCGCCCAAAGCAGGAGATCGATAAGCTCGTCCGTGCTGGTGCCGAAGCGCGCGGCGCGCCTGGCTGCGTACAAAACGGCAAGGGCAAAGCCGCAGGCAATGATGACGCCGTACCATTTGATGCTGAAGTCGAGCGGGCCGATGGAAAAGGCCAGCGCTTCGGGGTTCATGGTAAAAGTCCGGTCAAACAGGCCGGGAAAACCGACAGTGTGTGTCATTGTGTGCCGGAAGGCTCACATCCTTTCGGTAAAACTCCTTATAATTATATCTTTAAGCGGCGTGCATTGCAAGCAGAAAGCGGCCGCTCCGGGCGCGGGCCGGCGCGGCAGGGTGCACAACGCCCGGTGCGTGAAAAAGGGCCGGAAGCCCGGGGAGTTGTCACTTTTGACGAAAGAGAAAAAAAGCGCGCATTGTGCCGCAAAGCGCTTGACAAACTACAAAATATAGGGTATCATAAGCATTGTTGTAAAGTAAATCAGCTTTACAGAAAGGGGCCAAGCACCGTGAAAAGCGATACTTTTACCATGTCGATGCTGTTTGACTTTTACGGTGATTTGCTGACAGACAAGCAGAAAGAGCTGTTTGATCTGTATTACAATGAGGATCTTTCGCTGTCGGAGATCGCGGAGCAGGCGGACATTTCCCGCCAGGGTGTGCGCGACGCCATTGTGCGCGCCGAGACCATCCTGCGGGATACGGAGGACCGCCTGCATCTGGTGCGCCGTTACGGCGGGGTAGAGCAGCGCGTGCGGCGCATTGCCGAAGAGGCGGCGTACATCAACCGCGCCAATGCGCAGATTAAAAATTACGAAATCGCCGAGCACATCGGCGAGATTCTCTCTTTGACCCGTGAGCTGATGGGAGAAAACTGATGGCATTTGAAGGACTGACCGAAAAACTCAACAAAGTGTTCAAGGGCCTGCGTTCACGCGGGCGGCTGACCGAGAGCGACGTCAAGGCGGCCATGCGTGAAATCCGCATGGCGCTGCTCGAAGCCGACGTCAACTACCGGGTAGCCAAGGATTTTATCGCCCGTGTGACGGAAAAAGCCGTGGGCGAGGATATTCTGGAAAGCCTGTCGCCGGCGCAGCAGGTCATCAAAATCGTCAATGACGAGCTGTGTGCGCTGATGGGCGGGGGGCAGAGCCGGATCCGTATGGCCAATTCGCCGCCGACGGTCATCATGTTTGTCGGGCTTCAGGGCGCCGGCAAGACGACCAACATCGGCAAGCTGGCCGGTTACTTTAAAAAGCGCGAGAGCCGCAGGCCGCTTTTGTGCGCGTGCGACGTATACCGCCCCGCTGCGATTGAGCAGCTGCGGGTGGTCGGCTCCAAGCTCGATATTCCGGTATTTGAGCAGGGGCAGGGCGATCCCGTTGCCATTGCAAAGGCCGCCTGGGAGCACGCAAAGCGCCACGGCAACGATATGCTGTTTATTGATACGGCGGGCCGGCTGCACATCGACGAGCAGCTGATGGAAGAGCTTAAAAATATCAAGGCCGCCGTGCATCCGCATGAAATCATGCTGGTGGTTGACGGAATGACCGGCCAGGACGCAGTCAACGCGGCTTCGGCCTTTGACGAGGCGCTGGGCATTGATTCGATTCTGATGACCAAGCTCGACGGCGACAGCCGCGGCGGCGCCGCGCTGTCCATCCGCGCGGTCACGGGCAAGCCCATCAAGTTCTGCGGCATGGGCGAAAAGCTCGACGCCATCGAGCCGTTTTACCCCGACCGCATGGCCTCGCGCATCCTGGGCATGGGCGACGTGATGTCGCTCATCGAAAAAGCGCAGGAAACCTTTGACGAAAAAAAGGCTCAGGAGCTGGAAAAGCGCATGCGGCAGGGAAAGCTGACGCTGACCGACTTTTACGAGCAGATGAGCCAGATGAAGAACATGGGCGGCATGAGCGAAATTGCGGCGATGCTGCCGGGCGGCGCCGGTAAGGCGCTGGCGGGCGCGCAGGTGGACGAAAAACAGCTGGCGCGCACCGAGGCCATTATTTTGTCGATGACCCCGCGCGAGCGCGACAATCCCGACATTCTCAATTTCAGCCGCAAAAAGCGTATTGCAGCGGGCTGCGGACTGAAAATTGAAGACGTCAACCGCCTGCTCAAACAGTTTGACGCGGCGCAGAAAATGATGAAACAGCTGTCGGGCGGCGGCAAAAAGCTGCGCCGGGGCGGTTTCAGGCTTCCATTTTAGGCAATCACGACATTGCATACAGAGAAATCATACGGAGGTGAAAACAGCATGGTAAAGATCAGACTGAAGAGAATGGGTGCCAAAAAGGCTCCGTTTTACCGCATCATCGTGGCTGACTCGCGCTCCCCGCGCGACGGGCGCTTCATCGAGGAGCTGGGCGTTTATAATCCGCTGACCAACCCTGTCGAAATCAAGGTGGATGCCGAGCGCGTGCAGCAGTGGGTCAAAAACGGCGCACAGCCGACCGACACCGTTCGCGGATTGCTCAAAAAGGCCGGTGTTCTTTAATCTATGGAAAACCAAAAGGTCAAAGAGCTGCTGGCTTATATCGTAGGCAGCCTTGTCCGCAATCCTGAAGCCATTGCCATCGAGGCGGTGGAAGACGGCGAAGGCATCACGCTGCAGCTGCGCGTGGCGCCGGAGGATATGGGCAAGGTCATCGGCCGCCAGGGCCGGATCGCCAAGGAAATTCGCGCGCTGGTCAAGGCTTACGGCCTGCGCGACGGCCAGAAAATTACGGTCGACATTCTCGACTGACTTCGCATGACGGGTATCCGGTGCACACCGGATACCCGTTTTTTTTAAAAAGACCGCAGCGGCGTTTAGGGTTTTTTGCGCAAAGCGTAGTATATGGTTACAGAGGGAAAGGGGGAGGTGCACATGGCGGAAGACGAAAGGATTATCGCATTGCTTTTTGAGCGTTCCGAGCAGGCCATACGCGAGCTTGACGGCAAATACGGCAGCCTGTGCCGCAGCCTGTCGTACCATATTCTGGGCAGCCGCCAGGACGCGGAGGAGTGCGTCAGCGACGCCTGGCTCGGTGTGTGGAATGCCATTCCGCCGGCCAGGCCGGAGTCTTTGCGTGCCTTTGTGGTCAAAATTGTCCGCAATCTTTCGCTGAAAGCCTACAACCGCAGGGAAGCGGACAAGCGCAGCAGCGCCCATACGGTGGCGCTGCAGGAAATGGAGCACTGCCTTGCGCCGGGATCCACACCGGAAACGGAGGTCGAAGCCCGGGAACTGGCCGGCATTATCGAGCGGTTTCTGGATACGCTGACAGTGCGGGAGCGCGTCATTTTTATGCGCCGCTACGGGTATGCGGACAGCTACGCAGACATCGCAAAGCGCATGGGGATCTCGGAAAAAAATGTTTCCGTCCGGCTGAG
>CANUCM010000004.1 GCA_947856675.1 uncultured Clostridia bacterium | reverse complement strand
GTCAAAATCAGCTCCGGCCTCGGCAAGGTCGACTCCGTGCTGATAAACTGTGCCGAGTGCGAGCCGTACATCACCTCGGATCACCGTATTCTTCTTGAATACCCCTGGGAGGTCATCGGCGGCGCGCGCATTCTGCAAAAGCTGTTCGGCGTCCAAAACGCCGTTTTAGGCATCGAAATCAACAAGCAGGACGCGTTCCCCGTGCTCAAAAGCCACCTGCCTGCCGACGGTTCGGTTACTCTGGAACCCCTGGCCTGCAAGTATCCCCAGGGCGCAGAAAAGCAGCTCATCAAAGCGCTGACCGGCCGCGACGTCCCCTCGGGAAAGCTGCCGGCTGACGTGGGCTGCGCCGTGTTCAACGCCGACACCGCCGGCGCCATTTACCGCCTGTTTGTCACAGGTCTTCCGATGGTGCGACGCATTGTCACCGTTTCCGGCTCGGCCGTTTCCAACCCCAAAAACCTTGAAGTGCGCATCGGCACGCCGGTCGGTGAGCTTCTGGAGGCGTGCGGCGGGTTCCTCGAGCCGCCCAACAAGCTGCTCATGGGCGGCCCCATGATGGGCAACCCCCTCTTTTCCGCCGACGTCCCCGTCATCAAAGGCACCAACGCCATTTTGGCTTTTTACAAGGAAGAATGCCCCATTCCGTCCCGCACGGCCTGTATCCGCTGCGGCAAGTGCGTCAGCGCCTGCCCCATGCACCTGATGCCCACCAGCATCTTCCAGCACTACGAGAAAAAGGATATTTCCGGCTGCGAACGCTTCCGCGCGCTCGATTGTGTGGAATGCGGTGCATGCACCTATGTCTGCCCCGCCAAAATCCCCCTTGTGCAGGGCATCCGCGCCGCCAAGCAGCGTGTGCTTGACGCGCGCAGGAAAAAGTAAGGAGGCGGAATTATGCTTGATTTATCCAAGGTTCAGGTCAGCTCGTCGCCCCACATCCGCTCTGACGAAACGACCAAACAGATCATGCTCGACGTTGTCATTGCCCTGATGCCCGCCCTTGCGGTTTCCATTTTTGTTTTTGGCTGGCGCAGCCTGATCATCACCCTGTTTTCCGTGTGCTCCTGTATTTTCTTTGAGTGGCTCTACGGAATCCTCGCCAAACGCCCCAACACAACGGGTGATATGTCCTGCATGGTCACGGGCGTGCTGCTCGCTTTCAACCTGCCCGTCACCGCGCCGCTGTGGATGGTGTTTGTCGGCGCCGGCTTTGCCATCATCGTTGTCAAAATGCTGTTCGGCGGCATCGGCAAAAACTTTATGAACCCCGCGCTGGCCGCGCGCGCCTTTTTGTTCTCATGGCCCGTCATCATGACGACCTGGGTCAAGACCCGCACGGAGCTGCCGCTGTTTACCACCCCGGTGGACGTTGTCACATCGGCCACCCCGCTTTCGTACCTGAAAAACGGGGTCCTGCCCGACGCTTCGCTCCTTGACATGGCGCTCGGCATGGTCAGCGGCTGTCTGGGCGAGACCTCCGCTCTGGCGCTGCTCGCCGGCGGTCTGTACCTGCTGTACCGCCGCGTGATCACGCTGCACATCCCCCTTTCCTATCTCGGCACCGTCGCCGTTTTGACCTACCTCTTCCCGCGCGGCGGCCTGCCCGCAGGCAGCTTTATGCTGGCGCATCTTCTGAGCGGCGGCCTGATGCTGGGCGCCATTTTCATGGCGACCGATTACACCACCTCGCCCCTGACCAAAAAAGGACAGGTCATTTTCGGCATCGGCTGCGGCCTTTTGACCGTGTTTATCCGCTATTTCGGCTCTTATGCCGAGGGCGTTTCCTATTCCATTCTGATCATGAACGCCTTTGTGCCGTTGATTGAACGCTTTACCGTTCCCAAAAACCCGGCCGAAAAGCGCAAACTTTCATTCAAAAAGGCAAAGGAGGCCGGCAAAAGTGAGTGATGTATTGAAAAACCCCTTTACGCGCGAACTGATCCGGCTGGGCGGCACGCTGCTGGTCATCTCGCTCATCGTAGCGGGCTGCCTGGGCTTTGTCGACGCCCTGACCGCCGATAAAATTGAAGCCATCACGGAGCAGAAAACGCAGGACGCAATGAGCGCGGTCATTCCCGGCGCGCAGTTTACCGAGCAGAAGTTTACCGATGAAAGCGGCCTGATTCAGCAGGTGTACTCCGCAGAAGCCTCCGGACAGTATGCCGGCCTGTGCGTTAAGGTCGCGCCCATGGGCTTCAGCGGCGCCATCGGCATCATTGTGGGCATTTCCCCGGAAAACCAGGTGCTGGGCATTGAAATTGTTTCTTCCACCGAAACGGCAGGCCTCGGCTCCCGCGCCAGCGAACCGGAATGGCGCGAGCAGTTTGTCGGCAAAACCGGCCCGCTGACCGTACAGAAAAACACCGCTTCGGGCGAAAATGACATCGTGGCCATTTCCGGCGCAACCATTACCTCAAAGGCCGTGGCCGCCGGCGTTCAGGCTGCTCTGGATTATGCGGCTGCCAACCAGCCGGAGGTGACGCAATGAAAGGCATCGGAAAACAGTTTAAAGAGGGTATCCTGACACAGAACCCCGTATTTGTGCAGTTTCTCGGCATGTGCTCCACCCTGGCCGTCACCATCAGCATCCAGAACGCACTGGGCATGGGCCTTGCCGCCACTGCCGTGCTCATCTGCTCCAACATCGTCATTTCCCTTTTGCGCAAAGTGATCCCGGCCAAGGTCCGCATCGCCTCGTACATTGTCATCGTGGCCGGCTTTGTCACCGCCATTGACCTTTTGATGCAGGCGTATTTCCCCGATCTTTCGGAGTCGCTCGGCGTGTTTATCCCCCTTATCGTCGTCAACTGCATCATTCTGGCCCGCGCCGAAGCCTACGCCTCGAAAAACGCCGTGTTCCCCTCCGCCGTCGACGGCCTTACCATGGGCCTGGGCTTTACCTGCGCCCTGCTGGTCATGAGCGCGGTGCGCGAGCTTTTGGGCGCGGGCACCCTGGCAGGCGTCCAGGTTATGCCCGACGGCTACCAGCCTGCCATGCTTCTTATCCTGCCGGCCGGCGGATTTTTGACGCTTGGATTTTTGGTCGCCATTTTCCAGAAAATTATCAGGAAGGGGGAATAGGCCGTGTCAGGAACTGAACTTTTCTCTCTGGCGCTGGGCGCCATTCTCATCAACAACTTTATTTTTTCCCGGTTTTTAGGCATCTGCCCCTTCCTCGGTGTTTCCAAAAAGGTCGAAACCGCTGTCGGAATGGGTATGGCCGTCATCTTTGTCATGACAGTTGCCTCAGCTGCCACCTACCTTATCAACGAATACGTCCTCGCCCCCCTCTCGCTCGAATACATGCAGACCGTGGCCTTTATCCTGGTCATTGCAAGCCTTGTGCAGTTTGTCGAGATGGTTCTGATGAAAATGATGCCGTCGCTGTACCAGGCTCTCGGCATTTATCTGCCGCTCATCACCACAAACTGCGCCGTTTTGGGCGTCGCCCTGCTCAACGTGCAGGAAGGCTATAACTTCATCGGCTCGGTTCTTTTCGGCTTTACCGCCGCCGTCGGTTTTACGCTGGCCATCATTCTTCTGGCCTCCATCCGCGAGCGTCTGGAGTTTGCCGACGAGCCCGAGTGCTTTAAGGGCTTTCCCATTGTCCTCATTACCAGCGGCCTTCTCGCCATTGCCTTTATGGGCTTCCAGGGGCTGAGCATATTTTAAGCCGCCCTATCCTTTTTCTGAGGTGAAATCTTATGTCTATTGACTCGGTCCTTATCCCGGCTGCCGTGCTGGGCGGCATGGGACTGTTTTTCGGCGTGCTTCTTGCTGTAAGCTCCAAGGTCTTTCACGTGGATCAGGATCCCCGCATCGCCGAAATCACCGACACACTGCCCGGCGCCAACTGCGGCGGCTGCGGCTACGCCGGCTGTTCCAACCTGGCCAGCGCCATCGTCGAAGGCAAGGTTCCCGTTTCTTCCTGCCCTGTGGGCGGCGCCGCCGTCGCGCAGAAAATCGCCGCCATTATGGGCGTCGAAGCCGGTGACGTTGCAAAAATGGTCGCGCATGTCAACTGCCGCGGCGGGCTGAACGCGCACCGCAAGTATGAATATGCCGGTCTTTCCGACTGCATGGCCGCCTCCAAGGTCGCCGGCGGCCCCTTGGACTGCACATACGGCTGCCTCGGCTACGGCTCCTGCGTTCAGGCCTGCCGCTATGGCGCGCTGCACATTGAAAACGGCGTCGCAGTTGTCGATGCAAAGAAATGTGTGGCCTGCGGCCAGTGTGTCGCAGCCTGCCCGCGCCACCTCATTTCCATCGTATCGGCCAAGCAGGATGTGTTTGTCAGCTGCTCCTCCCACCTGCGCGGCGCCGAACTGCGCCGTATCTGCAACATCGGCTGCATCGGCTGCATGCTGTGCCAGAAAGCCTGCCCGACCGGCGCCATTACCGTAACGGATAATCTGGCCTCAATCGATTATGATAAGTGCATCAATTGCGGCGCCTGCGCAAACGCGTGCCCCCGCAAGCTGATTGTCAATGCAAGGGAAAGCGCGCCAGCATCAAAGCCGGCGCAATAACCCGCCTCATTGTTCTGGAAAGGTGAAGCCATGTCCTACAAGCCCTATCGCGGAGCCGGTTATTACGGCCGGCGCAGACGGAAAGTTTTTATTTTAATTTTGCTGCTTGCGGTCTTTTCTGCCCTTTTTCTCTTTTTGTATGCGCAGGAATGGATCGTATTTACTGCCGACGGCTTTCGTTTTTCTTTCAGCCGCGCGGAAAAGGATCCCGAGCCCCCTGCAGAGCCCGATGATCCGCCCGAGCTGATTATCGAAGACCCTGTCGAGCCCCCCGATTCCGGGCAGTCCCCCGACACGACGGATCCCGATGAGCCGGAGCCGCAGGCCGAGGCCCTGTACGGGCTGACCGTGTCCGGCGCCCCGGAGCTCGTATCGCAAAGCCTGACAGGCAGCGCCAATGCTCTGGCCGTCAACATCCGCGGTGAAGACGGGGTTTCGGCTCTCGACGAAGCGCTGACGGAGGCGGTATCCGGCTTTGCCCAAAGCGGCGGACGGGCTGTCGCCATGGCCTCAGCCCTGCGGGACAACACCGCCCCGCGCGAGGACCTGTCGATCGCCGTTACAACCGGCAGCGGCGCGCGCTGGCTGGATTACGACTATATCAGCTGGGTAAATCCCTATTCCGAAAACGCCGCCGACACGCTGGCCCTTCTGGCCAACGCCTGTGCGCAGGCCGGGTTTGAAGAGCTGGTTCTTTACAACTTCCAGTTCCCTACCCACGGAAAGACCCAGCTCATCGACTACGGCGAACAGGCCGTGGAACGCACACAGGCCCTGAGCAACCTTCTGTCTGCCCTGCGGGACAAAGTCCCCGATTCCCTGGGCCTTTCGGTCGTGCTCACCGACACGGCCGCCGCGTCGCTGCTCGACGAGCAGGCCGGCCAGGACGTTTCCCTGCTCGCCCGCGACTGCACGCACCTGTATATCCAGACTTCAGACAAGGACACAGACCTTTCCGCTTTGTCGGACGCCCTGGAGGGCACTTCGTGCCGCCCCGCCCTTTTGCTTTCGGGCAGCGAGCCGCCCTCGCAGACATGCGACTATATCCTGGTTCCCTGACAAAAAAGCGCTCGCTTTGGCGAGTGCTTTTTGCTATAATATAAAATTGGGTTGGAAGGAGGACAAGCCGTGAGCCTGACTGACTGGATTATTCTTATCACCGAACTGATCGGCACCATTGCGTTTTCCCTGTCCGGCGGCCTGACTGCCATTGAACGCCGGCTGGATTTTTTCGGGATTACCGTTCTCTCCATTTTCACCGCCGTGGGCGGCGGGCTGATCCGCGACCTCATTTTGGGCAACACCCCGCCGGTCATGTTCCGCAATCCGCTGTATGTTGCCGTGGCCTTTGTTTCCTCCCTGCTTCTCATTTTGTTTTCCCCGTTTTTCCTGCGCACATGCTACAGCAAAAAGAAAAGCATTGTCATGCACGGGATCCATATTTTTGACGCGGTCGGCCTGGGCGTTTTCACCGTGACCGGCATGAACACCGCCTTTTCCCTGGGCTACGACAGCCTGTTTCTCGCCGCCTTTGTCGGCGTGACCACCGGTGTCGGCGGCGGCGTGCTGCGCGACGTGCTGGCCGGGCGTACGCCCCAGCTTCTGCGCCGCGACATTTACGCCGTAGCCGCCATTGCCGGCGCCCTTTCCCTGCCGCTTTTTGAACTGTTTCTGCCCCGGGCCGCCGCCATGCTGGCCTCTGCCTCCATCATTGTGGCCATTCGCCTCATTGCGCTGCACCGGCGCTGGAACCTGCCCGTCCTGTCTCCGGAACAACAGAAAAAAACACGCTGAAACCACCCCGGCTTTCCGCTGCCCGAAACCGGCAAAGCCCCGGACAGCCTGACAAAAAGGAGCTTTTTATGATCATCACCGAAACCCCACGCCTTCTTCTGCGCCCCATGACCGCGCAGGACCTGCCGGCGCTTAAGCGCACACTGCAGGACCCCATCGCCATGACCGCCTATGAACACGCTTTTTCTGACGAAGAATGCCTGCAGTGGCTTGACAAAATGCTGACCCGGTACCGTGTGGACGGGTTTGGCCTGTGGGCCGTGACGCTTCGCGAAACCGGCGCATGGATAGGCCAGTGCGGCATTACCTTTCAGCCCTGGGGCGATCGCACCGTCCATGAAGTGGGTTATTTGTTTGAACGCGCGTTTTGGCACCACGGCTACGCGACGGAAGCCGCAGCCGCCTGCCGCGACTACGCTTTTAATACGCTGGGGGTTGATGAGGTCTTCTCCATCATCCGCGACAGCAACCTGCCTTCGCAGAAAGTCGCCGAACGCTGCGGCATGTCGCGCCGCGGCGTGGAAAACAAGTTTTACTACGGTGTGCATATGCCCCACTACGTTTATTCCATCCGCCGGGAGGAATGGGAAAAATGAAACGCCTTCTCATTGCCCTTGCTCTGTTGTGCCTGATTGCCCTTCCCGTTTCCGCCCGGGCGGCCGGCGGCGAAGAGCTCACCATTCTCTTTACGCATGACACCCATTCGCACTTTCTGCCCACGCCCGCCGAAGACGGCGGGGAGTCCGGCGGATATACCCGGCTGTACACCCTTTTGCAGCAGCAGCGCGCCGACGCCGACGGTCCTGTCATCACGCTCGATGGCGGGGATTTTTCCATGGGCACTCTGTTTCAGACCATTTTTGCCACCGACGCTGCCGAGCTTCGCATGCTGGGCGCCATGGGCTACGACGTTGTGACCTTCGGCAACCATGAGTACGATTACCGCGCACAGGGACTGGCCGACATGCTGAGCGCCGCCGCGGAGAGCGGCGACACGCTGCCGGCCATCGTGCAGGCCAACTACCGGCCCATTACGGAAGACAACGCCCCCGACGGCGTACCCTCACAGCAAACCCTTGCCGATTCCCAGGCAGTGCTGGAAGCCTTTGAGCAATGCGGCGTCAGCGACTACACCGTTGTGGAGCGGCAGGGGCTGCGCATTGCCGTCTTCGGCCTTCTGGGCCAGGACGCCGATGAATGCTCCCCCATGTCCGGCATGGCTTTTGAGCCCATTGCCGACGCCGCACAGCGCGTCGTGGACGAAATCCGCGAGACGGCCGACGCTGACTTCATCATCTGCCTTTCCCACTGCGGCACCGACCCCGACCCCGACCGCTCTGAAGATCAGCTGCTCGCCCAGGAGGTCAGCGGCATCGACGTCATCATTTCGGGCCACACACATTCCACCCTGGCGCAGCCCATCATCGAAAACGATACCATCATCGTATCGGCCGGCGAATACACCCAAAACCTCGGCAAGCTGACCATTGTCCGCGACCCGGAGACCGGCGCTGCCGCCGTTTCGGATTATGAGCTCATCCCCGTGGACGAAACCGTCGAAGAAGACCCCGCCATGCTCCGCCTGACGGAAGGCTATAAGCAGACGGTGCAGAGCCGCTATCTCTCCGCCTATGACATGTCCTTTGATCAGGTTCTGGCCCAAAGCCCCTTCAGCTTTACGCCCATCGGGCAGCTCGGCGCCGTGCAGCAGGAGGATTCGCTGGGCAATCTCATCGCCGACAGCTACGTCTATGCCGTGCAGGAGGCTGAGGGCGAGCAGTATATCCCGGTGGACTTTGCCGTTGTGGCCGCCGGCGTCATCCGCGGCTCGTTCGCCCAGGGCCCTGTGACCGTTTCCGATGCTTTCAACGTCAGCTCCCTCGGTTCCGGCGCCGACGGAACCCCCGGTTACCCGCTGATTTCCGTCTATATCACCGGCAGCGAGCTGCGCGATGCCTTCGAAGTGGACGCCTCCGTCACCCCGCTCATGCCGGCCGCCCAGCTCTACGGCTCCGGCATGCACTGGGAGTACAACACGCGGCGCATGATCTTCAACAAAGTCACCGAAGCCTGGCAAGTCCTGCCCGACGGCTCGCGCGCGGAAATCGAGGACGACCGGCTGTACCGCGTGGTGACCGGCCTGTACTCCGGCCAGATGCTGGGCACGGTCAACTCCAAGTCCTTCGGCATTCTGACCGTAACCCCGCGCCATGCCGACGGCACGCCGGTTTCTGACTTTGAAGACTGCATCATCTACACTTCCGGCGGTGCCGAGGTCAAGGAGTGGTACGCCCTGGCCTCTTACCTGCAGTCCCTGGGCACCATTCCCGACCGCTACGAACAGCCCGAGGGCCGCAAAGTGGTCTTTTCCAGCCTAAGCCCCTATGACCTGCTCAAAAACCCCAACTGGGTCACCCTGGCCGCCCTGGGGCTTGCCGTGCTGTTTGTCGCCGCCGTGACGATTATTGCCATTTTTGTACGGCGCCGCAAAAAGCGCAAGGCCGCAAAAGCCGCCGGGCACACTCTTTCCTGATTTTCCGGGCATAAAAAAACCGGCTCTTTTGAAAGAGCCGGTTTTTTATGTCTGTATCAGCCTTTGAAGGTCGGGCGCATGTCCACGCCCTGGTTTGCGTCCGCCGTGTGATCGGCGCCGAACACATAGTCATTGCCGGGCAGCACGGCATTGAGCACAATGCCCGCAATGGCCGCAATCGCAAGCCCGGTCAGCGTAACCGACGTGCCGCCCACGACAAACGTCAGGCCGCCGCTGAAGCCCAGGGCGCTGACCATGATGACCGCCGCAATAATCAGATTGCGGGACTTTGTGAAATCGACGTGGTTTTCCACCACATTGCGCACGCCAATCGCCGAAATCATACCGTACAGCATGAAGCTGACACCGCCGATAATGGCAGAAGGCATCGATGCAATCACTTCGGCAATTTTG
This sequence comes from uncultured Clostridia bacterium, assembly GCA_947856675.1. Lineage (GTDB taxonomy): Bacteria > Bacillota > Clostridia > Oscillospirales > Butyricicoccaceae > Ventrousia. Next base: position 9,191 of record CANUCM010000004.1, on the reverse strand, counting down.
GGCACGCAGCTGAGGATAATGGCATACACCGCCGCAATGCGGATGACGCGGGGATCATGAACCCGGCTCAGCTCCAGCACGCCGGTGTTTTCACCATACGTCGTATTGGCCGGGCCGCCGACCAGGGCAGCCAGAGACGTCGCAATACCGTCGCCCATCAGCGTGCGGTGCAGGCCGGGGTCTTCAATAAAGTTTTCCCCCACCGTCGCCGAGATGGCCGACATATCGCCGATATGCTCCATCATCGTGGCCAGAGCAATGGGCGCCATAACCAGAACCGCCGTGAGATCAAACTTGCACAGCTCAAACGGCGGAATCCCGACCCAGCTCGCCTGGCTGACGGCCGCAAAGTTCAAAATGGCGCTTCCGTCGGCGTTGGCCATGCCCAGGGCGTGAAACAGCAGAGCCGCGGCATAGGACACCACAACGCCCATCAGAATGGGGATGATTTTGAGCATTCCCTTGCCCCAGATATTGAAAATAATAATGGTAACCAGCGCAACCAAAGCGAGCAGCCAGTTCTGCGAAGCGTTGCTCACCGCTGTGGGCGCAAGGCTCAGGCCAATGCAGATGATAATGGGACCCGTCACAACCGGGGGCAGAAAACGCATGACTTTGCGCACGCCGAGCGCTTTGATAACCAGTGCCAGAACCAGATACAGCGCGCCGGCCACCACAATGCCGCCGCAGGCATACGGCAGCTTTTCCCCCATGCTCATGCCGGCAAAGATCCCGCTGTCCAGCTTGGAAACCGTTTCAAATCCGCCCAAGAATGCGAAGGAAGAGCCCAGAAACGCAGGCACTTTCATTTTGGAGCACACATGGAAAAACAGCGTGCCCAATCCGGCGCAAATCAGCGTTACCTGCACCGACAAGCCTTCGCCTTCAAAATAATTGTTAACCAGTATGGGCACCAGTATGGTGGCGCCAAACATGGCAAACATATGCTGCAGTCCCAAAAGCAGCATGCGGGGCACGCCCAGCGTCCGCGCGTCGCGTATGGGCTTTGTCTGACCGTCCATGATAATCCCTCTCTTTTTTTAGTTTGGTTGTCCTCTAGCATTATACCGTCCCACAGCGCAGGTGACAAGAAAAATTTATTTTTCCTCTGTTGACGAATTGCGCGTTTCAGGCTAAAATCCTAAAGGGAACCCTTTAATTATATCGTTTTCTGTCGACAATTGCTATGGAGGTATTTTTATGGGCAGCGTTGTTATTTTAAACCATCCGCTGATTCAGCATAAGATTTCCATTCTCCGCAAGGAGGATACCGGAACCAATGAGTTCCGCAGCCTGACCGAAGAAATCGCCATGCTGATGGGGTACGAAGCCCTTCGCGATCTCCCGGTCGAGGACGTGGAGGTCAAGACCCCCATTGAAACCTGCATGACCCCGATGATCGCAGGCAAAAAAATGGCCGTCGTCCCCATCCTTCGCGCCGGACTCGGCATGGTCGGCGGGCTGCTGGCGCTTGTGCCCTCCGCCAAAGTCGGGCACATCGGCCTGTACCGCGACCCGGTGACCACAGAGCCCCATGAGTACTACTGCAAGCTGCCCACTCCCATCGAAGAACGCACCATTGTCGTGCTCGATCCCATGCTGGCCACCGGCGGCTCGGCTGTCGCCGCCGTGGATTTCATCAAGGCGCACGGCGGCAAAAAAATCAAGTTCATGTGCATTATTGCCGCCCCTCAGGGTCTTGAACGGCTGCGCACTTCGCATCCCGACATTCAAATCTATGTGGGCCACCTCGATCGCACCCTGAACGATCACGCCTACATCGTCCCCGGTCTGGGCGACGCGGGCGATCGCATTTTCGGGACAAAATAAAAAAACCCCGGGAAGAACAAGTTCTTCCCGGGTTCTTTTTTTATTGTCCCGCAATGTCGTACACAACGCCGCAGAAAATCTTGACGGTATCGGGCAGCACCTTTTCGTCAAAATCAAAGCAGCGGCTGTGCGCCGGCGCGGCCTCCGCCGTCAGCGCACGCATGAAAGTTGCCTGGCCGCCCTGCTCCTGCACACGGTTCATCATATACGACACGTCTTCGCTGCCGCCGTTTTCGCTGCACAGCGCGTCGGACACCGCAAGCCCAAGCTTTTCGCGGCTGACTTCCGCCACCCGCTCACACAGCGCGGTGTCGCTCACAAGCGAGCCCGCCGCGCCCATCAGCGTCAGCTCACTGGTACACCCGTGCATGGCTGCGGCATTTTCCACAATGCGCACTGCATACTCCTCCATAAACCGATTGAGCTCTGCGGTTTCGCCGCGGACCTCCATCTCCAGCTTGGCCTCGTCCGCAATGACGTTTCGTCCGCTGCCCGCCCGCAGCGTACCCACGTTGACACGGGTCTGGCCTTCGCCATGGCGGGGAATGGCGTACAGGTTGAGAACGGCTGTCGCCGCCGCCAGCATGACGTTTTTGCCAAGCTGCGGAGCGCCCCCCGCATGCGCGGATTTTCCGCGGAGTATGACATCGTATTTTGTCGTGGCCAGCGAGCCGTAGCTTCCCGGGGTGACCACCGCCGGATCCGCCGGATCCTTGTCCGAGATGTGCGCTCCCAGCAGGTACTGCACCCCGTCAAGATGTCCGTTTTCCACAATGGAGCGGGCTCCGCGCACTCCTTCTTCCGCCGGCTGGAAAATCAGTTTTATGGTGCCGTGCAGCTGCTGACGGATGTCCATCAAAACCCGCGCCACGCCGAGACCGATGGCTGCATGCCCGTCGTGTCCGCAGGCGTGCATAAATCCTGGATTGACCGAGCCGAAGCCTTCGCGCGCGGGCCGGTGCAGCCCGGGGTCGGTTTCTTCAATCACGCCCAGCGCATCAATGTCAAACCGCATGGCGATCACCGGGCCTTCCCCGCAGCGCAGAATGCCGATGACGCCCGTCATCCCGCCGCGGGTCCGCGGCAGAAACTGCGCGTCCGCCCCCTGCTGCATCGCCTTCTCATAATGCTCGTCCAGCGCCTGCTGCGGCGGAAGCCCCATGCGGGCGTCCGCCCGGCACACCTCGTCACCTGTCAGCACCTCGTAGCCGAGATCGGTCAGTCTGCGCGCAATCAGCGAGCTGGTGCGCATTTCAAACCACCCCGCTTCGGCAAACTTGTGAAAATCGCGCCGAATGGCCGTCAGTTCGTCCTGCATGCCGTCTGCCATTTTGCAGATATGCTCATAAACCTGCATGGTTATCCCCCCTTTTACTTTCCCGGCCGGATCGTTCCCACGCCGTTTTGAATATCAATCACCGTGCCGTACGGCTCGCTCAGCTTTGCAAGGTAGCGAAGCACCTGCTCATCCCCGGTCATGACCGGCACGCCCTTTTGTGCGCGCACCCTGTCCATTCCAAGGGAAATGGGGTACAGCTGTACCTGCGTCAGCTTTCCGTCCTCCATGGTCCAGCCCGCCATGACGGAAAACCAGATTTCCGGCAGCGTACCGTAGCCTGCCGTGCCGTTTTTGCTGCGGTTGTCCATGTAGGCGCCCACTTTTGTGTCCAGCGGCATGCCGCGGTTTGCATAGGCATCCCAGGGCTGATATTCCACCGTTTCGGTTTCAAAAATAAAGTTGCCCAGGCTGTAAAAAATCACGCCGCCGTGATACAGCTCAATTCCGCGCAGCTCATGCGGCCCGTGCCCGATGACTGCGTGCGCGCCCGCATCGATGCACCGGCGCGAAAACAGCTCCAGAAAGCCCGCCGGCACCTTGGTGTCATCGTCGTCGGTTTCGTGCCCGTGGAAGCTGACCAGAACAACGTCCGCCTGCTTTCTCGCCTCGCGGATCTCCGCTTCAATGCGCGCCATGTCCTTTTCCTCCGGCAGTGTTTCGGAAAAGCAGCGCTCGTCCCGGACGAACATGGCGCTCCCCAGGGACTGCGTCCCCTCGCGCGGCGGGTTTGAATAACCCAGCTGCACGGAATGCTCTGCCGCGGCGTTGATTTTTGTCACCGCAGCCAGCTCCTCCACCATGGAAAAATGCTGCGCGTCCAGGTGGAACAGCTTGTGATGGCGCAGCGGATTGAGTCCCGGACGCCCGGGCAGATCGGCTGTCTGCGCCCCCGCCATGGCCGAACGGTCAAAGCTGGAACAAACTCCTATCATTGCAACACGCGTTCCGCGCACTTCGAGGTAGCACGGCTTTTGCGCGTCCCCCAGGTTTTTGCCCGTTCCGGCAAACACCATGTCCCTTTCCCTGAGGTTGCGCACCGTGGCCAGAACCCCGCCGTGGCTGTAGTCGCAGGAATGGTTGTTGGCCGTGTTGAACAGATTGAAGCCGTATGATCGAATGTCATCCAGCGTGCGCGGGTCGGCCATGGCCCATGTGCCGCCGCTGACGGCGGCCGGCACGCCTTCGCAGTCATGAAAAGTCATTTCCAGATTGATAAAGCGTACGTCGTGCTGCATTACACAGTCACGCACCGCTTCAAAGCCCTCATAACCCCCTGCGGGGAAACGGCGGGTGATAAACGCGTCGCCCGCTGCAATAAATGTCGTTTTTGCCATGTCTTCCCTCCGTTATTTCAGGACGGAATCAACTGCCCCATATACGCCGGCAGCCGACAGCAGCACGAGCAGCGCCTGCTGCACCGGCTTGTAAGCGCCCGCGATGGGATAGCGTTCGTCCAGGCTGTGGTTGTAGGATTTCCGGCTCTCCGCGTCAGGCGCCCATGCACGCCCGATGCACAGCGCGGGGATTCCTTTTGCGATGGCGACATTTGCGTTGGTGCACCCGCCTTTTGACAGCGACGGGGTCACTCCCAGATGTTCCAGGCTGAGCCACGCGGCCTGCACCAGCGGTGAGTCCGCATCCTGCTCGCCGCCCGGCATGCTGCCAATGAGCTTTTTCTCACAGCAGACGGCATTTTTTCCCCAGCGCTCGGTTTCCTCACGGCAGGCCGCTTCCACCGCATCAAAAATCTTTGCCTTGAGCTTTTCAAACTCCTGTACGCTGTTGGACCGGAAGTTCAGCTTGATAACCGCCTCCGACGCAATGGCGTGCACCCCGGCGTCGTTGCCGCTGTGGAAATTGGACACACAGTATGAAGTTTTTGGCTGCTCCGGCACCTCGATGTCCGCAATTTTGGCCACGGCCCGCGCCGCGGCATGCAGCGGCTGCGAAATGCTTCCGAACGCCCCGAACGCGTGCCCGCCTTGTCCGCTGAAGCGGATTTCCCACGTTTCACCCGACGTTGCCTGATAGCCGATTTCACCCATGTCGTGATTGTCCACGCTGAGCGCCGCTTCGATATCCCCGTTGTCGGCGAGAAAATCCTTCATTCCGCCGAGGCTGCCCACGCCCTCTTCACGGGCTGTGCCGACAATGACAACGTCGCCTGCCGTTTCAATGCCGGCCTCGTTCATTGCGCGCACAAGGCTCAAAAGCATGGCAAGTGCCCGCGTATCGTCGCCGATGCCCGGCGCGTACAAAAAGCCATCCCTGCGCTCAACCCCTGTAACCGTTCCGAAAGGGAACACGGTGTCAAGGTGGCCCTCGATGACCACTTTCGGGCCGCCGCCCCTGCCGCGCCGCAGAGCCACGACGTTCCCGTTGCGATCGATATGTACGTCTTCAAGGCCCAGCGCACGCAGTTTTTCAGCAAATACCCCGGCGCGTTTTTCTTCAGATCCCGTGGGCGCCTCGATGCATGTGAGCTCGCACTGCTCCTCAATACACCTGTCCTGATCCCTCTCGATAAGCTCCAGCGCTGTGCGCACCGCGGGCAGCGCTGCCAGCGCCTGAAACCGCTCCCTGTTCTTTTCCGAAGGCTGATACACTCCTGTTCCTCCTTTTCCCGGTAAGCTGCCGGTATTCTTTGGCATCATTATACCACATATCCTTCGGATTTTTTATATTTTTTCCCGTTCCTTTTTGTCCGGGCCAAGAAAAAGCCCGCCTTCAGGGGCGGGCTTTTTTCTCAATTTTTCCCCATGCCGCGGGCAACCATCTCAGTCACTGCAAAGGTCGCCACATCATCGGCGTATTTCCCGGCGCCAAACCCGGCGTCATATCCAAGCTCTTTGGCCAGCTCGTGCGAGATACGGGCTCCGCCGCAGCACAGCACCACCCGGCTGCGCAGCCCTTCCGCCTCCAGCAGCTCCACAAGCTCGGTCAGGTTTTGAATGTGCACATCCTTCTGCGTCACAGTCTGCGACACAAGCAGCACATCAGCCGACAGTTCGCGGGCCTTTTTGACAAACTCCTCGTTGCTGACCTGGCTTCCCAGATTGTACGCCTCGATCATTTCATAGCGCTCCAGGCCGTAATGCCCCGCAAACCCTTTCCGGTTCATGATGGCGTCAATGCCGACCGTGTGGGCATCGGTCCCTGTGGATGCTCCCAAAACGACAACCTTTCGCCCAATGTTGCGCCGGATGTACTCATTGACCTGCTCCATTTCCATGGTTTCGGTTTCGACCTCCTGCACCCGGATGGCCGTATAATCCACGCTGTGCAGACACGAGCCGTACACCACATAGAAAGTAAACTCGCTGTCAAGTGCCTGCCTGTGCGCCACCGACGGGTCGGAAATCCCCATCTTGCGCGCCAGGACGCGCGCCGCCTCAGCGCCCTTCTCGTCGTTTTTGACGGGCAGCGTCAACGAAAGCTGCACCTTCCCGTCGTTCATGGTATCGCCGTAGGCGCGCAGCGCCCGGAGATCGAGCGTTTTGTCAAAATCGTTTTTGCTGACATTGTAAAGCCCCGAACTCACGCGCCCGCACCCCCTTTCATTGCGTCAATGAGGGGATTGATATACCCCGGAAGTTTGGGCAGCACACCGGAAAGCCCCTTTCCCCCGTCCTGCGGGCGTTTGATGTCGGCAAACACGCCTTTTTCCAGCGTCTGAAACAGGCCGAGGTCTTCCATGCCGCGCAGCAAATCGGCCGCCTTGCGCAAAACCTCGGCCGCACGCGTGCAGATGATGCCGTCTTTTTTAAACTCCAGCTCGCTTCCCAGATCTGCCATGGTTGTAAAAATATACTGCGCGTTTTCAATGGACAGGGCGCGATCGGACATAAACGGTGTGTGAATGGCTTCGGTCATCATTCCCAGCAGGTGGATTTTCTGCCCCGTTAAAATGGTCGTGATGTTAAACAGCGCATCCTGCACGTGCCCGCGGAAAATATTGCCCGTCATGAACTTCGTGGGCGGCATGTATTTGAGCGGGGCGCGGGGGAAAATCTCCCGCGCCATCTGCGCCTGTGCAAGCTCGAACAAAAAACCGTTTTTTATGTCGGGAGAAATTTCAAAAGCGTGCCCCAGTCCCATCTGTTCCTCCGGCAGGCCGGCCTTGAGTGCGAGCTGCTCGTTTAAAAACTGGCTTGCCAGCACGGTATGCGCCTCGGATACGGCGTCGGCAGTCGTCAGGTAGTTGTCTTCCCCTGTGTTGATGACAACGCCGGCAAACCCGTTGATAACGCGGGAAAAGTATTGGTCCACAATGGTCCGCTTCATATTGATGTCACGGAATAAAATGCCGTACAAAGCGTCGTTGAGCATAACGTCCAGGCCTTCCAGCGCGCCCATGGCGGCAATTTCAGGCATGCACAGCCCGGAACAGTAGTTGCAAAGACGGATATACCGCCCCTCCTGCTCCCCGACTTCATCCAGCGCAGCGCGCATCAGGCGGAAGTTTTCCTGCGTGGCGTAGGTGCCGCCAAACCCCTCGGTTGTCGCGCCGTAGGGTACATAGTCCAGAAGCGACTGGCCCGTTGTGCGGATCACGGCAATGACGTCGGCTCCCTGCCGTGCCGCCGCCCTGGCCTGCACAATGTCCTCATAAATATTGCCGGTGGCAACAATCAGATACAGCCAGGGCCCCTCTTTTTCACCGCCGTGCCGTGCAATAAACTGCTCCCTGCGGCGTCTGCGGCCCGCAATGCGCTCCAGAGCCGCCTGTACCGGCGCGCGCAGCGCCTGCTGGATTTCCTCCGCACCGTGCTGCGGCAGGCGCGTCAGCTCCAGCTCCCCGCGCGCAACCGCACAGGCAATTTCCTGCGGACACATTCCCGTTTCGGCTGCGGCATTTCCGATATAATACGCCGCGCCCTGCCCCAGACACTGCCTGTCCAGCAGACTGTCAACCACTACATTGGGCAGCGGCACATCGTTTTCATTGACTGAATCAATGCCCAAAAGCCGGCATACAGCCCGCTCCACCGCGACGGTCGTATGCAGATCAATGTAGCTCTGCACATCATCCGCCACAAAACGGGCTGAAGCCCGCGCCTGCTCAATCAGGCGCGGGTCCAGCGAAAGCTTGCCCTGCATCATTTTATTCCTCCCGGTGGCGCTTGTTGCGCTCCAGCCCGGCCGGCTCAAGAGAGAGCTGCGCTCCCTGCTGCAGGGCGGCCACCCCGATAAGCTCTGACGGCTTCTCTCCCCTGCACACCTCACACTGGCAGGTTTCATGATAGTTTTCCGGCTCGGTATATGTGGTGATAACTCCCTCAAAGTTGCGCAGAATCACGCGGTGCGCGCTTTGGGAAATGACGTAATTGGGCATTACAGGCGTTTTTCCGCCGCCGCCCGGTGCGTCGACCACAAAAGTAGGTACGCAGTAGCCCGAAGTGTGCCCCCGCAGGCCCTCGATGATTTCCACGCCTTTGGAAACCGGCGTGCGGAAGTGCTCCAGGCCATAGGACAAATCGCACTGGTAAATGTAGTACGGACGCACGCGGATTTTGACCAGCTCATGCACCAGCTTCTTCATGACGTGCACGCAGTCGTTGACGCCGGCAAGCAGCACCGTCTGGTTGCCCAGCGGGATGCCGGCGTCAGCCAGCCGTGCACAGGCCTCGGCCGACTCCTGCGTCACTTCGTCCGGGTGATTAAAATGGGTGTTCAGCCAGACAGGGTGGTATTTTTTCAGCATGGCACACAGCTCGGGGGTGATGCGCTGCGGGCACACCACCGGCGTGCGCGATCCGATGCGGATAATTTCAACATGCTCAATGGCCCTCAGGCGGGCAATGATGTATTCCAGCTTATCGTCACTCAAAAGCAGCGGGTCCCCGCCCGACAGCAAGACATCACGCACCTGCGGGGTACGCGCAACATAATCAATGCACCGATCGATCTGCTCCATGGCAACGGCGCTGTCATGCTGGCCGGCAAACCGGCGGCGTGTGCAGTGCCTGCAGTACATCGAGCACTGATCCGTCACCAGCAGCAGCACGCGGTCGGGATAACG
>CANUCM010000003.1 GCA_947856675.1 uncultured Clostridia bacterium | reverse complement strand
GGCCACGGCGTTGGTGATGGTGTGGGCCAGGGCCTCGTAGCCGCCGCCCTGTGCGCCGTCCTGACGGTGACCGCCGCGGCGGCGGGGCCCGCGGTGTGGGACGCCCTGACGGCCCATCTGGGCCCCTTCGCCCCCTATCTGTCCGGAGGCGGGGCCAGGAGCGTCAGCGCCGGGGTGGAGCTGGAGGTGGCGGGGGCCATCTCCGACGGGGTCTCCGCCCGGGTCTATCTCACCGCCCACGACCGGCAGGGGCGGCTGGACGCCCACACCGCCGCCAAGATGGACCTGGAGGGGGCCACCAGCTGGGGGCTCTCAGCCCTGGCCTTTGACGAGGAGAGCGGCACCCTGCTGCTGGAGCTGGAGGCCGCCGGCCTCACCGACGGCGGGGCGCTGACCCTCTCCGGCGGGACGCTGACTCCCGGCCAGTACTGGGCTGCCCGGGACCTGGACCCGGCGGCGGTCCCGACGGAACCGCTGGAGACCACGGAGACCGGCCACGGAGCGGTGCTCCGGCCCGACCAGCCGGGGCAGACCTTTGAGGGGCTGGACGGTCTCACCGCGGTGGTCGGCTTCGACGGGGACGGGGCCTTCCACCTGCGGGCGGTGCTGGACGAGGGGTATGAGATGACCGGCCCCGTCCAGGTGTTCGCCATCTTTGACGACGGGACCGCCTGCCTCACGGAGGCCGAGGACCGGACCCATCTGTCCGACGGGCAGGATGTGGTCCTGCCCGGGCTTGACCGGGAGAGCTGGGACCGGGTGACCAGGCTCTGGTTCGTCGCCAACTACCAAAGTCTCACCGAGCCCATCGAAGGAGACTGGACGCTCTCCCTCACCGCCCGGGAGACGGCGGGCCTGTCCACCCCGGCGGGCTTCACCCTGGACGCCCCCGGCGGGGCCACGGTGACCGGAGTGTCCCTCTCCCCCCTCGGAGTAGTGGTGGAGTACACCGGCGACCCCGAGTCCGTGCCGGCAGACGCCGTGGCGGTGGCCCTGGCCGACGGCTCCGCCCCGGCATGGGAGACGGGCCGCGCCGCCTGCTCCGGCTGGAACTGGGGGGGCAAGGGCTATCTGGTGTGCCGCTTCGCCGCCCCGGCGGAGCCGGTGGGGGCCGCGGTGACCCTCTTCGGGCAGCCGGTCCCCCTGTCATGAGGGCATAAAAATGCCCCCCGAAAGGAGAGAACACTTCCTTTCGGGGGGCATTCCCATATGCGGATTCAGGAGAGGATCAGCAGGTCGGACACGGTGTAGGGGAACATCTGATCGCTCTCGGTGAGGATGACCTCAAACTCACAGAGGACGGAGCCGTCCTCCAGGGAGACCACCTGTCCGGGCACCAGCCAGCTGTCCGCGCCGCAGGGAGTTCCCTCACCCAGCACGGTCTCGCTCAGGCCGGCGTCGCCCCGGGCCAGGACATAGCTGCCGGCGGCCGCGTCGTAGCCGATGCTCTCCTCCAGCCCGGCGGGGACGGGGGGCAGGCCCTGGAAATCGGTGAAGAGAGAGGCCGCGTAGTCCCAAACCACCTCTTCGGGGAAGGAGACGGTGTCATCGGTGACGGTGGAGCGGCTGTCCTCCGAGCCGTAGATGCCCAGCATGTAGTACAGAGAGGCCCAGAAGAAGTCGTCAGAGGCGGGGCGGTAGCTGTAGTCCCGCTCCAGCATGCACATCACCAGGCTGTCCACCGGGGGGACGGCGCCGGCAAAGGGGGACTCGTCCTGCTCCGCCTGAGAGGCGGGGAGGGCAAAGGCCGCGCAGGAGATGAGCATCGCCGCGGCGACCAGGGAGATCAGCAGCTTTTTCATGACATCCGCCTCCTTTTCTTCTTTTCTATATTATAGCCTGACCCCCCGTTTCTTTCCTCTCGTTTCCATTACGGGAAGGTAAAAAAACAGTTACAGTCTCTTACATTCCCGGTGTCATTTTGTAACCTTTCCCAAGAACGCTGTCGAACCTTTCCGCTTTCTTGGCGAAGATGCACGATTCTCCGCTGTGTGAAAAGGGACGCCGCCCGGTGCCGGGCGGCGTCCCTTGCGTTCAGGTCAGTTCAGGAAGTCCTTGAGCTTCTTGCTCCGGGACGGATGACGCAGCTTTCTCAGGGCCTTGGCCTCGATCTGGCGGATGCGCTCCCGGGTGACGTTGAACTCCTTGCCCACCTCCTCCAGGGTGCGGGTGCGGCCGTCCTCGATGCCGAAGCGCAGCCGCAGCACTTTTTCCTCACGCGGCGTCAGCGTTTTCAAAACGTCGACCAGCTGTTCCTTCAGCAGCGTAAACGAGGCCACCTCGGCCGGTTCGGGTGCGTCGTCATCGGGGATAAAGTCTCCGAGGTGGCTGTCCTCCTCTTCGCCGATAGGCGTTTCCAGCGACACCGGCTCCTGCGCGATTTTGAGGATTTCGCGCACTTTCTGTACCGGCATGCCCATTTCCGCGGCAATCTCCTCGGGGCTGGGATCGTGCCCCAGCTCCTGCAGCAGCTGACGGGACACGCGGATCACCTTGTTGATGGTTTCCACCATGTGCACCGGGATACGGATGGTGCGCGCCTGATCGGCTATGGCGCGGGTGATGGCCTGACGGATCCACCAGGTCGCATAGGTGGAAAACTTATAGCCTTTGGTGTAGTCAAACTTCTCCACCGCCTTGATAAGGCCCAAATTGCCCTCCTGAATCAAATCCAGAAACAGCATTCCGCGGCCGACGTACCGTTTGGCAATGGACACGACAAGGCGCAGGTTTGCCTCCGCCAGACGCTTTTTGGCCGCTTCATCGCCGTCCAGCATGCGCTTGGCCAGTTCAATTTCCTCGTCGGGCGACAGCAGATCGACCTTTCCTATCTCTTTCAGGTACATGCGTACAGGATCGTCGATCGCAAGGCCTTCGGCCAGCGCCGAGGTGTCGACCAGCTCTTCCTCCGGGATTTCTTCCACATTTCCCGGGAAATCCCCGTCGACATCATCGAGGGGCTGCCCTGCCAGCAGAAAATCTTCTTCTTCCACCGCAATGTCAATGCCGGCCTTTTCCAGTGCTTCAAAAAAGCGGTCCTGCTGTTCGGGATCCAGCTCCATCTCATCAAAGACGTGCGTGATCTCCTTCATGCTCAGCTTTCCGTTTTTCTTTCCGTGCTCCAGCAAATCGTGCAGCAGATTTTTTGCGTTTTCCATTTCTGCCATACTTTATCCTCCCTCATTTGCGTGCCGCCTCGGCGGCGCAGCGCAGCAGTTCTTCGTCGCTCTGCGCATTTCTCTTTTGTGCTTCCAGCAATATGGTTTTTATATAATCGTCCATTTCCTTTTCCGGCTCGCGCGAACGCACCGTTTCCGCGAGGACACCCGACAGGTGGCGCACCTCGTTTTCCGGCAGCCCGGCCATACACGCCGCCGCGGAGAGTTCAAGCCCCTGCTCCCGCCGCTCCACGGCTTTTTGATATATTTTTGCCAGAAAATCCGAAGAAAACGCCTCCGGTTTCAATTTTTGGCGTGCTTTGTCCAAAAACTCCTGATCCTGCAGCACAAGTGCCAGCAGTTTTTCCTCGCACAGCGCCGAGCGCGGATTGCTGTAACGCAGCTCGCGGTCCTTTGGCTGCGCGTTGCGAAGCGGCTGCAGCGCCTTTTTTTCCTCGTCCTTTTTCCGGCGCCTGTACCCGGAAGCAATGGCTCTTTCGACCTCAGCCAGCACGGCGTTTTCAGAAATCCCCGCCTGCCTGGCTGCCGAACGGGCATAAATTTCGCGGTCAATCCGGTTGGGCATGCCGGCCAGCAGTTTGACGGTTTCTTTCAAAAATGCCGCGCGTTCATCATCTCTTTGCAAATCATGGCGCGCTGCGAGCTGCGCAATCCGGTATTCGCCGTCGGTCTGCGGCTTTTTCAGCAGCAGCGCAAAGGCCTCGCTTCCGTTTTCACGGATGTACTCATCGGGATCCTTGGCGCCCGGCACGCGCATGACGCGCACGGAAAGCCCGGCCCGGTTGAGTATGTCAATGGCGCGCTGCGCCGCTTTCTGCCCGGCGCCGTCGGAATCATAGCATATCACAACCTCTGAAGTATACCTCGTCATCAGTTTGGCCTGCTCTTCGGTAAGCGCCGTTCCGAGCGACGCCACCGCACAGTCAAACCCTGCCTGATGCAGGGCGATGACGTCCATATATCCCTCCGCCAGTATCAGCTTGCCCAGTTTGCTTTTTTTGGCCATATTGAGTGCAAACAGGTTGCGGTTTTTATGAAACACCGGCGTGTCGGGCGAGTTTAAGTACTTGGGCTTGCTGTCGTCGAGCACGCGCCCGCCAAAGCCCACCACATCACCGCGCACGTCAATGATGGGGAACATCACCCGGCCGCGGAATCGATCGTACAGCCCGCCCTTTGCGCCGCGCACGGCCAGTCCGGCCTTTTCGATTTCATCCGGGCGGTAGCCAAGCCCTGTCAGGTGGCGCAAAAGACCATCCCACGAGTCCTCCGAATACCCCAGCCCAAACGCCGTCACGGTTTTTCTGCTCAGGCCGCGGCCGGAAAAATATTGCTGCGCCGCCTGCCCCTGCGGCTGGTTCAAAAGGCTGTGGAACCAGCGCGCCGCATCACGGTTGACCGCCAAAAGCCGCTCCCTCAGGCGCCTTTGCTCGTCGCTCTGCTCCCGCTCCGAAGGCATCTGCATCCCTGCCGCATCGGCCAGCAGCCGCACCGCCTCGATAAAGGGGAGATTTTCGATTTTCATGACAAACTGAATAACTCCGCCGCCCTCACCGCAGCCAAAGCAATGAAAGATCTGTTTGTCGGGCGACACGGAAAAGGACGGGGATTTTTCATTGTGGAACGGGCACAGGCCAAAATAATTGCTGCCCTGTTTTTTGAGCGGCACATACCTGCGCACAATTTCCACGATATCGCTCCGGGCGACCAGCTCGTCCAGAAAGCTGTCCGGCAGTGCCATGCTCTTCCCTCCCTTCTCCGCCGCAGCGGGACATCACATCTTGCTCCAGAACTTGGGGATAAACAAATCCTCAAACCGCGCCACGGCAAAACGGTCGGTCATGCCGGCAATGTAATCGCACACCGCGCGCGACAGGCCGTCGCGACAAGCCGTGTTTTGGTATTCCTCCGGCATTTGGCCGGGGTTTTTATAAAAATGCTCGTACAGACGCTTCAGAATGTCCATGCCCTTGCTCTCTTCGCCCTTGGCGACAGGATTTTTGTACACGGCCTGAAACATAAACTGCCACAGTTTTTCCATGGCATCGGCGTATTCGGGCTCAAGGCCTATCTCCCCCGTCTGCGTGCCAAAGCGGATGGCCGACAGCACCAATGAATTGATTCGCGCGCTGTGCGAGCACCCCAAAAGGGCGCTTAAATCGGAAGGGATGTCCTCCTGTCGCAAAATGCCGCCGCGCAGCGCGTCGTCAATGTCGTGATTGATGTAGGCGATGCGGTCGGAGTAATGCACAATCTGCCCTTCCAGCGTATCGGCCGTCTTGCCGCCGCTTGTATGGCACACAATGCCGTCAAGCACCTCATAGGTCAGATTCAGGCCCCTGCCGCCCTTTTCCAGCTGCCGCGCAATGCGCAGGCTTTGCTCGTTGTGACGGAACCCGCAGTCCGACACGCTGTCCAGCGCCTTCTCCCCGGCATGGCCGAAGGGCGTGTGCCCCAGATCGTGGCCCAGGGCAATGGCTTCGACCAAATCTTCGTTGAGCCGCAGCCCGCGCGCAATGGTCCGGCCAATCTGCGACACTTCCAGCGTATGGGTCAGGCGCGTGCGGTAATGATCGCCCTCCGGCGAAATAAACACCTGCGTTTTATGCTTCAGGCGCCGAAACGCCTTGCTGTGAATAATCCGGTCGCGATCGCGCATGTAGCAGGTTCGCACCTGACACTCGTCGTCCGGATGTTCCCGCCCCCGCGAACGCTGTGAAAGCGCAGCGCGCGGCGACAGCATTTGGCACTCTGCCTGCTCCAGCGTTTCCCGAATGGTCATACGCATTCCTCCCACATCGGATCTCTACATTATATATATACGCGTACCGTGCCCTTTTTCCTCTTTTTCAGCCAAGTTTTTTTGCAAGCAGCTTGCCTTCTTTCTTTTGCGGGCGAACGGCGCCGTTTGTCCGATCAACCAGCTTGTCACAGAAAGGCCCGCCGTTTTCCGCCGGAAGGCACACCGTGAGGACAACCGACGCCCCGTACGCCGCCTGCTCCTCTGCCGCCTCAAACGCATCATACAGACGCCGAACGGTTTCAAGCAGCGCATACGGGCAATCCAGCTCAAAAACGTCAAAGGGCTGCATCACGGCAAGGCCCGCGGCGTCCAGAGCCTGCTTGCAGGCCTTCCCGTACGTCCGCGTCAGCCCGCCTGCACCCAGCAGCGTTCCGCCGAAGTACCGCGTTGTCACGCACAGGACGTTTTTAACTTCCTCTTTTTTCAGCACCTCGAGCGTCGGCATGCCCGCCGTTCCCTGCGGCTCGCCGTCGTCGCTCATACGCATGACCCCGTTTTCCAGCACATAAGCATAAACGTTGTGGCTTGCGTCCCAGTACTGCTTTTTTACGGCCTGCAGAATTTCCTGCGCCTGCTGCGCGGTTTCAACAGGGCAGATGCGGCTGATAAACCGCGATTTCTTCTCAATCAGCTCAATCTCGCTTTCGCCCGCAGGTACTTTATACGGTTTCATCCGAAGCCTCCTCCTGCGGCAGGTAGCGCCGGAGACGCCCCAGAACCCGCGCATCGGCTACGACTTCCACATCAATGCCGTGCTCCCCGTATTCCGCCCGCTTGACGCTGGCTTGCCGGTACAGCTCATCGAGCACAGCGGCGTCGGAGTAAGGCAGCACAAAGGAAACCCGCCTGCGCTGCGCCGAAAGCGCCGACACCATACTCTGCATCAGCGCATCCAGCCCCCGGCCCGTCAGTGCCGAGCAGTACACGCTGCCCGCGCGCCGGGGCAAGTCCCCGTCAGGCACAAGATCCACCTTATTAAATACCGTAATGCACGGGACGGCGCCCGCGCCCAGCTCGTCAATCAGCTTTTCAACCACCCCGGCGTGCTGCTGCCACGACGGACTGCTGACATCAATGACATGCACCAGCATGTCGGCATAGCTGACCTCCTCCAGCGTGGCGTGAAACGCGTTGACCAGATGGTGCGGCAGATTGCGGATAAAGCCCACGGTGTCCGACACCAGAACCTGTGTGCCGTCGGGCGTCACAAGGCTTTTTGTCGTCGGGTCCAGCGTGTCAAACAACCGCCCCTGCGCATGCACGCCCGCGCCGGTCAGCGCGTTGAGCAGCGTGGATTTTCCGGCGTTGGTATAGCCGACGATACACACCAGCGGGACCGCCGCCTTTTCACGGCCGCGCCGCTGCACAGCCCGCACACGGCGCACGCCTTCGGTTTCTTCCTTCAGCTTCTGGATTTTGCGGCGAACATGCCGGCGGTCGGTTTCCAGCTGTGTTTCGCCCGGGCCGCGCGTACCGATGGGGCTTCTCCCGCCCGCCGCCGTCTGGCGCACCAGGTGGCCCCACATGCCCGAAAGACGAGGCAGCAGGTACTGGTACTGCGCAAGCTCCACCTGCAATTTGCCTTCGCGCGTCTGCGCGCGGGAAGCAAAAATGTCCAAAATCAGCGCGCTGCGATCGATAACCCGGCAGTCCAGCTCCTTTTCCAGGGCGCGCGTCTGCGAAGGCCCCAGTTCGTTGTCAAACACCACAAGCTCTATTTCGTTTCCCTTGATGAGCTCGCGAAGCTCCCGGCACTTGCCCTCGCCGATAAAAGTGCGGGGATCGGGCGTTTTTCGGTTCTGCACAGCGGATAAAACGGCCTCTCCGCCCGCTGTTTCCAAAAGCTCCCGAAGCTCGTCCATGGTTTCGTCGTCCGAGTTGACAAACCCTTCCGCCTCGCTGCAGCTCACGCCGACCAGCAGCGCGCGTTCGTGTATGCTCTGCTTTTTTTCTATCAAATCGATCCCTCCGCGGCTTTGCCGCCGCATCCGTAAAAAGATTGAAAAACGGCGCCCGAAAAGGGCGCCGCTTTGTCTTATTTCTGCTCCAGATTGAAGCGCTTCTTGAAGCGGTCCACGCGTCCGCCGGTGTCAACCAGCTTCTGCTTACCGGTAAAGAAGGGGTGGCATTTGCTGCAGATTTCCACGCGGATGTTCTCCTTGGTGGAACCCGTCTCAAAGACATTGCCGCAGGCGCACTTGACAGTGGTCACCTTGTACTTGGGATGAATGCCCTCTTTCATTGCTCTCTCACCTCGCATCACTGACTTACATTCGCGATATAGTTTACCACAGCCGCGCAAAAATTGCAAGACATTTTTGCCTCCTGCCATGTTTTTTTCCGGAAGTTCTCCTGTTTCTTCCAAAAAAAGAGTTGACATTTTGCCCGCTTTATTTGATAATTTACATGTTCGTAACACAACTGCCCCTGTTTTGGGGTACAATGAGGGGCAGCTTGACAAAACAAAGGAAGGTTTAGAGATGGGAAAAGCAGACAGAATCCGGCGCAAGCATGAGGATGAACTTCTCAATGCGCCTCAGAAGAAAAAGAAAAACCCAAAGGTGGGTAAAATAGCCGGCCGTGTCGTTCTGGTCGTTCTGTGCCTGGCCATTGTGGGCGGCGCAGCCTGGGGTATTGCCTATACAACGGGCACCGTGCACCGCGCCTTTACTGCCATGACCGTCGGGGACCAGAAAATCAGCGCGCTGGAGTTTGACATGTACTACCACGACACGCTGTCCAACGTCCTTTACTATTACGGCCAGTACGGCCTCGATACCTCCAACATCGAATTGCAGATGTATGACGAAAACCGCACCTGGGCCGACTATATCCGCGACACCGTCACGACCCAGCTGACCGAAGCCTATGTGCTGTACAGCGAAGCCATCGCTTCCGGTTACGACTACAGCACGGACGAATACGCCCAGGCTCAATATGAGGCTTACCACAAGCAGTTTGAAACCTCGGCCTCTGATGCCGAAATGGATCTTGAAGAGTTTGTCAAGGCTGTGTACGGCAACCAGATGAAGCTGTCGGACTTCGAAAGCATTCTTGAGCGGCGCTTCACCTACCTCGGGTACCAGAACCAGCTCAAGGAAGGCCTGACCGCCGACGACGCGGAAGTCGAAGCCTTCTACGAAGAGCACAAGGACGATTACGACGATGTTTCCTACCGCTATTTTACCGTCCCCTATGAAACCGTGACCTACACCGAGCCGGCCGAAGGCGAGGAACCCGCCGAAGGCGCGCCCGCCAGCGAAGAAGAAGCCGAAGCCCAGACGGAAGCCAACCGCAAAGCCGCCGAGGAAACGGCCAACGAGATGCTGTCCCGCATCGAGGATGAGCAGTCCTTTATTGAGCTGGCACGCGAGTATGCCTCCGAGGAAGACAAGGAGAAGTACGAAGAGGACGACGCCACCCTGGTCACCAACGGCAGCGCCTCCTCGACCAGCCCGCTGGCCGAGTGGTACAAAGACGCCGCGCGCGTAAAGGGCGACACCGCCGTCATCGACAACGAAAACAACGGCTACACCGTCATGTACTACCTCTCGCGTGAGCGCGACGCTTCCCCGACCGTCGACGTGCGCCACATCCTGCTGGGCACCGAAACCGCCGCCGAAGACGCCACCGATGAGGAAAAGGCGGCCATCGAAACGGCCAACGCCGATCAGAAAGCCCTCGCCGAAACGGTGTACGAAGAATGGAAAAACGGCGATCAGACCGAGGAAAGCTTTGCTGAGCTCGCCCGCGAATACTCCAAGGACAGCAATGCTGCCGCCGGCGGCATCTACGAAAATGTCACCGAAGGAGAGATGGTCACAGAGTTCAACGACTGGATCTTTGACCCGGCGCGCAAGCCCGGCGACAACGCCATTGTCGAAACCTCCTACGGCTATCACATCATGTACTTTGTCGGCGACGGCCTTCCCGCCTGGGAAGCGCAGGCCCGCACGGATTTGCTGGACCAGAAATATCAGGAAACCTACGACGCTCTGGCCGAAAAGTACGACGTTTCCACCCACGAGTTCGCCATGAATCTCTGAATATGCCACCAAAAGCCGGAGCGGCAAAACCGCTCCGGCTTTTGATATTTTTTTATCTGTTTTCCGCCTGCCGTATTGACATCCGGCGGGTGGGCTGTTACCATGAGATCAGCATTTTATGTTCTGCTTTGAAAAGAGGTTTTTGCATGAATATTTCTGTATGCGTTGGAAGTTCCTGCCACCTTCGCGGCTCGTACGCCATCATTGAGCTGATGAAAAGCAGCCTCGAACGCTATGGCCTGAACGACAAAGTCAACCTCGGCGCCGCCTTCTGCCTGGGAAAATGCACCGAGGGCGTTTCCATCCGCTTTGATGACGAGATCGTATCCGGCGTAAGCGAACAAAACTTTGATGAGGTGTTCAAAACCCATGTCCTGACCCCCCTGGGACTATAACGGAACAAAGGAGGCCTGTTTGTGAACGAATATCTCCGGCTTAAAAAGTCCAACTGCAAAAACTGCTATAAATGTATTCGCCACTGCCCGGTCAAGTCCATCCGTTTTTCTGAAAACCAGGCGCACATCGTAGGCGACGAGTGCATTCTGTGCGGGCACTGCTTTGTCGTTTGCCCCCAGAACGCCAAGGAGATCCGCTGCGATCTCGACGCCGCACGCGCGCTGCTTGCCACCGGGCGTCCGGTCTACGCCAGCCTTGCTCCCTCCTTTGTCGCCGATTTTCCCGGCGTTACCATTACAGCCATGCGCAAGGCACTGCAGAAGCTGGGCTTTACCGATGCAGAGGAGACCGCCGTGGGGGCGACCATGGTCAAAACCCGCTACGAGGAAATCCTTGACAGCGAGCACCCCGATGTGCTCATTTCCTCCTGCTGCCACAGTGTCAACCTGCTCATCCGCCGGCATTTCCCCGAAGCCCTCCCCTATCTTGCGCCCGTGCGTTCCCCCATGCAGGCACACTGCGCGGACATCAAGCGCCGTTTCCCCGGCGCCCTGACCGTGTTTATCGGCCCCTGCATTTCCAAAAAGGCCGAATGCGACGAGTATCCCGGTGCGGCCGACTGTGTCCTGACCTTCGAGGAGCTGAACCAGTGGCTTTCGTCCGAAAATATCTCCCTTGAAAAGCTGCCCGATCCCCCCGAAACCGGCGGGCGTGCCCGGCTGTTCCCCACTTCGGGCGGCATCCTGCGCTCCATGCAGCACAGGCGCCCCGACTATACCTATCTTGTCGTGGACGGCCCGGAAAACTGCATTGCGGCGCTGCAGGACATCATCCGCGGCGATCTCAAAAACTGCTTTATTGAAATGTCCGCCTGCACCGGAAGCTGTGTCGGCGGCCCGGCTATGGGCAAAAACCACCGCGCTCCCATGCGCGACTTTGTCTATGTGGACCGGTACGCCCCCGCGCAGGACTTCCCCGTCGATTTGTCGCTGCAGCCCGGCCGTCTGCACGCCGAGCACAGCTTTATGGGCCTGCACAGGCAAAAACCGGGCCAGCAGGCCATTGAAGAAGTCCTGCACGCGCTGGGCAAAATGACCCCCGAGCAGGAGCTTAACTGCGGCAGCTGCGGCTACAATACCTGCCGCGAAAAAGCCGAAGCCGTTGTCCTGGGCAAAGCCGACCTGACCATGTGCCTGCCCTACCTCAAGGAAAAAGCCGAGACTTTTTCCGGCAACGTTTTGGAAAATACGCCCAACGGCATCTGCCTGCTGGACGAAGATCTGCAAATCCAGCAAATTAACCCCGCGGCCTGCGCCATCATGAACATTGCGCTGCCTTCGGACGCCGTGGGCCAGCCCATTGTCCGCTACTTAAACCCCGAGCCCTTTGCGCAGGTTGTGCAGACCAAACGCAACAGCAAGGCCGTGCAGCTTTATCTGCCCGAATACAAAAAGCACGTCGAGCTGACGGTGGTGTATGACGGCAAGTACCACAACCTGATGGCCATTCTGCGCGACATCACCCGGGAGGCCGAAGAGCACGCGCGCAAGGAAGCCGCCAGCCGCCACACCATTGAGGTGACCGACAAGGTGATTGAAAAGCAGATGCGTGTCGTTCAGGAAATCGCATCGCTTCTCGGCGAAACCACGGCCGAGACCAAAATCGCCCTGACCAAGCTGAAGGAGTCGCTGAATGATGAGTGATCTTTGCACTGACATCGGCTACTACAGCCTGAACAAAAAGGGTGAGCAGCTGTGCGGCGACCACATTGACATTGTGGAGCCCGACAGTGAAGACACCATTACCGCCGTTCTGGCCGACGGCCTGGGCAGCGGTGTCAAGGCCTGCATTTTGTCCACGCTGACCAGCCGTATCATTTCCACCCTGATGGCCAACAACATCAGCCTGGAAGACTGCGTGGAAACCATTGCCGCCACTCTGCCCGTGTGTTCCGTGCGCGGCGTGGCCTACTCCACATTCACCATCATCCGCATTGTGGACAACCGGGAGGCCGAGCTCATCCAGTTTGACAACCCCCACGTCATCCTGCTTCGCCACGGGAAAAACATGCCCTACGACGAAGAAGAACGCACCATCGGCGGGAAAAAAATCTACCGCTCCCGCATCGTGCTGGAAGAGGGCGACATTTTCCTCGCCATGAGCGACGGCGTGATTCACGCCGGCGTCGGCATGTCGCTCAACTTCGGCTGGCTGCGCGAAAACGTCATCGATTTTCTCGAGATGATGTATGACCCCGATTTTACCGCCAAAACCTATTCCACCATTTTGCTCAATGAGTGCAACCGCCTGTACGGCGGCCTGCCCGGCGACGACACGACGGTCCTCGCGGTAAAAATCCGCCGCCGTCAGCCGGTCAATCTGATGATAGGCCCCCCGCGCGACCCCGCCGATCTTCCGGAAATGCACAAGCGCTTTTTCAGCGAAGAGGGAAAGCGCATCGTCTGCGGCGGCACTACCTCCAAGCTCGCCGCCGAATATCTCGGCAAGCCCATCAATACCTGCATGGAATATCTCGATCCCGAAATCCCGCCCATTGCCAAAATCGAAGGGATCGACCTTGTCACCGAAGGCGTCATCACCTTCAGCCGCGTGCTGGAATACGCCAAAAATTACCTGGAGGACAATGCGCGCTATACCGACTGGAGCTACAAGCGCGACGGCGCGTCACTCATTGCACGCATGCTGTTTGAGCAGGCGACCGACATCCATTTTTATGTCGGCCGCGCCGTCAATCCCGCGCACCAAAACCCCAATCTTCCCATCAACTTCAACATTAAGATGCGCCTTGTCGACGAGCTGGCCGAATGTCTGAAAAAAATGGGCAAGCGCGTACAGGTAAACCTTTATTAAAATCCCCGAGGGAGAGATCATTTCCGCCATGAGAAAATTTGACACCAAGGTTCAGCACCTCAAGTACAAGGTCCTGCGCGAAGTGGCTCGCGCAGCGTTTTCTGACACCCTGGCGCAGTCCCTGCCCGACATCCCCAAAACCATTGCGCCCGGCCCGGAGGCCACCATGCGCTGCTGCGTCTACAAGGAGCGCGCCATCATCGGCGAGCGCATCAAGCTGGCCATGGGCGGCAACCCGCAAAACCCCAACGTCATCGAGGTGCTGGACATCGCCTGCGACGAATGCCCCGTCAGCGGCTGGCAGGTTTCCGAAGCCTGCCGCGGCTGCATCGCCCACCGCTGCGAAGAAGCCTGCCCCCGGGGAGCCATCTCCTTTGACAAACACCAGCACGCCCATATCGACAAAGAAAAGTGCATCGAGTGCGGGCGCTGTGCCAGCGTATGCCCCTATTCGGCCATCATCGACCACAAGCGCCCCTGCCAGAAAGCCTGCAAAATCAAAGCCATCCACATCAACGAACACAGCGCGGCAGAAATCGACAACCAGTCCTGCGTTTCCTGCGGCGCCTGCGTATACCAGTGCCCTTTCGGCGCCATCGTAGACAAATCCTTTATTCTTGACGCCATACAGCTCCTCCGTGAAAGCCAAAACAACACCCGCTACAAAGTGTACGCCGTTGTGGCGCCGTCCATTTCCAGCCAGTTCAGCTACGCCAAGCTCGGCCAGGTTGTCTCCGGCATTAAGGCGCTGGGCTTTTATACCGTGGTGGAAGCTGCTCTGGGCGCCGATCTGGTCGCTTACTCCGAGGCGCGCGAGCTGGCTGAAAAGGGCTTTTTGACTTCCTCCTGCTGCCCGGCCTTTGTCCGGTATATCGAAACGGCCTTTCCCGCCATGGCCCAGCACATTTCGCACAACCCCTCCCCCATGGCCGCCATCGCCGAAGCCATCAAGAAAACCGACACGGAAGCCAAAGTGGTGTTTATCGGTCCCTGCACTGCAAAAAAACAGGAGCGGCTTCGCCCCGGCGTGCGCGAGCTTGTGGACTGTGTACTGACTTTCGAGGAGCTGCAGGCCCTCTTTGACGGCAAAGAAATCGACATCACCTCCCTCCCGCTGGACGTTCTCGACAACGCCTCGTACTACGGCCGGATTTTCGCACGCAGCGGCGGGCTGTCCGACGCGGTGGCGCAGGCGCTGAAAGAGCAGGGAATTGAAGATTTTCACGCAAACCCCATCGTCTGCGACGGCATCGAAGCCTGCCGCGCCGCCCTGCTGCGCGCTTCCAAAAACATGCTGCCCAACAATTTTATCGAGGGCATGGCCTGCTCCGGCGGCTGCATCGGCGGTGCCGGCTGCCTGACCCACGGCGAAAAAAATAAAAATGAAGTGGACAGCTACGGCCACGAAGCAATGGAAAAGTCCATCGGCGATGCCATTTCCATTTTTGAACACGCTTTTGACGCCTGAGCCTGCACGCAAAACGGCCTTCCTGCACGGAAGGCCGTTTTTTTCTTAACTTTTCTTAATTTTACGCCGTTTTGCTTGTTCTTTCGGGCAAAAAAGTTTATAATGAGCGCCAATATTACAAAACCCCGGAAGGAAGATTTTCAATGAACATCCGCCGTGTGCTGCGCCGTCTTCTCGCTGCCGCCTGCGCCGCCGCACTGCTTGCCGCCGTCTGCATTTTTGCCTGCAGCCGGTATGTAACATCACAAAGCGCACCCTATATTCTGCAAAGCATCGATGAGCTGCCGGCCTGCGACGCCATTTTGGTGCTGGGCGCCCGCGTGTACGACAACAATCAGCCCTCGCCCACGCTGGCCGATCGCCTGGATTCCGCCATTGCCCTGTACCGGGCCGGGAAGGCAAAAAAGATCCTTGCAAGCGGCGATCACAGCACAGCTGAATACGACGAAGTGTCCGCCATGCTGGCCTATCTGCTGGCACATGACATCCCGGCCGAAGACATTTTCCTGGACCACGCGGGGCTGAATACCTACGACTCGCTGTACCGGGCCCGCGACATTTTTCAGGCCGAAAGCCTTCTGATCTGCACACAGGATTTTCATATGCCCCGCGCCATATACATCGCGCGCAGCCTGGGGATCTCCGCCTGGGGCGTCCCCTGCCCCGATCGCCAGACTTACCGCGAGTACAACCGGCTGCGCGAAAGCCTCGCGCGCGTCAAAGCCGTCATTGAAACCGACGTGCTGCGGCGCGAGCCCCGGTTTTTGGGTCCGGCCATCCCCCTGTCCGGTGACGGCCGTTCCACCCATGAACAGGGCTGAGCCGCCCTCCCCTTCTAAAAAAACACGCCGCAGAGAGTTCTGCGGCGTGCTTTTTTATGATGGTTCAGGCGGCTGAGTTTCCTCCGGCGGCACATCCGGATCCGAGGGCTCGACAGGTTCCTGGCCACCCTGTTCTCCTCCCTGTTCTCCCCCTTGTTCGCCGCCTTCCTCTCCGGTTCCTCCGTCCGGATCCTCCGGCCAGGACGGGATGTCAGGCTCCACCGGTTCCGGCGGCGCGTTCCCGTCATTTTCCATGTTGTGCACCGTACACACAGACGCTGCGTACCGGCCGCCGCTCGACGGGGCGTACATGCCTTCCTCCGTCGTATAGGGCACCACATATTTCTGATCGGCAATGCTGACGCCGGCAGCCGGATACTGGCGCTGCAGGCTGAGCAGGGCCACCGTCTTGAGATCGCCCACCGGGCACCAGTCATTGGCGATGCCGCCGGTGACCGAGTCGATCTGCACCGGAATGTGCATGGTGCAGCGGCTGACCGGCACGTCCTCTTCCGCCAGCTTTGCCGTGATGACGCGGCTTCCCCGCACATCCTGCGAGCACCATTCCCCTGCCAGCATACCGCTGTCGGCGCAGATGCTGACCGACTTCAGCTCGGTCGAAAGCTCAAACGATCGGGACTCCAAATCCTCGTGCACGCGCTGCATGACTTCTTTCCAGAGATACAGCGCCGGGTTTGTGGCATAATACCCCACGTCCTGCGGTTTGTCATAGCCAAACCACACCACACCGGTGTAATACGGCGTGATGCCGGCGAACCAGCGGTCAAAGCTGTCATCGGTGGTACCGGTTTTGCCGCCCACCTCGATGCCGTTGCCCAGCGCGGCCTTGCGGCCGGTGCCCTGGGAGCCGGTCACCACGTTTTTGAGGACCTCGACCATATACGTTGCCGTCTTGGAGGACATGGACACCGTCTGCACCGGATCCTGCTCCAAAATCACCGCTCCGCTGGAGTCGTACACCTTGGTATACAGCACCGGCTGCGTATAGGTGCCGTTGTTTGTAAATGCGCTGTAGGCCGCCGTCATTTCCATCACCGTTACGCCGTCGGTCACGCCTCCCAGCGCCAGCGGGCTGAGATCCATGTCGCTCTTGACGACCTGATTGCCCTTTTTGTCGGTTTCCACACGGCGCTCAACCAGCGATGTCAGGCCCAGGTTGGTGTGGGCGAAGTTAAACGCCCTCTCCACGCCGACCGACTGCAAAACCTCAACGGCAATGGTGTTGAGCGACCGTTCCACTGCCTTCATCACGGTTGTGCGCCCGCCGTAGGCTCCGCCTTCGTTCTTGGGCCAGCCGCCCGCGCGCACGGTGAAGTCCTTGGGCGCGTCGTCCAGCACGGTATACGGTGTGATGACGCCGTACTCCATGCCGGGCGCGTACACGCTCAGCGGTTTGATGGATGAGCCGGGGGAGCGGTACGCCTGTGTCGCGCGGTTGAACACGCGGTCACCCGTTTTTTCTCCGCGGCCGCCATACAGTGCCAGCACATGCCCGTTGTAGGGATCCATAATAACCATGGCCGCCTGCGGCATGGTGCCGTCGTTGCCCAGCTCGCCCGGGAAGTTTTCCACATCCTGGAAAACTTCATCCATTTTTTCCTGGATGTCAACGTCGATGGTGGTGACAATGCGCAGTCCGCCGGTATACAGGAGGGTTTTCGCCATGCTCTCGCTGTACCCCTTCTGCTCCTGCAGATCCTTGAGGACCTGCGATATCACGGCGTCCACAAAATAGGACTGGTATTCTTCCTTGCCGCTGCCGCTGCCCTTTTCGGCAATCTGCAGCTGCACGGCCACCGCCTCATCATGCTCCTGCTGCGTAATAATGCCCTGATCCAGCATTTCGCTCAGCACAAGCTCCTGGCGTTCCTTGTTGTTCTCCGGAAAACGGATTAAGTCATACTTGTACGGGTTTTTGGTAATGCCCGCAATTGCGGCACATTCCGCCAGCGACAGCTCGCTGACGTCTTTTCCGAAATAGGTCTGCGCAGCCGACTGCACCCCATATGCGCTTTGCCCGAAGTAAATGGTGTTGAGGTACAGCTCGAGGATGTCATCCTTCTCATACTTTTTTTCCAGCTCGAGCGCGCGCATAATCTCCTGGATTTTGCGCTTGACCGAAGTTTCGTCGTCACCGGTGATGTTTTTGATAAGCTGCTGGGTGATGGTGGA
>CANUCM010000002.1 GCA_947856675.1 uncultured Clostridia bacterium | reverse complement strand
GTCGGGCACGTCGATTTCGCTGTGCCAGTCGACGCCGGGATACTGGGGGTTGCCCGACAAAAACACCCGCCCCGCGTACAAGGCGCACACCGTGCAGCCGGTCACGCGCTGCGCCGCCCCCTGCACCGTGCGCGGAAACTGCACCGTGATGTTGGGTACGCCCGCCGGGACGGCGGCCGCCGGCGGGCTGTCAAAGGTCACCGTGCTGCCGCTGGCGCTGACGCCCGTCACCTGTTCGCCGTTGACCCACGCCGTGACTTCCCCGTTTTCATCGCAGGGGGCGTCCAGCGTAAACTCGGTCTGCTCCCCGTCGCCGATAAAGAGGTTTTTGCGCAGCGGCGTCAACAGGTTGACCGCCTGATAGGAAACGCGCGAGGACGAGGAGCCGGGCAGCGAGGTGATGGGCACATAGGCAAGCTCGGCGGCGTCGCACACGCTGTCGCCGTCGTAGGCGAGGTACTGCCCGCCCGTCAGAATCCACAACTTGCCGCCCATGGCAAACGCGCTGCTGCGGCCCGAAAACAGCCCCTCGCGCAAAAGCTGCATTCCGTCCTCCCCGCACAGCCACAGCCGCGTGCCCTCATGGCACAGCATGTGGCTCTGCTGGGTTCCGCGGTAAAAAAAGATGCCGTTGACCGGCCCGTCAAAGGTGTGAAGGGTGCGCCAGCCCAGGCGTTTTTCGGGAAAACCGCCCGCATCGGAAATGAGGTTGGGCGCCCACGGCGAACGCCGGTCGTCCACCTGCGAGGGGTCGGAAGAAAAATCCACGCCGCGAAACGAGCTGTACCGCTTCAGGTGCACCTGCGGCGATGCGGGGGTGCCCCGCGCCGTCAGGGCCGGCATGGCGCCTGTCCCCCGTACAGATCCTCAACGCCTTCACCCTGGCACTCGGCCGCCTCACGCAGCGCGAGGATGTAGCGCGCGCGGTAGTCCTGCGCCCGGTAATCGTCCATTTCGTCCTGGAAAAAGAAGGACGCAATGCCGTAGGGCAGCGCCAGGCGGCAGATGGGATCGCTGTAGGGAATGTCGTCCTGCATGCTTTCCACCGTCGGAGCCTGCTCCAAAACCGGCTCGAGCCGCACCGCGCGCCGCGCGTTTTCATACGGCAGCGCCTCCTGCGCAAGCAGCGTCACAAGCGACGGAAAAAAAGCCTGAAAGTCCGGGTCGACCCCGGTTTTTTCCATCAGGATGGCACAGGCCAGCCTGTATACCGTTTCGGCTTTGATATCAATCCCTCCTTTGTCAAAGGCGGGAGCCGCAAAGGGCTCCCGCCGGGCAGTTTTCAGGCCTGGGCCTCGCTGACGCCCGAAGGCAGCATGCCCGTCTTTTCGGAAAAAGCGCGCAGCACCTCGCCGTCGCCGAGCGCAACGGGGGCGGTATAGGTCTGGGCCGTTTTGCTGTAGCGCGGGTCGGAGCCGTCGACGGTATAGCGGCTCGTGGCGCCCGACGTCTGGACCGTCACCGTGGCCGTGCCGTCCGACACCGAAACCTGGGGCGCTGCGGTGACAAGGGCGGTGTCCGCCGCGACATACACGCCGTCGGCCTTGGCGCCGATGACAAAGGCGTCAAAGTAGTTGCGCCCCTCGAGCACGGCGCCGTCAATGCCCTGTACGTCGGTCAGGATGCGCGCCGTTTTCAGCTTGCACGGGAAAATCACCGAGCCGCGGTAGGCGATGATGAAATACACGCCCTCGGGGAAATAACGGTCGGGGACCTTAATGCATTTCATGTCGGCAATGGTGCCGACGCAGCCCTTTTCCAGCGCGCGGCCGGCCAGCGCGTCGACGCCCTGGAACTCGGCCGACAGGCGCACCATGTTGTAGTAGCAGGCCGGCAGGTACAAAACGCGGCCGTCCTCGGGCACCAGCGCGTTGTCAAGGGCGTAGGCGCCGTCAAAAATCATGCCGACGATGGTGTCCTTGCCCGGCGCCTGCACGCCCTTGATCTGCCCGGCCTGATGGGCAAAGGCATTTAAGGCATACTGGTCCATAAAGGGCACGACGCGCTCGGCAATCTGCATGTTGAGCATGCGCCCGGCGTTTTTGACCATCATCTGATCGGAGTTGTTGCCGCGGTCAATGGTGATGGAAAAGCCCTTGTCCTGGCTCAGCGTCAGCACCTGCACCTCGTCCTGCATCTCGTTGGGCGTACCGAAGCGGTTGAGACCTTCGCGCACATAGTCGTTGATGCCGACGGTCTGCGGCGTATAGATGGATACCGAACGCACGCCCTCAAAGCTGAAATCGTCCGAGGCGTTGGGCGCGACAAAGGAGCTGCGGGTAAACTTTTCCGCGATTTTCTTTTCGTACTTTCCTGCAAGATTGATAGCCATATCCTCATTCCTCTCTTTCAGTGTTTCTGGTTAAGGCCCGACAAAAACGGGTCGCTTACGCCCGCTTCACCCTCGGGGCTGAGCGGGCCCACCGAGCGCAGCGCGCTTTTTTCCTCTTCGGCCTTTGCGCTCATGGCGCGCATGCGCGCCGTCTGATAGGCTTCCGTCGGCGTCATGCCCCCGCGCACCCCCTCAAAGATCTCGGCGTCCAGCCCGCTTTTGCGCGCGTCGGGATAGCGCTCAAACAGCCTGTCCCAGCCGCGGGTGTCACTGCGCCGTCCCTGTACGGCGCACACGCGCTCCACCGCCCGCGAAAGCGCCGTGGAGGCGTCTGCCCCCCGGGATGCGTTTTCGGCCACGATGTCAGACGCCTGGCTGTCGGTAAACAGGTCGGTGCTGCGCATGTCCTGCTCCTGCATGGTCATCCCCCCTTTTTTATTTCAGCTGCAGCGCGCGCCAGTAGGCTTCCATCGCGGCGATGTGCTCGTCGGACACGCCCAGGGCGCGGTAGCCATCAAAAATGCCGTAGCGCGCCAGCAGCGCGGCAATGGTTTCCAGCTGGCTGCGCTCGTCGCTGGACATTTCGTTTTCCAGCTTTTGCTGGGCGAGCTTCTGCTCGTTTTCCTGCGCCGCCGCTTCAATCAGGCTCTGGCCCTGCGCAAAGCGCTGCTGCGCCAGCTCGCGGGCAAACTCCGCCATTTGGTTTGCCTTTTCAATGCTGCCCGTCAAAAGGGCCTCGTCGCGCGCCTGCTGAAGCTGCCTGAGCGACTGCTGCCGCGCCTGCTCGTTGGAGCCGACGGCGCTCTGGTAGGCGCTTCCGAGATTTGCAAGGCTGCTTTCGGAATAACCCGACTCACCCAGCCCCAGCTGCGCCTGGCGCTGGGCCGCGGCGCCGAAGGGATTTGTGGCGCGCAGCCACGTTTCAAAGGCGCTTGTGTTGGCGTCGGCCGCCGAGCGCTCAATTTCGGGAATCTGGGCGTCCAGCCGCGCGACGGCGCGGTCGATTTCAGACTGCAGCGACTGCTGCTGCGCCTGCTGGGCGCGCCGCAGCTCCTGCAGCGCGGCGTCGTACAGCGCCTGCGTCTGGTTCTGAAGTCCCAGCGCCGTATATTCGCTGCCGTCCTTTCCGCCCGAATAGCCAAACTGCGCGCGGACGCTTTCCGCCGCTTCGTGGGCGCGCTGCATGCCCGCCGCATCGCCCGCCGCCTGCGCCTTTGTGTATTCGTCCTTGGCCTTTTGGATGAGGTTCCAGCTTTCGGGGCTTTTGTTGAGGATTTCCTCGTCGGTGTTGCTGCCCCGCGGCGTATAGGCCTGCGCCGTTTGCGTCTGTGTCTGCTGCGCCGCTTTCTGCGCGGCCGCAAAGGCCTGCGCCAGCTGCTGCGCCAGAATGTCTGTCAGTGCTGCCACATTATCTCCTCTCTTTCTCCTGCACGCCGGACGCGGTTTCAAGGGCCTGCTGCTTTTCGCGCAGCTTTTCCAGTATGCGGCTCTTGCCGCGCACATACTGGTCGGGGATGCCCTCAAGATAGGTGACGGCGTCGGTGATGATGCCCTTTTCAAACAGGTTGTCGAGCGTTTCAATCTGCATCAGCTCGGAATAGTAGGCCGCCGAGCCGATGTCAACGCGGGTGGAAAGGTTGGCCTGCCGCAGCGTTGCAAAGTCAAAGGGCGCGGGCTTTTCATTTTCGCAGGCGGCAGGACGCACGCCGTAGTGCACGGCCATCATGTCAATCATGATGCGCACGCAGTCTTCGGTAAAACGGTAAAACTCCATGCGCTGCAGCTCCAGCGGCATGGCGCTGGCCTTCTGCGTTGCGATGATGGCCGAGGTGTTGTCGGGGCGCACGTTGCCCAGCGAGGAGTCCGACGCGCCCATAAACTCCAGCGTGCGCTGGGTCAAAAGCTC
>CANUCM010000001.1 GCA_947856675.1 uncultured Clostridia bacterium | reverse complement strand
TCACGCTGGGACGATCCAGCATCAGCTCTCAGAGGATGCCGGGCAGGATACTACTGAGGCCGAGCCGGTACAGCCTCGTTCGTGGTGGAGTAGATTTTTCAAATGATAAGACCGACGGAAAATAATTTCCGTCGGTCTGAGGCTGTCGAAAAATTCGACAGCCTAATAGGGGGTATCCAATACCCCCTATCTACAAAAGCGGTTCCAGTAGAAACCGCTTTTGATACCCCCGGTTTCGCGCCCGATGGCGCGAGTTAAGGGCAAAATTCGATGTACATGCCCCCGAATTTTGTTATTTTATGTTGCTATGCTCCCAGCCACCACACTATACATATCAGTTTTTCAGCGAGCTGACCGCAGGCCAATGGCCTGCGGTTAAAGCTGTCACCGCTTGGCGTCCTTTTGGAGCATTTTCAGCGTATAGTCGTGCAGCGACTCGCGGCGCAGCCCGTCCGAACTCAAAAGCTCGGAAAACAGCACGTCCACCATCACAAGGATGGGGAACTGCGGCGAGATCACCTTGCTGTTCTCCAAATATTCCTTGACCGAAAACAGCATGATCTCATCGCAATACTTACGGAACTCCGGCTTGACATGCGCAGTCATCAACATGGTGAACGCGCCGCAGCGCTTGGCCGCAGCCAGCGATTGAAGCACCTCTTCGGTTTTGCCGCTAACGCTGATACCGATGACGGCGCAATCCT
Organism: uncultured Clostridia bacterium; assembly: GCA_947856675.1. Classification (GTDB taxonomy): domain Bacteria; phylum Bacillota; class Clostridia; order Oscillospirales; family Butyricicoccaceae; genus Ventrousia. Next base: position 4,310 of record CANUCM010000001.1, on the reverse strand, counting down.
CGCTCAGCAGCACCGAGTTCATCTGCATGATGTGAGAATCGGTGATCGCCTCGATATTCAGACCGATGCGCATAAACCGGATGCGCATTTCCTTTGCCACCAGCCCAGAGCTGCCCCGGCCGTAAACATAGATATGCTTTTTCTCGGCCAGCGTGCATGCAATGCGCTGCACCTGCTGCTCGTCAATCAGCGAATAGCTCTTACTCAGCAGTTCCTGATAGGTGTGCAGCACGGTGTTGACATGCCCGCTGCTGGGCATGCGCTGCGCGGTCATGCCGCCGTTTTTGTAATAGATCAGGAACTCACGATAGCCGGTGTAGCCGCATTTCTGCGCAAAACGCGACAACGACGCCTCGGACACATAAAGCTGCTTTGCCACCGCTTTGGCCGACAGATCTCCCTGCGGCGGATGGTGGATAAAGAAATCCGCGATATTCTTTTCCAGCGGCGTCAAATTTTCGTAATTGGCTTCGATACGGGGGATGATATTGCTTTCAAACTTTGTCTCAACCTGCACCGCACGCTCGTGCTGCTTCAATCCATGTTCCCCCTTTGTAAGCCCGGACGCCTGTCACACGCCATTTCCCTTCATTTCCTACTTTAAGTATAACAGCCCCCTCGGTTATTTCAACACTTTCAGACAATCTGAAAGTGATTTTGCCGTTTTTGTCAAATTTGGCATTTTTACACAAAACGCGCCGCGCCTTTTGACAGAGCAATCTGTCCGTTCTGAAAGTACTTTCATAATTTTTGTGCAATTCTTGCAAGAACTCCCGCCATTTTTTTGGCTGACAAGACAGAAAAGCGCGCCGCAGGACAAGCCTGCGGCGCGTCTGTTTTGTATTTTTGCAGCGTCAGACTTCCACCACGCTGGTTTTGAGCAGCAGGTCATGTGCCAGCTCCCCTTTGGGATTGCGCTGCATGATGAGCAGATAGACAACATAGTAAACCACGGAAAACAGCACGAACAGCGGCGCGCACGAAACCTTGAGGATACACTCGCGCAGAAAACTCTGCCACCATGTACGCGGCTTGCCATTTTTGTTGACCACCCGCAGATGCATGAGCCTCTGCCCGATGGTCTGGCCGTTGTTCTTGGTCGGCACATAGCAGGTCAGCAACACCACGGTGATGAGCGCGCAAACCAACATCAGTATCGCCTTGTTCTGCGTAGCGGGTTCCAGATAGAACACGCTCGCACAGAAGGCGTACAGGCCGCCCAGCCCGGCCACCAGCACATAATCAATCGCGTAAGACGCCAGTTTTTTGATGAGCAGCTTCATGCTTGTTCCTCCCGCCCGTGTCTATGTTTTTTTAGTCTGCTACACCCAGAATATCGTTGATCTCATTCTTGTACAGGATGGCCTTTGCGCCGTAGATTGCCTGAATACCGCCCTGAACCTCAAGGACTGCCGTCGCGCCAACCTTCTTGAGCAGTTCGCGGTCGACCTTATTGCTATCCTTGACCGCCACGCGCAGGCGGGTGATGCAAGCGTCGACGTCCTCAATGTTCTCGCGGCCGCCCAGCGCCTCCAGAATTACCAGTGCATCCTCATGCATGGAGGACTTGGTGTCCAGCTTGACTTCGCCCTCGTCGTCCATGTCGTCGCCGCGGCCCGGGGTCGCGATGTTGAACTTGGTGATGGCGAAGCGGAATACAAAGTAGTACACAACCGCCCAGACCGCGCCGACCGGCAGCTCAAGCAACCAGTTGGTCTTGGCGTTGCCCTGCAACACGCCAAACAACAGGAAGTCGATGCAGCCGCCCGAGAACGTGTTACCGATCGAAATGTTGAGCAGGTCGGCCACCATGAAGGAAAGGCCGTCCAGCAGCGAGTGCACCACATACAGCGGCGGGCAAACGAACAGGAACATAAATTCGCACGGCTCGGTGATACCGGTGATGAACGAAGTCAGTGCAACGCCGAGGAAAATGCCCTTATACTTTTTCTTGTCCGGGTTGGTTACACAGTGGTACATCGCAAGGCACGCAGCCGGCAGGCCGAACATCATGGTTGCGAAACGGCCGGCGAAAAAGCGGGTGCCTTCGGTGAACAGGCCAACATGGTTCGGGTCAGCCAGCTGTGCAAAGAAGATGGTCTGCGCACCGACGACCTGCGCACCGGCAACCATTTCTACGCCGCCCAGCTCGGTATACCAGAACATCGGGTAGATCATGTGGTGCAGGCCGACCGCGCCGCACAAACGCATCAGGAAGCCATAGAAGAACGTGCCGACCACGCCCGCGGACGCGATCAGGTCGCCCGTCAGCACCAGCAGGTTCTGGATCGGCGGCCAGATGATGTAAAACGCCGCGCCGACAAAAATCGCCGCCAGCGAGGTGACAATCGGGACAAAGCGCGAACCGCCAAAGAAGCCCAGCGTCTGCGGCAGCTGGATGTTCTGATACTTGTTGTGCAAGGTCACGGCAATGATGCCCATAACGAGCGCGCCGATAACACCGGTGTCGATCGCGTTGCCTTCCGGGTTGAAAATACCCAGCATCGCGGAGATCGTGCCGGTCATGACCAGGAAGCCGACTACGCCGGCCAGCGCCGCCGTGCCCTTGTCCTTCTTGGCAAGGCCGACACACAGGCCGATGCAGAGCAGCAGCGGCAGGTTGCCGAAAATAACGTTACCGGCCGCCGACATGATCTGGAAGATAACCTGCAGGAAGTAAACGTCCAGCATCGGGTATGCCGCAATGGTTGCCGCACTGGAAAACGCGCCGCCGATACCCAGCAGCAGACCGGCTGCCGGCAGGATTGCGATCGGCAGCATAAAGGATTTACCGACTTTTTGCAGATATTTGAACATACTCTTTTACCCCTCTTTCTTCAATGCCCCCACAAAACGCGCTGTGATCTGCTGCGGACGCGTAATCGCACCACCGACGACCGCGCTGAACACGCCACATTCTTCATACACGCGGCGCAAATCCTCCGGCGTGTTGATCTTGCCCTCGGCAATCACCGGTACGGTGAGCGTGTCCACGCACTTCTTGAGCAGTTCGAAGTTCGGCCCGTCAACCTTTTTGGAGTACGGCGTATAGCCGCACAGTGTGGTCGAAATGATATCGAAGCCGATTTCCTGCGCCTTTGCGCACTCCTCATAGGTCGAGCAGTCTGCCATCGCCAAACGGCCCGCCTCGTGGATGCGTGCCACCAGATCCTCGGTCTTTTCGCCATTCGGGCGCGGCCGGTCGGTCGCGTCGAGCGCAATGATCTGGCATTTTGTCGTCAGCAGCTCTTCGATCTCCTTCATGCTCGCGGTGATGTAGACATCACTGTCCGGATAGTTGCGCTTGATAATACCGATCATCGGCAGGTCGCAAACCTCCATGATGGCGTTGATATCCTCAACCGACTGCGCGCGGATACCGGCTGCGCCGCCCTGCTTGGCCGCAACTGCCATGCGGGACATAATGTAGCTTGAATGCAGCGGCTCCTCCGGCAACGCCTGACAGGAAACAACGACTTTGCCCTTGATCTGATCCAATACCATGCTGATTCCCCCCTTTCCCTTACGATAACTTAATGGTAGCGACCACGTCGCGCGCCGCATACACACGTTCCTCCGTCGTGAACGTGATCTCCGGCTCGTGCGGCTCGGTTACACACAGGATCGCGGACGTCTCCAGCCCCTTGCTGCGGATAAATTCCAAGTCAGCCTGGAGCAGCGCGTCACCCGCGGACACCTTCTGTCCATCCTGCACGAACGCGGTGAAGCCTTCGCCCTTCAGGCCGACCGTGTCGACGCCGATATGCAGCAGCAGCTCATAGCCGTCGTCGCTCTTGATTCCGAGCGCATGCTTGGTTGGGAACAGCATGGTGATGGTCCCGTTGACCGGGCTGTAAAACTTGCCGTCATCCGACTCGATTGCAATGCCCTGTCCCATCAGCCCTGCCGAGAACATCTGGTCCTTGACATCCTTGAGCGCAATGATGTCGCCCGTTGCAAACGCCTTGATTTCGCCCTCTTTTTTCTTTTTCTTGAAGAATCCCATGAAACGACCCCTTTCCGAGATGGTCCGTCAGTCCCTGCGCCGCACTGGTGACGGCGCCCCTTTTCCCTGCCTGAACAAACCGCGGCTCACCAACCGACAGCTTTCGCTTTCAGCTGACCGTTTTGTCAAGCATTTGTCTACATTCTACCGGAAATTCCATAAAAAGCAAGCGATTTCCGGCAATCAGAAAGCGGTTTCAAATTCCCTTGTGATTTTCTCGAAAGCCTCAGACCGACGGAAAATAATTTCCGTCGGTCTTATGTCTTTTTATTCAGTTATTAGTTAATTTTAGAAATAATATTTG